>QHZB01000463.1 GCA_003224525.1 Acidobacteriota bacterium | reverse complement strand
CGCACGCAGCCAGGCCATGACCACCATGCCGTCTTCTGCGGACACGCGCAGGAGGAAATTAACACTATGGCGACCTGGATGCCCTTGGAGTCATCTGACATGGCGAAGCACCTCTGGATGATGGGAGAGAAGGGAGAACAGCCTGTGGGATTCTATGACGGGTGGACCCTTCGTGATAATCAGCAGACGTATTGGACCTACTCAACGCAGTGAAAATCGGTCGACTGGCCCAGCCGGTCGCGTAAAACGCTAACCAAACGACGGACGTTTGGTCTATACTCGTGTCAGTAACTGAGGTAAGCGACCGTGACCAAGCCGAAGGACCTTGTCCAGGGGACCTTGGACCTTTTGATCCTGAAAACCGTGGCGCTGGAGCCGATGCACGGCTGGGCCATCGCGCAGCGGATCCGGCAGATTTCGGGTGAGGTGTTGCGCGTCGGGCAGAGCGCTCTTTACCCCTCACTGCACAAGCTGGAACAACAGGGCTGGATCAAGTCGGAGTGGAAACTCTCAGAAACAAACCGCCGCGCAAAGTATTACTCGCTCACGCGCGCTGGGCGCAAAGCGCTAGCTGACGAAGCAGAGAACTGGGAACGGCTGTCGGCGGCCATTTCTGCTTTGGTTCGGGCGGTTTAAACGGGGAGCAACGATGTCACGTTGGCTAACGCAGATTCGCCTAGCTGTTCGCTCCCTATTCCGCAGACCGCAAGTCGATCTGGAACTCGACGAGGAATTCCAGTATCACCTGGAGCGCCAGATCGAGGACAACCTCCATCGC
>QHZB01000462.1 GCA_003224525.1 Acidobacteriota bacterium | reverse complement strand
AGCAACTTCACAGCTGACGATATGCTTCCTGACGCGCCGCTGACCGTGATGTTGTCGTACGAGCTCTGGAAGAGCCGTTATAACGAACAGCCCTCAATCGTTAACCAGGTCATAGAAATTGATGGTGGCAAGGCACAGGTAAAAGCAGTCCTCCCCCAGGATTTTGAAATGCCATCTGCGCAACCGACTGATTTGTTGCTTCCCAAGCAGGTCGATGTCTCTGCTGTGCGTGCCGGCTCAGTGCCAGAAAACATGCGAGTTTTCGCTCGCCTCAAGTCCGGAATTACAGCAACTCAAGCCGATGCCTCTTTGCAGCCATTATTTGAGCAAAGCCTCCGATCCGCTCCCCCTCAAATGCGCAGCGATATCCACCTCGTGGTGCGCTCTTTGCGCGATCGTCAAATGCACGACGTGCTCCCCGTAGCCTGGATTATGCTCGGTGCGGTAGTAGTCGTGTTGCTCGTGTGTTGTGCGAACGCGGGCAGCCTGTTTCTTGCGCGCACAGCCGCACGTGAGCAGGAATTCGCAATCCGCGCCGCATTGGGCGCTGGAAAGAGGCGGATCTTACGTCAAACGCTTACCGAGGGACTGCTCGTGTCTCTTGTGAGCGCCGTGGTTGGCTGCATTTTGGCAGAAGCGTTACTCCGGACCTTCATTGCGCTCGCACCAGACGGCTTGTCATTCCTGCGAAAAGCCACGCTCGATTTGCGTATTCTTGTGGCAACGCTGGTAGTAGCTGTCGCCTGCGGAATCGCGTGCGGTTTGTTGCCAGTCTTGGGGCTGCGCTCCGTTGGGATTGCCGCGAGATCGGCGCAGCCCAGCAATCGGCCTAAGCTTCGCCGAATTCTCGTCGTTGCGCAGATCGCATCCAGCGCTGTTTTATTATCCGGTGCAGTTCTTCTTTTGCGAAGCCTGAACAATATCGATCGGCAGGATTTGGGTGTTAACTCAAATCATGTTCTTACCGTATCCGCGTCACTATCGCCCCGTCACTACGATACGCCTGAAAAGCGCATCGATTTCTTTCGCCGTGCCATTGCTGCTCTGCGTGGCATTCCGGGAGTCACTTCTGTCGCGATGACGGATTCGCTGCCACCGAAGGGCACGCGTTATTGGTACTCCTCAATGGCGATTGCGGGAAAGCCGCCGCTTTCATCTGAAGATATTGTCAGTGCACGAGCTGTTACGACAGACTATTTCAACGCTCTGGGTATACGCATCGTTCGGGGTCGAGGATTTTCCGATGCGGACGCTAAATCTACCGAGCACCTGATGGTCATAAACCAAAAACTGGCCGCGTTGATGTTCCCGGATCAAGACCCGCTCGGCCAGCAGATTCGCCCAGAGAAGGATGGACCTTCTTATCGTGTCATCGGCATCGCGGCCGACGTGCGGAACGATGGATTAACCCAGCACACTCTACCTGAGTACGACACTTTGCTCGGAGCAATTCCGGACGAGTGGACGGATCGAAATACCTACACTGGGACGCTAGTTATCCGAAGTGCGTTGTCCACAAAAAGCGCTGCACCATGGATCCGCCAACGGGTTGAGGAGATCGATCCTTTGATACCGATCGAACTGCACAGTATGCAAGCTGAGATCAGCATGCTTGCTGCCCGCCCGCGTTTTGAGACGGCCCTGCTTGGCTTTTTTGCTGCCACAGGGCTGCTCATGGCTTCCATCGGCCTATATGGCGCCACTGCGTACACTGCCACGCGACGCACTCACGAAATCGGAATCCGAACAGCATTGGGGGCTACCCGAATCGACGTACTGCGCTTAATCATGCTCGAGGGACTGCGGCTGGTCTTTCTGGGAGGTGGCATTGGGCTGGTAGCAGCTCTGTCCACTGCTCACGTGCTTCGAAGTTTGCTGTTTGAAGTTGGTCCCTATGATCCAATGAGTTTCGTTTGCGTCGCCGTATTACTGGCATTTATTGCCATCGCAGCGATTTTTGTGCCTGCCATGCGCGCGATGCGCGTCGATCCCATGGTTGCGTTGCGATATGAGTGAGAGCAAGTCACTCGCGGGTTTTCGTTGAAACTGATTGCGGGTTTCGGTTCCAATTCGGCAGGGTTCGTATGCTTGAGGCACGGCAACTGGCAAAATACTACGGAGCCGCGCGCGCCGTAGCGGACATCAGCTTCTGCATTCAGCCGGGGGAAGTGCTCGGCTGTCTCGGGCCAAACGGATCGGGCAAAAGCACAACCGTAAAAATGCTCGCG
>QHZB01000217.1 GCA_003224525.1 Acidobacteriota bacterium | reverse complement strand
ACTTTGTCCCACTCGCCGATTCCCGTCGCGTAAGCCGAAGAAACGTCCGGCGTGCCGTCCGCCGCGAGTTTCACGTACGGCGGCGGGTAATCCATTACGGAAGAACGGTTGACCGTGCTCGCGGAATAATTGTGCATCAGGCCCAGGGTGTGCCCGACTTCATGTGCCGCAAGCTGCCTCAGCCGCGCCAGCGCCATCTCCTGCATCTTCGGCGAGACCGGTTTGCCCTTCTCGTAGGGCGCCAGGAGACTTTCCGCAATCAGATAATCCTGCCGCACGCGCAGCGACCCCAGCGTCACGTGCCCCTTGATGATTTCGCCCGTGCGCGGATCAATTACCGCCGCGCCATACGACCACCCGCGCGTCGCGCGGTGCACCCACTGAATCACGTTGTACCGCAGGTCCATCAGGTCCGCGCCTTCCGGCAGGAGCTCCACTCGAAAAGCGTTTTTGTAGCCAGCGGCCTCAAACGCCTGATTCCACCACCGCGCGCCTTCGAGCAGCGCGGAGCGAATCGGCTCCGGCGCTCCGCGATCCAGGTAGTACACGATCGGCTGCACCGCCTCGCTGACCGCCGCCTTCGGATCTTTTTTCTCCAGCCGGTGCCGCGCGATAAAGCGCTTCACGATCGGTTCGCTAATGGGCGTGGCGTAATCCATGTAGCCAATGCCGAAAAAACTCGCCCGCGGATCGTAGGCGCGCGTCTTGTACCCCGGCGGCGGAAGCTGCACGAACGAGTGATGCTCGCGCACCGTGATCGATTCGGGAGAAGGCGTCACATCACGGACCCACCGGCCCGGTTCCTCTCCCGCAAACGTGAGTGTGGCCTCCACTTCCGTATTCAGCGGAAAATTCTTCGTCTGCGGAAGATAGATGGCGCAGCGCGACGCATCCAAATGATAAGTGCCCTGCTTCGTCCGGTGCAGCGTTGCGGGAATGCCATGGGCATCGCGCAGAAAAAAATCCGTGGCGTCCACCAGCGCGTGGTCCCTTTCCTCCGCCTCCACCTTGAAGCCCCACAACACGGACTCCGCAAAGGAGTCGTGCACCGCCCGCTTTTCGTCGGGGTCATCGCTCACCGCCCGGTAATCAAGGTTTTCCTGAATGAACAGGACCTTCGGGCCGCTGCGCTCAAAGCGCACGATGCGCGTCGCGCCAAGCTGCCCACGGTCCAGCCCAATATCATTCGAACCGATCCCCGCCGGAAGCCCGCTCTGGTACAGAAATTCGCTGCTCCATTTGTCGATTTCGAGCCAGAGCTTCCCCTGCTTTGCATCCCAGTAAAGGTTGAAATAACCAGGAAGTTTCTGGGCGCCCGCGGTTTTCTCAGCGATCGTGGACGTTTGCGGCGTTTCGGGCCGAGCAGCCGCTACACCGGACGCCGCAGAAACCATGAGAATGGGGAAAAACCAGCCCGAAAGCTTCGACATATTCAAACCCTCCAAAGGCGATGAAACGTTTATAACAGATGATGTCTACCGTGCGGGAAATTCGCGTCTGCTATACTAAGGGTTAAACGAGCCCGACCGTGACCAAACTTCGCATCTCCATCGTTCAATACCTGAACACCGCGCCGCTCGTCTGGGGCTTCACCAGCGGCCCGCTACGCGGCAAGTACGATTTGTCCTTCACCGTGCCCTCGCAGTGCGCCGAACAGTTGCGAACCGGCCAGGCGGACGTGGCGATTATCCCGGCCATCGAATACCAGCGTATCGATGATTTGGTGATCCTGCCGGACATGGCCATTGCCTCGAAACAGCAGGTGCGAAGCCTGTTGATCATTGCCAAGAAGCCCATCGATCAGGTGAAGAGCTTCGCGCTGGACGGCAGTTCGCGCAGCACGCAGACGCTGACGCGCATCCTGTGCGCGGAAAAGTGGAAGATCGCGCCGCAGTTCTTTGAAGTTCCGCCGGACTTGGGCGCCATGTTGAACCAAACAGACGCGGCGCTCCTGATTGGGGACCCGGCACTGCGAATTGCCGTGGCGATCGAAAAGGATGCTCGGCCCGGCACGCAAGGCCAAGCGGTATGCCAGGCGGCAACGCTCGGGATTACCAGCTCGGAATTCTTCTACGTCTACGACGTGGTCGGCGAATGGCGGAACTTGACGGGATTGCCTGTCGTCCTGGCGCTCTGGGCCTCCAGGCGAGAAATCGCTACTCCCGAATTGACCGCCGATTTCCTCGCCTCCCGGGATTTCGGCTTGTCGCGCATCACCGAAATCTGCTTCGCCGCGGCGCGCGAACTGGAATTGTCGCAACGGACGCTCGAGTCATACTTGCGCCACAACATTGACTATTCATTGGATGAGGAAAATCGCCGCGGCCTGGAATTGTATTTCACCTATGCCGCAAAATACGGCCTGATCCCCCCAGCGAAAGCGCTCGAATACGCCGCGGCGAAAGTGGAGGCCGTGAAGTTGTAGTGGCGAAACATGCTGCGCCCGTCTCGGCGAAATCGCGTCATCGAGATTGAATAAGGCATTGGTTACAATGGAATCGAAAGATCGCAAAGGATTATCTTGGGACTGACGAAACAACAAGCTCTGGAAATGCTCGAATCCGATGACCTCGTGGGTCTCGGCATGGCCGCGCACCAAATGCGCCTGAAGAAAAACGACCCCCGCGTCGTCACTTATCAGATCGACCGCAACATCAACTACACGAATTTCTGCACCGAGTATTGTTCCTTCTGCGCCTTCTATCGCCCCATGGGCGCCAAGGACGGCTACATCCTGTCGTTCGAGGAAATCTACAAGAAAATCGACGAAATGCTGGAACTCGGCGGCACAGGAATTTTGCTCCAGGGCGGACTGCACCCGGACTTGCAGATCGGCTATTACGAAAATCTACTGCGCTCTCTGAAGGCACGCTATCCGCAAGTGCATCTGCATTGCTTTTCGGCACCCGAAATTCTGTGCGTCGCGGAAGTTTCTGAAATCAGCATCCGCGAAACAATTCAGCGGCTGATGGACGCCGGACTGCAATCCATTCCCGGCGGCGGCGCGGAAATTCTCGACGATGAAGTCCGCGCCAAGATTGCCCGGTTGAAGTGCACGAGTGACGACTGGGAAGAAATGCACCGCATGGCCCACTCGCTGGGACTGCGCACCACCGCCACCATGATGTTTGGCTGCGGCGAAGAATTGCGCCATCGCGTCAACCATCTCGAAAGGCTGCGGCGGATTCAGGAAGATACCGGCGGCTTCACGGCGTTCATTCCCTGGATGTTTGCCGCCGAAAATACCGCCCTCGGAAAAAAAGTGCAGGAAGCCACCGCGGTCGATTACCTGAAGACGCTGGCCGTCAGCCGCCTGTATCTCGACAACATCGACCACATCCAGTCAAGCTGGCTCACGCCCGGAATCAAAGTCTGCCAGGTCGGTTTGCAATTCGGTGCCGACGACGTCGGCAGCATTCTCATCGAAGAAAACGTCGTCTTTGCTGCCGGCGTGAAGAACCGCACCAACGAAGGCGAACTCCGCCGCATCATCTCCGACGCCGGCTTCCTCCCCGCCCAACGCGATACCCTTTACCGGAGTTATGTACTGAAATGAGTCCAGAGGTTGCAGAGCTATGCGGCGCGCCGGAACTAAGCTGGAGGTTTGGGGCGCAGGTGAATCGAGACATCGACGACCATCCCGTCGGGCAATTCGACATCTTCCAGGAGATACAGAACTCCGCCGCGGAAACGCGCTTGGATTTTTCGAGGTTCGGGTTGGGAGCTGGGTGGTGCGGATTTGGGGCTGGCCGGTTCGGTTTTGATGCCGGGCGCTTCGATCTTCTTTGTTGTTGTCGCGCCGGGCGTCTTTCCTTCCGTTTCATCCAGCGCTTCGTTGGCGAGTACGTCAGCTTCGCGGTTCTGCTCACGATAGACGTGCTCGATGCGGAAGGAATCGAAGGCCTTCGACATTTTTTGGGCGCGCTCGAAGAGCGGGCGCAGATCCTCGCTCTTCACTTTGTACTGCCCGCGCAGTTGCTTGACCAGTAGCTCGGAATCGCTCTCGACGCGAATCGCGCGCACGCCGTGCGATTCCGCATAGTCTAGCGCCGCGATCAGTCCGTAGTATTCGGCGACGTTGTTGGTCATGCGGCCGATGTATTTCTTCAGCTTGGCGACGATTTCGCCGCGTCCATCGCGGATGGCCACGCCGTAAGCAGCCGGCCCGGGATTGCCGCGAGAGGCGCCGTCAATGTTTGCGCGATAAGCCGCCGCAGCCGGCTTGGGCTCCGAGGGAGCCTCGCCAAAGAGGCCTTTTCCACGGGGAGTTGGCGGGCGGCGCGGCATCAGGAATTTGTCGAAGCCGTGGAGGATGTGCCGGTGGAACCAACTGCAGGACTCGCGATAGGAATTGGTTCCAGGGTGTAGAGGATGAGGCCGCAGCTTTCGCAGCGGTAAACCTCCTCGTTGTTTTCCGTGCGCAGTTCCTGGAGGATATGCGGCAGGACGCGCATGCCGCAACCACGGCACTGCCCGTCGCGGGCCTCGGCCATGGCGGTGCCGTTGTGGCGCTTGGCGATGCGCGCGTAAAGCTCGCGCAAATCTTCCGGCACCGGAGCGATGATCCGTTCGCGCTCGGCGGTGGCGGCTTCCAGTTGTTTTTTCTTCTCCGCACCTTGCAGCTGAATTTCTTTTCGTTCCGCTGCGACGGCCTGCTCGGCTTCCTTCAGTCTGGACTCCGCGATTTTTACCCGGCGTTCGACTTCTTCCGCGCCCATCATCACTTCGAGCTGGCGGTCATCGGCCTTGGCCACTTCGGCTTCGGCATTGGCGATTTCGTGCTGCAATGCTTTGTAGGCTTCGTTGGTTTTCACGGCTCCGCTTTGATCGCGGTATTTGCGCGCGCGGTCTTTCCACTGCTGCCCGTCGAATTCGAACTTCTTGCGTTCCGCCACGGCTTGGGCGTGGGCCTCTTTGGCGGAGGCGACCTCGGCGCGCGCGCTGCCGAGTTTGGTTTCCGCTTCGCGCATACGTTTCGGAAATCCGTCCAGTTCCGCGAGCAAAACGGCGATCTGGTGGTCAACGCGTTGCAGCTCAATAAGGTGAGGAATCGCCGGATGCATGGGTAAGTAATTCTAGCACAGGGACGCGGCAGGCTTTGCGGGAACCGCGGCGGCGGATAGAATGCCTGCGTTTTGCATGCAAGAGTTCGGGAGTTGCTCGTTCTAAGGAGGAGTGAACATGCCGCACGTGCAAATTACCTGGGTGGAGGGCCGGACGCCGGAGCAAAAACGGAAAATCGCGGAACGCGTCACGGCCGTGCTGATCGAAGATGGCAGGGCCAAACGCGAGAATATTCACGTGTCTTTTCACGATGTTCCATCGACGAATTACGCCGAAGCCGGCGTGCTGGTGGTGGACCAGAAGCGCACGCCGTGAACGCGTAAGCGCGGCGAGGCTCGCGCTAAAGGCACATGTCAGGCTCGCTGTACGCGCGTAAGCAATATTCGCAAAGAGGAGGATTTCACGTGGCTAATCCCCTGGACAAACAGCTCGAGCGCTGGATTTCCGCCAGAGTTGTGGATGCAAGCACGGCCGCGCGCATTCGAACGTTTGAAGAATCGCAAGGATCGAGCGAACGCCTGCGCTGGCCAGTCCTGCTGGCGGTCGCTCTGGGCGGAGTGCTGCTCTGCGCCGGCGTCTTGCTGTTTGTCGCCGCGCATTGGGACGAGCTCTCGCCTGCCTGGCGTTTCACGCTGGTCCTTTTCCTCGTGGCAATTTTTCCTATCGCCGGGGCTCTGACAGAGGAACGGTTTCCTGCGCTGTCGACGACGTTCTACGCCATCGGAACGGTTTGCGTTGGCGCGGGAATTTTTCTCACGGCACAAATCTTCAATCTGCAGGAACACTGGCCGAGCGGGATTCTGATGTGGGCCATCGGCGCGCTTGCTGGCTGGCTTCTCTTGCGGCATTGGACGCAGGCAGCGCTGATGGCACTGCTTGTCCCCGCGTGGCTTGCCGGAGAGTGGGAAGTACGTACCCAGGGTTTTGCCGTCAGCAACCGGTTGCTCGCCGAAGGGCTGCTGCTAATCGCGATTACCTATTTAAGCGCGAGAACGAGCGGAGAAGATTCTCCGGCGCGGCGGGCGTTGGCCTGGGTTGGCGGACTCGCCGTGTTGCCCCTCAGCGTAGTCGCGTTCGTCGAAGAGCGCGAAACCTGGGGGTGGGGCTGGCAGAATCGGGCGGGTATTTCGCCTCTGCTGCACCTCACAGGTTGGGCCATCGCGATCTGTGCGCCGTTGGCGCTGGGATTTGTACTGCGCAAGAGTGCGGGGTGGACAAACGCAGTGGTGACCGTGTGGGTCCTCGTGATCGGAACATTCCGCCCTGCGCATGGGAACACCGGCGGAGGCATCTCCGTCTTTGCTTGGAATTCACTCGGCCCCTATTTTTGGGCCGGGGTTGGAGCGCTGGGAATGGTGGGCTGGGGATTGCTGGAGCGACGGCGCGAGCGCATCAATCTGGGAGTCGCGGGCTTCGCGCTAACGGTGATCATTTTCTATTTCTCGGACGTCATGGATAAGCTGGGCCGCTCGGCGAGCCTGATCGGGCTGGGAGTATTGTTCTTGTTCGGTGGATGGGCACTGGAGCGAACGCGCCGGCAACTGGTCGCGCGAGTCGCGGGAGGAACGCAATGAGTCCGTCTCGGAAGGGGATCATCCTGGCGGTGCTGCAGTTGGCAATTGTCGCAAGCCTGGCAGCGAAATATGCAATCGATCGCGCCCGGTTTCCGCGCGTTTGGGCGCAGACGGTGGCCTATGATCCCGATCTACCGATTCGCGGCCGGTATTTGAGCGTGCGATTGCGCGTCGACGCGGATCGAGTCTACGCCGGTTCGGAACTGCCAAAAGGCAACCTGGGCAATTTCTGGGGCGAGATGCGGGATATATATTTGCACGCCGAGAACGGTCGCCTGGTAGCAAGTCCCGCTCCCACGCCGACAGGACTGCGCGTTACGCGATGGAGGGCGCGCACCGGAGATGTGCCTGCAGTCCTCAACGAGCCGGTGTCGTACTTTTTGCCGGAACACCCTATCGATCCATCGCGGCCTCAGCCGGGCGAAGAATTGTGGGTCGAGGTCACGGTTCCGGCAAAAGGCCCGCCGCGGCCGATCCGGCTGGCAGTGAAGAAGGGAGACACGTTTACACCGCTCGAAATCAAATGAAATGCGGGCCGGCCCTTCGCGGGAATCGTAAGGACCGATTCGCGTTTTTCTTCTGAACGCCGGCTGAATCTCTGCGTTCTCAGGCGCGGGCGTCGCGGCGGATGAACGACCAATCGAGAAAATACCCGATACCAATCGCGAGAGGAATGATGCCGAGCGCGGCAGCCGTCCAAATGTCACGATCCGCCTGGATGCTGGCAATCAATCCAAAAGTCGCGATGTAGCCGAGCGCGCCGCTGACCAGCAGGATGCCTGCACGGCGGGAACGCGCCGCCTGGTTCAATTCAGGCTCCATCGGAATGTCGACTCCGCGGGCAATCGCCGCCAGCCGCTCTTCGCCGCGCAGCTTGCGCACCCGGTAATAGGTATACAGCGCGCCGAGAGGGACTCCCATCCCCAGAATCACGGCTACCAATCCAATCAATTCTCCGCCCATGGTGTGCTCTTCTTTCTTTGAGGCGCCGGTGAGGCGCGTTTTATTGAGGGAACCGCTTTCAATAGGAAGTACGTGGCGCCAACGAGAAAAGTTCCCGGAATTTAGGAACGGTAACTGGTCGCTTCCCGAGAAGCGCCGTGCGTCTACTCTGCTTGGTCATTTGCCGTGTAGTCCTGAGCGATTCCGCTGCGGACAAGGCGCAGGTTCGTTTCGTTAGCTGGGAGAACGGGGCAAGCGTAGCCGGGATCGATTCGCATTCCACTTATGCTCAGCGGACCCCAACCGCCAAAAAAGACTAATTGCGTTCCCGGCGGAAGCCTTGTGCTGTCACCTCCGATCCCCGAAAGATCGGAAACTTCACGAGTTTCACCAACCTTCCAATCGGCAGCACCTTTGAGCCGCTCCAGCACGCGTATTCTGGTACCAACATGTTGGGAACCCCATTCATCCATGCTTTCGTGATACCCAAGGATCTCGGCCGTCACCATGTTGGCACTATCTCGGCCGAGCATTTCGATGATTGACGGCGTACACGCAAGCTGGTCCCGTAGCTCGTCCACGCGAGGACTTTCCGCCAGATACTGTGTCCATGCGGCAGGCATGATGTCGCTTTGATTGAGACAGGGATGCCATCGGGTCAGGCAGGAAAGATCCAATTGCATTAGGCGGTGGACAACCAAAGAGTCAGCGTACGGCGTAAACTTTGCCCATCCCTCCACGCAAATTTCGCACCCTCCGGGGTGGCCCATCATGTAGTCCGGGTGAAGCCTCAACTGCGCGCTGATCCACTTGGATCCGTAGAAATCAAATCGTGGAACGCTACGCGTCTCCGCTATCAACGTATAACTGCCCAACGTGCCTCCAAAAAAAACGGGGATATCGTGCGCGTAAGTCTCGATGAATACTGAAAAACCTTTGCTCCATACAATTCCATCACGCATACCGACATTGGCGACAATTCTTGCTGGCCGGCCCCCAACGCGCATATAGGCTCGAAGCAAGACCAACTCTAGAGGAACAAATGGCCCGATGTCATAGGACAACTTCAACCGCCAACGAAAATAATCGTCCAAGCGAACGAAAACGTTTCTCTTGAAGAGATAGCCGAGCACCTGTTCATCTAGGGTTATTTTCAGAGAGCACTTGTGTTCATTGCACTGGTCGTCCGATTTGCTATCGCGGCCCCACCGCCGGAATTGAGACTGCGCCTCATGCCATGGTGTCTTGCGCAATTCGAGTGATTGAATTTCAGCTAACAGGAGTTCGGCACGGCGGCGATAGAGATGTTGTTCAACTCGGCTAACAACCAACGCTAGACAGAGCAGCACACAAAGACTCAGGAATAGGGCGAGGAGGGCCCGTCGCAATGAGCGAATTCGACCCACGATACTTTAGACACCGGAGCGTGAGGTCGTGTGCCCTGACGAAGTGTCACTCGATTTCGTGGACATTCATGGTGGCGTCGATGGCGAGATTGGGATAGCGAATGGGGGAGCCCGCCGGCGCTGGCAGATGCCGTGCCGTGGCGGTGAATTCACCGCCCAAACACTCGAGCGTGTAGGAATAACCGTCGCGCTCGGCGCGGGTCATGGAAAGAGAATTGGAGGAGATGAGTTCGTCGAGAGAAGCGCAATGGCCATTCGTGGCGATGTAGCCGCGTTCCGCCTGGGCGATCTGCAGGAGGTCGCTTCGAATGCCCGTCAGGCTGATGGCCTGCGTCGGAGCCGTACCTTCATCGGTGACCGGCATTCTCTTCAAATAGAAGTGATATACGACAAAGAGAAGGGCGGCACCTACCAAGACGCCGACAAGAGAGCGCATGGAAGAATTGTGGGCCTGCTCGCCGTGCGCGGCAAGCGGAACGCACGACGAGGTGCGTTAGGAAACAACTTCACCCATTTTTCGTCCTGAATCGCACGCTCTGCTAGACTTCTGCCTACCGCCGAATTTCCCTCTCCGGTGTAACGCTCCCCCTTCGCACAGACGAATGAACATGACTGCGTCGCCGTTCGAACTGCATGCCCTCGAAAAACTGAGGGAAGAGGAGCTCGAAGAAGCTCGCGCGATCCATAGCGTGATACTGCCAGCGAAATCGCTGCGCGCCGGCGCGGTGATGATCTCGCACGAATTTCAGCCGGTGGCCTCGGTGGGCGGCGATTTTCCGGATTATTTCGAGCTGACCGACGGGAGCGTCGGGCTCCACCTGGGCGCTGTTTCAGGGAGAGGACTACCAGCGGCGCTGTATGCGGCACTGGCGGTGGGAACATGGCGCGGCGTACACCAGACGGGCACCTCGCCGCACGATGTGCTTGCGACTTTGAACCGGCGGCTGATGATTCGCGGCATGCCCCGGCGGTACACGGCCATCCAGGATGCGGTTTTCAACGCGCACAGCCCCGAACTGCAAATTGCCAGCGCGGGCATGCCCGGGCCCTTTCATCTCTCCGCCAGCGGCTGCCGCAGCCTGAAGCTCTGCGGGATCCCCCCCGGCTTATTCGCCGCGGCGAACTACCAGACGCTGACCCTGCGATTGCTGGCAGGTGATTCGGCGCTCTTCTCGACGGATGGCATCTCGGATGCATTTGGCCGCAAGGAAGAACAATTCGGAATCGAACGGCTGCAAGAGACTTGCGACGCCCAGCAGTTCGCCTTGCCTACCCAGTTGCTAGGACGGGTCTTCGCTGCGGTCGAGAATTTTTCCCGCCCGCGGGAACAGCAAGACGATATGGCTGCGGCACTCTTTACATCTTTGCAGTTGAGCGATGCCGGTGCGTGTGCTCACAAGACCATGTAGAGAGTGGGCAAACCGCTCCCCATTTGGCGTTGACAGGTCCGCGGCTCTCCAGTAACTACAATAGATACAGGCTTTGACATCCTCCTCTCCGTAAAGGGAGAGGATTCCTACGGAGCCGGATGTTGGTCCGGTCTCTTCGGTGGGTTCCTCGCACAGCGCTTTACTTCAGGCGAGGACAACGAAGAGGCTTAACTTTTGGGCTATCCGCCCATAGGTCTTTGGGCGCGAGGATAATAGAACGAACCGAAGAAAAAACAAAGTAGCCTTATATCCCCGGCCTGAACGCCGGAGCTTTACGGCTAGGACGGGTAACACCAGGAGAGTCCTCGATGAAGACGAAGTCCCCGTATGCCTTCGGGCTGGCCCTATTGCTGTCGTTCCTCATCGCGATCCCGGCAGACGTTTGGGCCGCGCCCCAGGCGGGGGGACAGCGAGCCGGTGAAGTCTCCCGCGTGATTCCGGCCGTGAACATAGCTCGCAGCGGGAAGACCATCACCGCTTCGGCGAAGACCGCCGTCGATTGGCAAGACCTGGTGAATACCCAGGCGAATGCGCGCGCGCGCATCGCGCTGGACGACGGTTCGGTGCTGAATGTGGGTTCAGAATCGTCCATGAAGGTGGTCAAGCATGACGCGGGAGCGCAACAGACCGAGCTGGAGCTGACCTACGGGAAGCTCCGGACACAGGCGCAAAAGATCGCCAAACCGGACGGGAAATTCGAGGTGCGTACACCGGCAGGGGTGGCAGGCGTGGTGGGAACCGATTTTTTTGTGGAATATGCGAACGGCACGATGAATGTGATCGCGTTCGAAGGACTGGTGAAAGTCTGCAACCTAGCCGGAGTTTGCGTGCTCGTCAAGGCCGGGCAGATGACCAGCGTGCGCAGCGGAGACAACTCCGGGCCGCTGCCGCCGCAGCAGGCGACGCTGGATCTGCTGGTGACTTCCAGCAAGGATACGGATCCAGGAGCCCTGTCGGGAGTGACAGGGGCAGGGGCGCACCTCGGTGTTTGGGGGACGGTCGGAATCGTCGCGGGAGCCGTCGGAGTTGGTTTGGGTGTTGGGTTGACGCGTGGAGGGGGTACCAGGGTGATACTGCCGCCAAAGGGCTGCACGGCGAACTGCGGCTGATAGCCGCGTAGTTCAGCGAAATTGCGCTGGTCTTAAGTGTTGGCAATTCGAACCGCCGAGGGCTTCGGTTTTTCCGCCGGTGCAACGCTCCGTGCTGTGGAGACCGTCTAAGACAGTGTTGTTCGAACCGCGACTCCTCAACGTGCCGCGCTTTGTGCGCTGCTGTGCGGTGGCGTACACTGAATGTTTAGCGGTCCCGTCAAATTGTAAGTGAGGCTTCCTTTGACCAATTCGAATCGTAGTCGCTCAATTCCGATCTTCTGCGGGCTTGTTTTGCTCGCCACCCTGGCTCTGGCCAGGGAGCAAGCGGCGCACGCGGCGCCGCCGGATGCGCAGGCGAAGCGCTCGCCGCTGCTCGCGGCACTGCAAGCGGAGCTGGAACGCTCGATGAAGACGCTGAGCGCGCTGGATCCTCCCGCCTACTACATGGGCTATACGATCACGGAGACGCAGCGCGCGGATGTGTCCGGTTCGAACGGGGCATTGCTCAACAGCAACGAAGCGCGCAACCGCTGGCTGGAGGTTTCGCTTCGAACGGGAAAGTACGAGCTGGACAATTCCCACAAGGTCGGAGAACGGCAGATGGCAAGCGGCGGGCCGGGCACGTCTGTGCCCATCGACGATGACGCCGAAGTGGTGCGCCGGGCGATTTGGCTGGAGACCGACAAGCAATACCGGGCCGCATCCGAGGCGCTGATCAAAATCAAGACGGGCAAAGAAATAAAAGTAGAAACGGCAGAAGGGCGCGCACCAGACTTTTCGCGGGAAGAGGCCCACGCTTTCATCGGACCGCAGGCTTCCCTGGCCGTGGACCGCAAGCCGTGGGAAGAAAGAGTCCGCGCTTATACAAGAGCCTTTCGCGAGTCGCCGGCGATCATCAATTCCATCGTGACGTTCACGGCGCAAGCGCAAAACGCCTATCAAGTGACCAGCGAAGGGACGCAACTGCAATTCGGGCAGATTCGCTACCGGCTGGAGCTGTTCATACAGGGCAAGGCGCCGGACGGCATGGACATCGACCGCTACTACAATTTCGATTGGGTCGACCCCAAGGACGCCCCGGACGACAAAGCCGTCTACGCAGCGGAAGCCACCATGCGCAAGGAATTGGAAGGGCTGGTCGCCGCGCCCATCAACGATCCGACCGTCGGGCCGGCCTTGCTGACGGGACGCGCCGCGGCGGTGTTTTTCCACGAAGTCTTCGGCCATCGCGCCGAAGGCCACCGCCAAAAAGACGTGAGCGAGGGACAAACGTTTTCGAAAAAAGTAGGCGAGCAGATCCTGCCGGAATTTCTGAGCATCACCGACGACACGACCATGAAAAAGCTCGGAAAGCAGGATCTTCTGGGCTACTACCAGTTCGATGACGAAGGCGTGCCGGCGCAGCGCGTAGCCCTGGTGGATCACGGTGTGCTGAAGAATTTCGAGATGTCGCGGTCGCCGCTGGTCGGGTTTCCCCGTTCGAACGGGCATGGCAGGCGGCAACTCGGCGCAACGCCGGTTTCGCGGCAGGGCAACCTGATCGTGCAAAGCAGCAAGACGGTAACCAACGCGCAGCTGCGCGCCAAGCTGATTGAATTGATCAAGGCACAGGGCAAGCCGTTTGGGTTGTTGATCGACGACATCGCCGGGGGATTTACATTCACCGGACGCGGGCAGCCGCAGGCGTTCCAGGTATTGCCCCTGGTGGTCTACAAGGTTTATGCCGACGGGCGGCCTGACGAGTTGGTGCGGGGGGTGGATATCGTCGGCACGCCGCTGGCCGCGCTGACGAAGATCGTCGCGACGGGCGACACACCGGAGGTTTTTAACGGCTATTGCGGCGCGGAATCGGGATCCGTTCCCGTTGCTGCCGCGTCGCCCGCGATTTTGACTTCGGAATTGGAAGTACAGAAAAAGGAGAGTTCGACGGACCGGCCGCCCATTCTGCCGGCGCCCGCGCACGACGTAATCAAGACCGGAGGCCTGCAGTGAGGCGAGCAGAAAGAATAGCAGGACTGATTTTGCTCTTGGCGGCGATGCGGCCTGGAGGGGCCGCGGGGGCGCAGGCTCCGCAGGATAACGACCACACGCTCGAAGCCATGCGCGATGAGATGGCCCGCGCGAAGACGCGCCTGGAACTGAAAATTCCGAACGTCGACCAGCCGGTGCGGCCGTACTACGTCGAATATCGATTGCTCGATCTGGAGGTGCGCGAAGTCGTCGCGGAATTCGGCACATTGTTCTCCAGCTCGCATACGCGGAACCGCTTCATGGACGTGGAAGCGCGTGTCGGGAGCTACAAGCTGGACAGCTCGAATTTTGTAAGCGACGACGGCTTCCGCGGCTTCATCGGACCGACCGGCTCCGTGGGAATCGATCGCGATTACGATTCGCTGAGGCAGGACTTGTGGATCGCGACCGATCAGGCCTTCAAAGAAGCGGTGGAGACTTATTCGCGGAAGCAGGCGTATCTTAGCAGCCTGGCGAGGCAATCGGACATCGACGATTTCGCAAAGGCCGAGCCAGTGCAACTCATCGAACCGCTGGAGACGGCGGATTGGACCAGCCGCAACTGGGACCAGGAAGCGCGCGAGACGTCGGCAGCGCTGCGGGCGTTTTCTGAGATTCACGAATCGCGGGTGACCTATTACCTGGTTTACGCGACGGAATATCTGCTGACCAGCGAAGGAACGGAAATCCGCCAGAATCGTCATTTTGCAGCGATCGAAGCAGGAATGAGCGCCCTGGCCGACGATGGCGTGCCGCTGAACCATTTTTACGCGGCGTACATGGCGCGGCCGGCCGACCTGCCCAGCGTAGAGACGGTGCGCCAGGGATTGAACGTTGCCGGTAGTGAACTCATGGCTCTGCGAGCCGCGCCTCCGGCGCAGGACTATACCGGTCCCGTCCTTTTCGAGGCGCGCGCTGCGGCGCCGATGGTGGCGCAAGTGCTTGGTCCTGCATTGAACGGCGCGCGGCCTCCGATTTCCTTCAGCCCGGTGATGGAACAGATGCTCAGTGGTTTGGGGGGAAAGAGCGACTGGGTGTCGCGGCTTGGCGCGCGTGTATTGCCCTCCGGGGTGTCGGTGGTGGATGATCCGGGCGCAAAGGATTTCAACGGCACGCCGCTGATCGGCGGCTACACCGTGGACAATGAGGGTGTGCGCCATCAGAAAGTCACTCTGGTGGAGAACGGCAACCTGAAGAGCGAGCTGATGTCCCGCAGGCCCGGGCCGGACTCCAATGAGTCCAACGGACACGGCCGCGCCGCGTTCTTAAACGATGCCAAGCCGACGATGAGCAATCTGTTCTTTTCCTCGGCGGAAACACTTTCCGCGGAAGAGATGAAGAAGAAATTTCTGGACACGTGCCGCGCGGAAAAGCTGGCCTATTGTCTGGTCGTGCGCGAAATGGACAATCCCGCGCTGAGTCTGCTGCACCAGGAAGATTTCTCCGAACTTCTGGCAAGTTACGGCGGCGGCGCGGGGACAGGCGATCGCCTGCCGCTGGTCGTTTACCGAATCTATCCGGAAACCGGACGGGAAGAGATGATCCGCGGATCGCGCATCATTGGATTGAACTCGCGCGCGTTGCGAAACCTCGCCGGAATCGGCAACGATAGTTTTGTTTACAACTACATGCAGAGCCAGATGAACGGATTCGCCGGCACGGCGCTGGGGGCGTTTGGCTCGGCACAACTTGGCTTACCGGCCTCGGTCGTGGCGCCCTCGCTGCTGTTCGAGGAATTGGAAGTGCGCGGGGCGCGCGGAGAAGCCAAGCGGCTGCCGCTCTTGCCACCGCCGCCGATGAGCGCAACGAAATAAGTTTTTTTCAGGAATCGCCGCTATGAATGAAATCACGCGACGCGGACTTATCTTTGGCGCGGCCACGGCGGCAGCGTACGGCTTGCTGGTGGGCGTGGAGCGTATTTGCCTTGCGGCTTTCGCCCAGAACGCCGAGCCGGAAGACGATCCGGGCCCGGTCAAGATCGTGAAATTCGCAGACGATGGCGCGAGGCTGGGGATTTATACGCTGGCAAGAGTGCGGAAGAACGAGTCTGAATGGAAGAAGCAGCTCACCCCGCTCGAATACGACGTGACGCGGCGCGCGGCGACTGAATTCGCGTTCTCCGGTGCGCTCTGCAATCAACATGCGCCGGGGTTATATCGTTGCCTCGATTGCAACAATGTACTGTTCGATTCAAGAGCGAAATTCGACTCCGGCACGGGCTGGCCGAGCTTTTGCGAAGCAATCGCCGCGGAAAATGTGCGCGAGAAAAAAGATTTCAGCGCCGGCGTGCTGCGAACGGAAGTCAAATGCACGGTGTGCGAGGCGCATTTGGGGCATGTCTTCCCAGACGGACCGGAGCCGACCGGCTTGCGCTACTGCATGAACTCGGCGGCGCTGCTCTTTATCCCCCTAAAAAGCTAGCTTCGCGCAAAATGCCTTAGGAACGGATGCCGATCCGCTCACGGATGCATGCGCGTCTGAAGTGCGCATTCTCCTGTGCCAGCGAACAAACCTGAATCTGCGGTAGTCTAGGCGGGCGATGGCGGCGATCAACCAAATCGAGGAAGGACGTGAGAAGAAGCGGGCCGCGCTCTTGAGCGTTGGCTCGGCACTGCTGTTGGTTTCCCTCAAGACGTTTTTGGTCGTCCGGACGCGAAGCCTGGGCGTACTTTCGGAGGCGCTGCACTCTAGTCTCGACTTGCTTGCCGCGATCATCACGTTTCTGTCGGTGCGCATGGCCGACCAGCCTGCGGATGAGAAGCATCCCTACGGGCATGGAAAGTTTGAGAACTTCTCCGCATTCGTCGAGACCGGGCTGCTGGCGCTGACGGCTCTCTACATCGTCTATGAGGCGTTTGACCGGCTGTTCTTCCGCAACGTGCACATCCAGCCTAGCCTCACGGCAATCCTGGTGCTGCTGGTTGCTTTGTCGATCGACGTAACGCGGGCGCGGGCCCTGGGACGCGTCGCGCGAAAATATTCCAGCGACGCCCTGGAGGCCGACGCGCTGCATTTTTCTACGGATGTGTGGAGCACCGTCGTAGTTAGCGCCGGCATCGGGCTGGTGTGGGCCGGTGAAACGTGGAACTTGCCCTGGCTGAATTACGCCGATGCGCTGGCGGGGCTGACGGTTGCGGCCGTCATTTTGTGGGTCGGCGCACAGCTCGGCAGACGCACGCTGGATGCCTTGCTGGACGCGGCGCCAGAAGGCTTGCAGCAGGAAATCGCCAAGACCGTGGCGCGCATGGATGGCGTGCTGGATGTCGATCGCGTGCGGGTGCGGCGCGCCGGGAATCGCCACTTTGTCGACGCGACGGTGAGCGTGGCGAGGACGGCGAGCCTCGAGCAAGTGCATGCCTTGAGCGACGCGATCGAAAAACGCATTGGCGAGATCGTTCCCGCGGATGTGATGGTGCACGCGGAACCTCGCGCGCCTCAGGGCGAGCACTTATTCGAAGCGATTCGCGCGGTGGCACAAAGTTTGGGCCTCGCGGTTCACGACCTGACGGCCGCGCAGCAAGCCGGGCAACTGTTTATCGAACTGCACCTGGAAGTGGATGAGAATTTGAGCCTGCGTGAAGCACACCGTCAGGCCACGGGACTGGAGGAGAAAATTCGCGAATTGCGCGACGGACCGATTGAGGTGAACATTCACATCGAACCGCTGGGGAGGCACATCGCAACACCCGACGCGGGTATTGGGGAGATGAAACAGCTTTCCATGGCCATCGGGGAGTTTCTCAACCGGTTGCCCTTGGAATTCGACGAGCTGGTGAACTGCCATGACGTCCGAGCCCGGCAAGTTGAACAACACATCCTGGTGTCCTGCCACGGCACAATGAAAGGCGATCTGCCCATCACACAGATACACGACGTGACCGCGGCATTGGAACACCGAGTGAAGGAAAAGTTTCCGCAGATCTATCGCGTGACAATTCACCCCGAACCATTCGGGGAGAAATAACGGCACAAACTGCAGCCCGTGCTACTGCCCCTCGGAACGGCGGACGAAGACCTGCGCGCCCAGCGCGATCAATGCGGGAAAACAAACCAGAACATAGCGTGGCTCGGGCGTTTCCAGCGTGGTCAGGAAGGCGGTGCGGAGCACCATGAATAGCGCCAGGAAGGCAACCGCCGGCCGCGCCGCTGGATTCGAACGCCAAAGCCGCGCAGCGCTCCAGACGCCTAGACCCACATAAAACAAATTCACAACAAAAAACAGGCTGGTGACTTCCTGATCGACGGGGTCATCCTCGCGCATTTGCGCAAGAGGAAAAACGTGTCCTGAAACCGGCAGCAATTCAATGCGCGGCGTGAACCAGATGGTGACGGCGCGAGCAGCGGGCAACCAGAGGTACGTCCGCATGGGATGGCGCGAGGTGCGCTCCCGTGCGAGTTTCGAGAACTCCGCATCCTCTTCCGTCGTCAGCGTTAAATCATTGTTGTATTGTTCGAGAATGGCGGCGACGCGCTGTTTTTCTTCCGGCGTATCAAAGGCGCGCGCCGGAATGTCATCCACGGAGATGGATTCTTCGTTGAGCTTCCACGGCACCAGGTAGCAATCCCGGACGCGGTAGAGCCAGGTCTTTTCCCAGGCCATGAAACCGTAGGGAACCAGTTCTCCCGGCAGATTTGAGTTTTTTGGCGCGAGGAATTGCGGTTCGCCCAGCGTCACCCAGTTGCGCAAGGCCCACGGAGAGAGGACGACCAGGCAACCGAGTATCATTGCAAGGCTATTCGAAAACCAGCGCCTCATACTCCCGAGGGTAAGAAATAGCACTCCCAACACGATGGACGCAGCGACCATGAGAATGGGAGCTTCAGGGCGAAACAACGTTCCCATGCCAACAACGCATCCCCCTGCAAAGGAAGTGTAATTTACGCTCCTCTGAAGAGACAGGTGTGAACTCTGCGGCAGAAAATCCGGCCTTGCGGCTCGCCGAAGTGCAAGCACAAGGAAATTGCAGGCGAGCCCGGTCCACAGAACGGCGAAAACTTCGGTCAGCGGAACCGCCGCGTAGTTCGCGGTGAAGGGACACAAAATAGCGAGCCAGAGCGCGATGGAATACACGCGTTTGTTCGGCGCGGAGTCTAGAGAGACGCAGGCCAAAAGCGCCGCCAAACGGGCGGTCACCAGGCAGGAAAGAAGATCCACGACGAACTGCGCCAGCATGACCCAGAGGCGCGCGTCCGCGCCGGTACGTCCGGTGAGCGCATACATGAGGACAAGAAACGCAGGGTAGCCGGGCAAGCGCAGATCGACGGGAGTGATAACGCCACCCACGTCCATGCCATAGACGTGGTGCTTGAGCCAGTTCGTGGCGATCTGCTCGTAAAGAACCGTGTCGCCGGAATTGGCGGGGAACTTCAGCACGAAAAACAGCCGCAGGCAGAGGCCCGCGATTAAGGCGACAAGGGGGTTCGAGAAAATTCGCTTCATCAATGCCACGCATCTTACAATAGAGCAGACGGAATCGCGCAGACGGACTCAGCCCCAGCCTGATGTATATTTGCCTGCCGTGCCGCCGGGTTGAAAGGTGACATGAAGGAACGCGGTCCAATCTTTTACGACGCGGAGCGTGTCCGCTGGGGCCGCACGCGGCGCGTGATGGAAATCACGGGCGCACTTCTAACGTTGCTGCTGGCCTATTTTTTCGTGACCATCGCTATCAGCGTGGAGTTGCCCGCCGGACTACTGCCAGACGCCAAGCCCGCGTACCGCGCCCTGAAATCGAAAAAGAAGCCGGTGCCCGCGCGAGAAGGCCAGCATCGCCGCGTCGCAAATATCGGAACCGTGCCGGCGAGTTACGATCCATTGCGCGCGGCGTTTTTCGTGAGCTGGGATGCCAACAGCCTCGCTTCCCTGAAGAAACATTACAAGGACATCGACCTTCTGATTCCCGAGCAACTGCACGCGGTCACGGCGGACGGCGCGCTGACGGTCGTGGATTACGAACACGGGCAGAACACCGTCAAAGCCTCGCCCGCGGAAGCTATCGCGCTGCTGAGGGACGACAAGCTGCACCAGTGGATGAAGTCTTTCAATCCGCCCATCGAGCTGCCCATGATGGGTCTCGTCAACAACTACGATGGGGTGGAATGGCGCATCAAGGAAATGGCCCACTTGCTGGCGAGTCCCTCCGCGCGCCAGAAACTCATACGGGACACTGTTGAATACGCGGTGGAAGCGCACGAGGCCGGCATTGTCGTTGACTTTGAAGAAGTGCCCGACGCGAGCCAGGCGCACTTCCGCGCCTTCATCGGCGGGCTGGCGCCTGCCCTCCACTCTGTGGGGTTGAAGTTAATGATCGCGTTGCCCGCACGCGATGATGCCTACGATTACGAGTATTTCGGCAAGAAGTGCGACGCGATTGTGCTGATGAATTACGACCAGCACTGGCTGACCTCCGCGCCCGGCCCCATCGCGGCGCAGGACTGGTTCGTTGAGAATTTGCGTCAGGTACTCGAGGTTGTTCCCGCGCAGAAGATCGTCGTGGGCATTGCGAATTATGCCTACGACTGGTCCACCGCACCGAAGAAAGAGAATGAGCCGGCCGCCGAGTTCGACATTCAAGGAGCGCTATTGCACGTCAAGGAATCGGAGACGGACGTCGAGTTTGATAGCGATTCGCTGAATCCGCACTATTCCTATTACGACGAGCACAACCATGCGCATCAGGTGTGGATGCTGGACGCCGTCACGGCTTACAACCAATTGCGCGCCAGCGAAAGGCTCGGAGTTCAGGGCACGGCGCTATGGCGGCTGGGATCCGCGGACACCTCTCTCTGGCCGATTTGGGATGCCGCGCACGCAGACGACGCGGCCCGGCAAAAATTGACCGACCTCGCACCCGGTCCCGACCTGATCCTCGAAGGCGACGGCGACTTCTGGCATATCACGGATACTCCCAAGCACGGCCGGCGCTCCTTCGAATACGACGCCACGGCCGACCTTTTCACCGACGAAACCTACGAAGCCATCCCGCTCTCCTACAACATTGACCAGTTCGGCGCCGCAAATAAAAAAATCGCCCTTTCCTTTGACGATGGCCCCGATCCGAAATGGACCCCGAAGATCCTGGACGTTCTGAAGCAGAAGAACGTACCCGGAGTATTCTTCGTGATCGGCAACATGGCCAACCAGCGGCCGGATATACTGAAGCGCGAGTACGCCGAAGGCCATGAAATTGGAAATCATACCTTCACGCATCCAAAGTTCGACGACACCATTTCACGCACGGAAATTCGCTGGCAGCTGAATTTGACGGAGCGCCTGATTGAAAGCACGCTCGGGGCAAAGTCCATCCTATTCCGCCCGCCTTACGGGATTGATCACCAGCCGGAATATGCCGAGGAAGTGGCGCAACTTCCCTATCCCCAGGAGCTCGGATACCTGATTGTCGGCCAGCGCATCGATCCGGATGACTGGAGCCTGCGGGACGGCAAGCCGATCCCCGCCAAAGAGACTGTTGATCGCGTTCTGAGGCAAGCGAACAAAGGCAATATTATTCTTCTGCACGACGGCGGCGGGGATCGCAGCCAGACCCTTGCCGCGCTGCCACAGATCATCGACGCTCTTCGCGCGGAGGGCTACCAGTTCGTTTCCGCTTCGGACCTGATCGGGAAAACCCGCGCGCAGGTGATGCTGCCTCTTTCACCTGAAGAACAGTTTGAAGCTCGCGCCGACGGATTCATCTTCGGGATTTTTCAATACTTCCGTTTCTTCATTGGCATCATTTTCGTCCTCGGCATCTTTTTGGTAAGTGGACGCGCTGTGGTCATCGGCCTGCTGGCGCTGATCGAGAAGCTGCGGCCGGACCGTGCGGTAATGTCAAATCCGCCGCCGAGCGTGACCGTACTGATCCCGGCGCACAACGAAGAGAACGTCATCGTGCAGACCATCGCCTCGGTCCTGCTCTCGGATCTAGAGGACTTGCGGGTCATCGTTGTGGACGATGGCTCAGCGGACAAAACAGGCGAGTTGCTGGATGCAAACTTTTCGCATGAGCCGCGTGTCCACATCATTCACCAGGTGAATCGTGGAAAAGCGGCGGCGCTGAGCCACGCCATGTCCCTGCTGGTGGATACTGAAATTGTGGTGACCATCGACGCGGACACGGAAATTGAGCCGGACGCCATTCGCAACCTGATCCGCCACTTTTCGGATCCCCAGGTTGGCGCGGTCGCGGGCAATGTGAAGGTCGGCAACCGCTCGCGCTGGCTGACGCGCTGGCAAGCGCTGGAGTACATCACCAGCCAGAACATGGAGAAGCGCGCGTTTGACCTCTTGAATTGCATTACCGTCGTGCCCGGAGCGCTCGGTGCGTGGCGCAAGAAAGCCATTGAAGCCGCGGGCGGCATCACTGCGGACACCGTAGCCGAAGACGCCGATCTGACCATTGCGATCCGCCGCCTCGGTTGGCGCGTCAGCTACGACGAAGAGGCCACCGCCTGGACGGAAGCCCCGGAAACCGCGGGGCAACTCATCCGCCAGCGTTTCCGCTGGACCTTTGGCACGTTGCAATCCTTCTGGAAGCATGGCGACACGCTTCTCCGGCCAAAATACGGAACGCTCGGCTGGATCGCGCTTCCGAACATCTTTGTATTTCAGCTGGTGTTGCCGCTGATTTCGCCGATCATCGACCTCATGTTCTTTGGCTCGCTGTTGCTCTGGGTCCTGGCGCAGTTCCGCGTCACGCGGCTGCCTCAGTTGTGGACCACTGCGGACGTGGAAAAATCGGTGCTCTTCTTCCTGGGCTTTCTGCTCATCGACGTACTCACGTGCATGGTGGCTTTTGCCTTGGAGCACAAGGAAGACTGGACGCTGCTGTTCCCCGTCTTGTTGCAGCGCTTCTACTACCGCCAGTTGATGTACGTGGTGCTGTTCCGATCCGTGAAGGAAGCGGTGAGCGGGCGTCCCGTGGGCTGGCGCGGCGTCGAATCGGAAGCTCCGCCACCGCCTCCCAAAGCCCCTCCCAAGCCCGCCCCTGCTGAGGGAAACTGAGCTTGCTCACGCCTCCGGATGCCGGGCGTCTGATTCCCTGAGGTCCATTCTCTTGTCCTCAAATGTTACACGCGGCAGTTTCCTGAAAACTTCTGCCGCGTTCGGCGACTGCCGGTCCGCACCGCCTATCTGCGCTCCCCCTGGACGCGATTCGCGGATTTTCATCCATACCCTGAGTTGTTGTAGGATATTGCCCTGCTAGAGGGAGGACTCCATGGCCACTAGTTTCACCTTGAACGGCAAAGCCCAATCCGTCGACGTCAGCCCGGACATGCCGCTGCTCTGGGTCTTGCGCGACACCCTGAACATGACCGGCACGAAGTTCGGCTGCGGCATGGCGCTCTGCGGGGCTTGCACCGTGCACATCAACGGCGAAGCAACGCGTTCCTGCATCACTCCGGTCTCGAGCGTCGCCGGCAAGAAAATAACCACCATTGAAGGTCTCTCTGCCGATGGCAGCCACCCGGTGCAACAAGCCTGGATGGAAGAAGACGTTCCGCAGTGCGGCTACTGCCAGTCCGGACAGATCATGTCCGCAGTAGCGCTGCTTTCGAAAAAGCCCAACCCCACCGACACCGACATCGACGACGCCATGAGCGGCAACATCTGCCGCTGCGGCACCTACCAGCGTATCCGCAAAGCCATCCACCGCGCGGCGTCCATGCAGGCGGGGAAGGCGAAGTCCGCCGCTTAAGCCATCTTGAACCGCAGTTGCCGCAATACCTCACGAGGTGTCCAATGACGAATGCTTCCGTTGTAAACCGTCGCGATTTCTTGAAGACCGGTGCCGCAGGAGGTGTGGCGCTCGTCATCGGCTTCCATCTGTCTGCGAGCGCTTTTGCCGATCAAGCGCAGGAGCAGGAAAAGAAAACTCCCAATCCTTTTGACGCCTGGGTCCGCGTCACTCCGGACAACAACGTCACGCTGATTCTTGGTAAGTCCGAGATGGGCCAAGGCATCATGACGGCACTCCCCATGATCCTGGCGGAGGAGCTATGCCTGGATTGGAAGCGTGTGAAGGTCGAGCAAGCGCCCACCAATCCCAAGATTTATGACCACGGTACCGGCGGCAGCGGCAGCGTCTCTGGCTCCTGGCTGCCTATGCGCCGTGCGGGCGCGGCGGCACGCGAAATGTTCGTTTCTGCCGCGGCGGCACGCTGGAACGTCAGTCGCGACACTTGCAAAGCCCGGGACGGTGGCATTCTCCACGGCGCGCGCAAGAATTTCCTGACCTACGGCGAACTTGTCTCGGACGCGGCGAAACTCCCCGTGCCGGACTTCAACGCCGTTCCGCTCAAGAATCCCAACGATTTCACCATCATCGGCCATGACACGCGGCGCTTTGAAGGCCAGGGCAAAGCTACCGGAGCCGCAATATTCGGTCTTGATTCACGCGTCCCCGGCATGCTGTTCGCGGTCATCGCGCGCTGTCCGGTTTTTGGCGGAAAGGTAAAATCTTTTGACGCCACAAAAACCAAAGCCGTGCCTGGCGTTCGGGACGTCTTCGCGATCGACCCCGTGGGGCAGGGCGCGTTTACCGCGGGTGGCGTGGCTGTCCTTGCAGATAATTCCTGGGCGGCTATTCAAGGCCGCAAAGCCCTCCAGATCATCTGGGACGAAGGCCCGGCCGCATCGGAATCCTCCGCGTCTCTCCGGCAGCAGTTTCTTGACAACGCCGCCAAGCCGGGCAAGGTTGTCCGCAACGAGGGCGATGCCGGAGCGGCCCTTGCCGAAGCCACAAAAAAAATTGAAGCTATTTACGAATTCCCTTTTGCGGCTCACGCCACCATGGAGCCCATGAACTGTACAGTGCATATCCGGCCTGACTGTGCGGAAGCGTGGGTGCCGACGCAGGCCCCGCAATGGGCGCAGCAGATCATCGCTCAGACCGCAAAACTGCCTCCCGAGAAAGTGATCGTGCATACCACCCTGATGGGCGGAGGCTTTGGCAGACGCTATCAGGCGGACTTCGTCATGGAAGCGGCGCAAGTGGCAGAGGTTTCTGGCAAGCCGGTCATGGTATTTTGGACCCGCGAAGACGACATGCAGCACGGTTTCTATCGTCCCGCCTCTTATCACCATTTTTCGGGAGCTCTCGATGCGAAGGGTAATCTCGCCGCGTGGAAACATTTCCAGACTTCCACCTCCATCGAAGCGATGTGGAACCCTAAGGGCGAAGAGAATCCGGAAAAGTCCGAATTTGCCACCGCCGCGTTCATTCCTTATCAAACGCCGAACTACCGTGTCGAATACACGCTCGCAAAGTCGTCCGTGCCGCGCGCCTGGTGGCGCTCCGTCGAGCATTCCACGAGCGGCTTCGTGGTCGAATCGTTTGTGGATGAACTCGCTGCTGCCGCCGGCGCCAACCCGCTGGAATTTCGCCTGCGCCTCATCGGAGAGGATCGCAAAATCCCCGATTTCACCAACTTGAAGGAGGGCAAGCCGCTCGACACCGCTCGCCTGAAGGGCGTGTTGCGCCTTGCGGCGGAGAAAGCTGCTTGGGGCAAGCCGCTCCCAAAGGGAGTTTCTCGCGGCATCTCCGGATACTATTCCTTTGAGAGCTACACCGCTGCTGTCGTTGAAGTCAGCGTGAAAGACGGCGCCGTGAAGGTGCATCGCATCGTTTACGCCGTGGATTGCGGCCGGCCGATTAATCCGGAAGGCGTGCGCGCGCAAGTCGAGAGCGCGGCTATCTACGGGCTCTCCGCCTCTTTGCATGACGCGATCACCATCAACGGAGGCCGCGTGGAGCAGTCAAATTTCCACGACTACCAGATGCCGCGGATTGGCGAGACGCCGAAAACCGAAGTTCATGTGGTGATGAGCCAGGAAGAGCCTACCGGAATCGGCGAGCCCGGATTGCCGGTGGTTGCTCCCGCGATGTGCAATGCGATCTTCGCGGCGACGGGGAAGAGAATTCGGCGGCTCCCCATTCGCGCGGAAGATCTGGCGTAGCGCTCCGATACCGGCTTATTGCAGAATAGCGCGTGCCTCTGAATCTAAACTTCCTTGCTGCCATTCCTCTTGCTATCTGGCTCTATCTCCTTCTCGCGCGCGGAAGTTTTTGGCGGCTAAGCGAAGACAAAATCGAACCGCGGCGGCTCGAGGACTGGCCGCACGTCGTTGCAGTCGTTCCAGCTCGCAATGAGGCCACGACTATCTCCCAAGCAATTTCGTCCTTAGCGAAACAGGATTATCCCGGGGAGTTCTCGATCGTCGTCGTTGACGACCACAGCGAAGACGGCACCGCCGCGCTCGCGCAACAAGCCGCCAATGAATCTGGCGCATCGCAGCGCCTGAAAATTCACTCTGCGGCTCCGCTTGCGCCAGGCTGGACCGGAAAACTTTGGGCGCTGAACGAAGGCATTTCTGCGACAAGTGAGAAAGGAGTGGAATTCATTTGGTTCACGGACGCCGATATCGAACACGCGCCGGACACGCTGCGCCGCCTGGTGTTTCGCGCGGAAAAGAATTCACTGGACCTGACATCCCTAATGGTGCTGCTCCAGGCGAACACATTTGCTGAACGCCTGCTGATTCCAGCGTTTCTATATTTTTTTCTGTTGCTGTATCCGCCGCGATGGATCGCGGATCCGAACGCGAGCACAGCCGGAGCCGCGGGCGGATGTATTTTGTTGCGGCGGAACGTGCTCGCGCCCATCGGCGGGATGGCCTCAATTCGCGGTGAGGTGATTGACGACTGTGCGCTCGCTCGCGCCGTGAAGAAAAACGGCGGGAAAATCTGGATGGGGCTGACGCGCGTGAGCGTGAGCTTGCGGGGCTATGGAACCTTCGCGGAAATTCGCGATATGATTGCGCGCACCGCTTTCACCCAACTCCACTATTCATTCGCATTTTTCGCCGTTGCCCTGGCTGGTTTGTTCGGAACTTTTCTTCTGCCCTGGATTCTCTTTTTCGCTTATCCCGGTGAAGCCTGGCTCCTGGTGGACACTGCCATTGCTCTAATGACCGCAACCTTTCTCCTGACTGTGCGGTTTTACAACTTATCGGCAGCCTGGGCCTTGACGCTGCCTTTCGCGGCGGCGTTCTACGGCTACGCCACGTGTGTTTCCGCTGTGCGCTACTGGCTCGGTCGCGGCGGACAATGGAAAGGCCGCGCCCAAGCACAGAACGGGTGAGGTGGTCGCAAACGCCTTACGAGCAGCCCCGCCTGGTCACCTTGACGGCGGCCACAGCGCCGCATACTATCAGCCGGAGAACATGAGCCAGGACTCACTCATCGGCCAGTCACTTCTGCATTACAAGATTCTCCGCAAGCTGGGCGCGGGCGGTATGGGCGTGGTGTACGAAGCTGAGGATTCGCAGCTCGGCCGCCGCGTGGCCCTAAAGTTTCTTCCCCCTGAAATGGCCCAGGACAGCCAGTTGCTGGAGCGCTTCCAGCGTGATGTGGGTCGAGCGCGCGCGGGAGGCTTCCGGCAGGGCCGTGGCCCTGCGCTGGGACCTGCCCGAAGTGCAGGTCAGCCAGGCCTGGGTCCTCTACGCCGCCGAACTCCATGACGAAGCCGTGCGCATGGTCAAAAAGGCTATCGACCGCAAGCGCGACTGCGAGGGCGCCTATTACCTGTTCTGCCGCTCCCTGTTCGCCGCGGGACGCTACCAGGAAGTTCTGGACATCGCGGGAGCCGCCATAGAAGCAAGCGGTGAAGACTACAACGTTTATGTGCCCATCATGAACTCTCTCGGCGCCATGGGCAAAGAAGAAGCCAGGCGCAACATGGCCCAGAGGTTCATCGCCGCGCTCGAGAACCACTTGAAACATGTGCCCGAGGATGCGCGAGCGCGGATCCTGATGAGCAACTACTATGCCGAATTGCATCGAGTGGACGACGCCTTGCGTGAGCTCAATCTGGCCGTCACCTTGCGCGCCAACGAGGCCTCGATTCTCTACAACGCGGCTTGCGTGTACTGCGCCCTGAAGAGAAAGCCGGAAGCCCTGGATACTCTGCACAAAGCCTGGGAAGCGGGATACAGGGACACGGTGTGGACTCGCCGCGACCCAGACCTCACCCTTCTTCACGGCGACCCGGAGTTTGAGCGCCTGTACCCGGAGAAGCCCGCCTCAGCTCCCGCCTCCGGTTCCCGCTAGTTCGGCGTCCTTCGGAATCCATAGCTTCGTGCTGGGGGAAAGTGTCTCACTAGGGAGTATCGAAAATTCTGGTGATTTGCATTTGAGTTTGCTATTCTTGGGAGCATTAGGTACAGGGCTGTATCCCCATTTAAGGGAACGGCACCGGAGGCCACCATGAGCGCTGTCCCAAATTCCGGGAACGGAAAAGTCACCGTGCCCGATCTCCTGCAGCGCAAGATCCAGGCTGCAGGCCCCCATTCCAACTCGCAGAAAATCACTTGCCTCACGGCATACGACTATCCGACCGCGCGGCTGCTCGACGAAGCCGGCGTGGACGTGATTCTTGTCGGCGATTCCCTTGGCATGGTCGTGCTGGGGCACGAGAGTACTCTGCCGGTGACGATTGACGAGATGCTGCACCATACGCGCGCCGCGCGCCGCGGAATGCGCCGCGCGCTTCTTGTGGCGGACATGCCTTACGGCAGTTATCACACCGACTTGGGTGAGTCGCTGCACAATGCCATGCGTTTCGTAAAGGAAGCCGGCGCGGAGGCCGTGAAGGTGGAGGGCGGGGAACGCCGTCTGGAGCTGATCTCGCGGCTGACGGAGGCGGAAATCCCGGTGATGGGGCACGTCGGCTTGACGCCGCAATCGGTGAACGCGCTCGGCGGGTATCGCGTGCAGGGAAAAACGCCGGATGCTGCCGAGCAGTTGATTCGCGATGCCCACGCGGTGGAAGCGGCGGGGGCTTTTGCGGTTGTTCTGGAGGCTGTGCCTCGCGAGCTGGCAGCGCAGATTACGCGTGAATTGCGCATCCCAACGATCGGCATCGGCGCCGGCCCGGACTGTGACGGGCAGATTCTTGTCGTTCACGATCTTCTGGGTCTCACGTTTGGCCAGACGCCGAAATTTGCGCGCCAGTATGCGAATGTTGGAGAAATCATTTCCAAGGCCGTGCGCGAATACTGCGATGATGTGCGCGAGGGCGGATTTCCTTCGGACGCCGAGTCTTATCATGCGCCGCAATCCACGAAAGATCGCAAGACCATCTTCATCGAGAGCTAAACCATTCACAAATATCTCCACGTGCAACGAGGAGCTTGAAATGACGCCCCAAGAAATGCGCACGCTGTACGACTACAACGCCTGGGCGAATCACCGGTCGCTGGAGGCGGCTTCTGCTCTCACGACGGAACAGTTTGTCAAGCCGATGGGCTCCAGCTTCGATTCCGTCCGGGACACACTTGCGCATGTCTATGGCGCCGAGTGGATCTGGCTGGAACGCTTTCAGGGCCGCTCACCTGCATCGCTCCCGGATACGACGCAATTCAAGGACGTGGCCAGCTTGCGGGAGCGCTGGAACGAACACGAATCGCGCCTGCTTGGTTTCGTGCGCGGACTGACGCAATCCGACCTAGACCGCGTTATTGAATACAAGACGCTGAAGTTCGGCGTTTACAGCAATCCTCTTTGGGAATCGATGCAGCACCTTGCTAATCACGGCACCTATCACCGCGGACAGGTCACCACGCTGCTGCGGCAACTTGGCGCACAACCGATACTGACGGACCTGATGCACTTCTATCGCGAATGCGCTACAGCGGCAGGCGCGTAGGTTCGAGCAGACATCCCTGCCCTGTGGACACCATCCGAACAATTGCGTGGATGAAAGAACAGGCGCGGCAGGCGCGTGCGGAAAGCCGTATCGTCGGGCTGGTGCCGACGATGGGGGCGCTGCACGCAGGGCATTTGTCGTTGATCGAACGAGCGCGGCGGGAGTGCTCGCCCGTGATTGCTTCCATTTTCATCAATCCGAAACAGTTTGGCCCCAACGAAGATTTCTCAAAATATCCGCGAACTTTCCAGAGTGATAGCGAAAAACTTCGGCACGCGGGGGTTGATGCGCTTTTTGCGCCGGAACCTTCGGAGATCTATCCCAATGGATTTTCGACCTACGTTAACGTGGATGGATTGAGCGACAAACTCGAAGGGCGCTCGCGGCCCGGGCACTTCCGCGGCGTGACGACAGTCGTCATGAAGCTGCTGCAAATTGTGCAGCCGAATTTTGCATACTTCGGACGGAAAGATGCGCAGCAATCGCGGCTCATCACGCAAATGGCGCGCGACTTGAATCTGGATACCGAAATCGTGGTTTGCCCGCCGGTCCGGGAACCCGACGGCTTGGCGCTCTCCTCGCGAAACGTTTATTTGAATGCAGACGAACGCAAGGCGGCCACTGTTTTGTATCGCGCGCTGGAAGCGGCGAAAAATGAACTCGCTGCTGGAGTGCGCGATGCGCTGCAGCTGCAATCTAGTTTGCGTCGCAAACTAGATTCGGAGCGTCTAGCCAGGGTGGATTACGCGGAAGTTGTTGATGCGGAGACATTTGAGCCAGTCGTGCGCGTGAACAAGCCTTGTCTTGTTCTCCTCGCGGTTTTCATCGGCAAAACTCGCCTGATCGACAATTTCTACATCGGGCCCAAATCCTCAAGTTCGGAGGAACTAGTGTTTCACTTCTAGCGACTTTCGAGCGCGGTCGTTCCGCTCTCGCCGATTCCTTCTGCTAGAATCTTCTTACAGCCCCAAATCCATACCTGAGGTGACGGAGATGAATTCTCGAGTTCGATTGGTTTCGATTTTCCTTGCGCTAGCTCTGCTAGTGCCTGCGCTGGCCGAGGCCGGCGGCACGGTTCCCGCAGGAGCGAAGATTTCGGTGGTGACCGACCAATCCGTGAGTTCCAAAACTGCCAAAGCCGGGCAGACGGTGACAGGCTCGGTCGCGCAAGATGTAACGTCGGGCGGCAAAGTGGTGATTCCCAAGGGATCGGCCGTGAAATTGTCGGTGAGCAGCGTGCAGGCTTCCGGGCGCCTGTCGACGCCGGCAAAATTGTATCTGCGGCTGCGTTCGGTGACTGTAGGCGGCAAGACCTACACGATTGCAACAAGTTCCGCCGGAAGAACGGAGGGCGGCAAGGGCAAACGGGATGCCGGGTTCATCGGAGGCGGCGCGGCAGGCGGCGCGATTATTGGAGCGCTCGCTGGAGGCGGCAAGGGCGCAGCGATCGGAGCAGGGGCCGGGGCGGGAGCCGGAACGGCCGGCGCAGCGGCGACGGGAAAGAAGGACATCGGGTTTCCCGCCGAAACAAGGCTGGCGTTTACGACCCGGGCGACCGTAACGATCAACTAGGGCGAATCGCGGCGCGGGCCGAGCAAATTGCCGCGGCCCTCTACGCAGGCCAGTGCTCGCTTCAATCCCTGTGATTAGTTAACCATAACAGCTCCCCCGATGTTTTTCATATGAGAGTCACAGCGGACCGGTAACAGGCTATCGCGCTAACCCCTTTGTATTCAGCACGGTGTCGGTTCCGAGTGAGGGGCTTTCGAGCCTGTTGATTCTAAAGGTAGTTAGTTAAAGGCGTGTTTTTCGAGCATTTGCTATCTAAATGAGTTAGCTCTAGAGACATAGTGCGGCTCGTCAGAGTGAGTCCTGGACCGCGGAGGGAGAAGTGCGGCGGATGGAGGTGCGAAGGAGAGATTGGCAGAACTGGAAGTCTCCAGAAATCAAAGATTCAAGTTGGAAGTGGGTTTCGCAGAAGGCGAGGCGGACTACTGAACAAGAATTGTATACCAGAATGGTGAACGGAGACCTTAGGAAAAATCCGCAAACTTGGGTCGCACGGATTCCTGGTCCAGGCCGACGTTTGTCGGCCGGAAGAGGTGCGCCGGATCTTCGAGCAAGTCCGTTCGGAATTCGGGTCGCTCGATATATTCTTTAGCAACGCGCGAACGGAAGCACCGACCTTTTACGAAGCCCCGATGGACATCACGCTGGATAAATGGGACACAGCAATGGATTCGCAGGCGAAGGCATTCCTGGTGGCAGCGCGCGAGGCGGCTGCGATGATGCCAAAGGGCGGAAGGATTGTGGCCATCTCGTTCGCGCCGGGCGGGCGATTTGGAAGCTGGCAACCTTGGGTGGCGATGGGCGCGGCAAAGGCAGCAATGGAAGTTCTGGGGCGCTATTTCGCGGTGGCGCTGGCCAGCCGCGGCATCACCGTGAATACGATCAGCCCGGGCTGGGTCGAAGACAGCGTGCTGAACAGCTTGCCGGAAGCATTCCAAACCGGATTGCGAGAATGGCAGGAACGCGGATGGACGCCCATGGGGCGTTTGGGAACACCGTCGGACGTTGGCAACGCGGTGGCGATGATTTGTTCCGAAAAGGCAGATTGGATTACCGGCCAGTTGATCGATGTTGACGGCGGGGCGGCGCTGGTGGACGGGCATTTGCCGCTGGAATTCCAAGGGATAGCGAAAACGAAGGCGACAGGAGCAAAGTAGAGAACCGCTTCTGCCATAGTAGTGATGGCAGTTTCGCGCCGATTCGCAACGTCTTTGCATCGATGAAAGGCCTTGGTTGGAGGGGTTCCAGGACCCAAGGTGCGACCTGTTGAGCGGATTGCCGCCGCTGGCTATTTCTGCGAGAGGCGTTTTAGGACTGCGGCGGGGTGGCCTTTGGCTTTGACGAGGGGCCAGACTTCCTCGATCTTGCCGGTTTTGCCGATTAGGAAGGAACTGCGCACGATGCCCATGAAGGTGCGGCCCATGAATTGTTTTCTCTGCCAGGCGCCGAACTTTTGGATGGTCTTGTGGGTGGGATCGCTGAGCAACGGAAAATTAAGATTTTGCTTGGCCTTGAACGCGGCTTGGGCTTTGACGGGATCGGCGCTCATGCCGAGGATGGCGACGCCGAGCTTGTCGAAGTCTTCTTTTGCGTCGCGAAACTCGGACGCTTCGATCGTTCAACCAGAGGTGTTGGCTTTGGGGAATAAAAAGAGCAGGACACGCTGACCCGCGAAGTCTTTGAGCGCGACTTCTTGGCCTTCGTCGGATTGGAGGCGGAAGGCGGGAGCTTTGGAACCTACTTTGAGCATTAGAGTCTCTCTTTATGAATCGCAGCATTTTGCTGGTTAGGGCGCAGCATGCTGCGCCCCTACAAGAACTGAAACCCCGCGTGTTAGTAGCCTGCTCCGGAATTAGAACAGCAGCTTGCGCAGGATATCGCTGACGGCCTGCGGGCTGGCTTGGCCGCGCGTGGCCTTCATGACCTGTCCGACGAAAAACTTGAAGACGCCTTCGTTGCCGGCTTTGAACTTGGCGACGTTCGCGGGGTCTTTGGCGATGATTTCGCGGGCGGCTTGTTCGATGGCGGCGGCGCTGACCTGCGCGCCGAGGCCTTCGGCGGCGATAATCTCTGCTGCACCGCGGCCGGATTCGAACATGGTGGCGAAAACTTTTTTCCCGATGGCGCCGGTGATTTTGGCGGATTCGACTAGCTTCACCAATTCAGCGAGCGCGGCGGGCGCGACTGGACTGGCATTAATTTCCTTGCCGGAGTCCTTCAAGCCGCGAAGAAGCTCGGTCTGCATCCAGTTGGCGGCGGCTTTGCCGGGGGCTCCGGCTTTGACCACGGCTTCAAAATAATCGGCAAGGGTCCGTGAAGTAGTCAAGACTTCGGCGTCATAAGGCGTGATGTCGTAGGAGCTAACGAAGCGGGCGCGCTTGGCTTCGGGGAGTTCAGGGAGGGTGCGCAGGATTTCGTCCCGCCAGGCGGCGCTCACGTGGACGGGAAGGAGGTCCGGCTCGGGGAAATAGCGGTAGTCGTGGGCCTTTTCTTTTGAACGCATGGAGACGGTGTGGCTTTCGGCCTGGTTCCAGAGGCGGGTTTCTTGCGAGATGCGGCCCCCGGATTCGAGGACGCCGATGTGGCGGTCGATTTCGTATTCGAGGGCTTTTTGGAGGTAACGGAAGGAGTTGAGATTTTTTACCTCGACCTTGGTGCCGAACTCCTTCGAGCCGCGCTGGCGCACGCTGACGTTGGCGTCGCAGCGCAGCGAGCCTTCTTCCATGTTGCAATCGCTGACGCCGGTGTAGAGGAGGATCTGGCGGAGCGTGGTGAGGTAGGCGTAGGCCTCTTCGGGTGTGCGCATGTCCGGCTCGGAGACGATTTCGCTGAGCGGGGTGCCGCAGCGGTTGTAGTCGATGTATGTCTTCTGGGTGGATTGCGCGAAGCCTTCGTGAAGATTTTTTGCGGCGTCTTCTTCCAGGTGTAGGCGCGTGATGCCGATGCGTCTTATGGCGCCACCAACTTCAAGCCAGCCGCCGGTAGCGAGCGGCGATTCGTATTGCGAGATTTGGTAGCCCTTGGGCAGGTCCGGGTAGAAATAGTTTTTGCGGGCGAAGCGCGAATGCTCGTGGACCGTGCAATTCAGCGCCAGCGAGGCGCGCATGGCCATTTCGACGGCGCGTTTGTTCAGGACGGGGAGAGTTCCGGGCAAGCCGAGACACACGGGGCACACGTTGGTGTTCGGCGGATCGCCGAAGCGCGTCGAGCAGCCGCAGAAGATTTTCGTTCTGGTGAGCAGCTGGACGTGGACTTCCAGGCCGATGACGGGCTCGTATTTCGCCAGGACTTCGGGGGCGATGGACGTTTCCTCTGGAGTGAATTTCGCCATAAAGGAGTGAAGATTATAGCACCGGCGCGGTTGCCAGTTCTCAGTTGTCAGTTTTCAGTGAAAGCGGGCGCAGGACGGGAAGCAAACGCTCGGCAAGCGCGTAGCCGCCGAAGAGTAGCGCGGCGTAGACGGCGTCGCCCGCCAGAGTGTTCCAGAAGAACGGAATGCCGGCGATGTAGCAAGCGGCGAGACCGGAAGCGGTATGCGGAAAGCCGCTCAGGAATTGCCAGACGGCGAAATTCGTGACGATGAAAAACTGGATGGCGCCGAGGAGCGTGGCGAGTGTGATGCGGGCGACGGTGCGACGGTCACGCAGCCAGAGGCCAATGGCAACATTTACGAGGAAACTGGCGTAGACGATGGGGAGTAATTTGTGAAAGCCGATGAAGACATCTCCCGCGAACAGCGCAACAAGCGGAAAGATGAAGGCGAGGCGGCGGTCCTTGAGGACCGCGCCGGAGAAGAGCGCCATCGCGCCGACCGGCGTGAAATTCCACGGATGCGGAGCCATGCGCAAGGCGGCGGCAAGCGCGATAAGGGCGAGCGCAAGCAATGTGCGATAGAGCAGAGTTTCTTTTTGGGATATTTCGGTGTTCATTTTGTTTCCTCCATTTGGGGTAATAGATCGCAAAACACAAAGCCATCGCGGTTCACAACGTCTCCCTTTCGAACGGGAATGGGAGATTGAAAAATCGGGCCATCGAAGACGAAAGTGTGGAACTCGCCGTTTTCGCCGCACAGGTCGGCGTGGGGCGGAAGATCGCGGAAGAAGGAATCGTTCAGTTCTCGGCCGGCGAAGCTGGGATCGAGAACTTTGGTGTCGACGCAAGCGGCGACGGCGCGAAAATGCTGATCGTGAAAGAACTGGACTAGCTCTCGGGTGTCGCGTTTCCAGAGGGGGAAGAGCGCGGTCATGCCGACGCGGGCAAGATTTTTCTCGCGGTAGGCGCGGAGGTCTTCGAGGAAGATGTCGCCGAAGGCGACCGCTCGAACGCCTTGGTTGTAGAAGAGGTGGAGCGCTTCTTCCATGCGCACTTCGTAGACGGAATTGACGGATTGCGGGGGGATGCGAACTTCGTGGAGCGGGAGGCCGATGGAGCGAGCTTGGCGCTCGAGGAGTTCGCGGCGGACGCCGTGCATGGCGATGCGATCGTAGCCTTCCGTGAGGGTGGTGAGAAGAGCGACGACGCGGAAGTGTTTCTGTTGGAGCAGCGCGTGCAGCGCCATGGCGCTGTCTTTGCCGCCGCTCCAGCAGAAGAGGGTGGGTTCGGGTGACGTCAAGAAAACCTCCAAAGAGCGATAGACCTTGCCGAGATGGGGCGCAGCGGTGCTGCGCCCCTACACATAAGGAAACTAGTTTCGGCCGGCGAAACGATACTTCAGGCCCAGGCGGAAATCGCGGCCAAGAGCGGGATAGCCGAGGGCGTCTTGGTATTGCTTGTCGAATAGATTGGCGGCGCGAGCGTAGAGCGAAACGCCGCGGCCGATGTCGTAACGCGTGGCGATATCGAAGCGCGCATAACCGGGATTGCGGGTGAAGCCTAATCCGAGAAAATCGCTGTCGGTTCGCGCACTGGTAAAATAACCAGCCAAGGCAAAGTTGACCCGGCGGAAGGCAGCGTTGAGGGTAAGCGAACCAGAGTTTGCCGGCCGCCGCAAAAGCCTGTTGCCAGCTGTCTCCGTCGGGTCGAAGGCATTAGGCGCTTTAAGAATCCGGGTATCGTCATAGGTGTAATTTCCCGCCAAGTTCAGCCAGCGGGTAAACCTGGTTTCTCCGGTCAGATTAACTCCTCTGGCGCGAGCAAGGTCGGTGTTGAAGTAATACCCAAAGTCGGGACCCGCTCCCGGAATGGTGATGTTGCAGGTGTTGCCTGTAGCGGGCGGAGGATTGGGCGTGCAGAACTCAAAGCTGACAATGTCATAGAAGCGGCTAGAAAAGTATTCGGTGGACAGCCGTACGCGATCGTTGAGAAGTTTCTGGTCGATGCCAGTAGTCCAAGTCTTGCTTTCTTCAGGTTTCAGAGACGGATTACCGAAGTCGCCGAAGTTGTCGCCATAGATTTGGTCGAAGCGTGGCTCCTTGATGCCTTGACCGTAGAAGACCCGGTACAGCGTGTCGCCCCAAAATCCCTTTCCGTAACGCAAGACCAGGGCTGCTCCGGCCCGTGGAACAACGCGCGTGCCAAAATTGGCATTGGCTTCGGCGCGCCCGCCGAAATTCAGAGAAACGCGGCGATGCGGCCGGTAGCGGAAATCCAGAAATCCCGCCTGATTGTTCCGGCGAGCGTGCGGGACATTGATGAACGTAAGGAAAGCGTTTTCGACTTCGTATTGATAGCCTGCGGTGACGCCGAAGTTCGAAAGCAGATAGCTCGATTGAGCGCTCGCGTTAGCGCGGTTATACTGAAACCGGCTGTTACCGTTCACCGGGTCGTCGTTGTTCTGGCGAGTGTAAGATTCCCCGGCGCTGATCTCCGGGCGCCAGTGCCTGCCAGTGGCAAAAACCCACCGGGCGCCGGCGCTGAAAATATGCTGAAGATATCGCTGGCCCAGGTTGGGCGGTTCGAACGGGGTTTGTCCGGGGATCCCTGCGATGCTGTCGTTGTTGCGCAGCATCAGGCGGAGCTGATTGGTGTCACTGAAGGCGTAGCCGAAATTGCCGGAGAGGGTGCGATTCAGAAAATCATCGTTCGGTCCCTGGCCGTCGGTCTGCAGGTAGGATGCGGCGGCGGAATAGTCGCACGCGCCGAGCAAGCCGCTGAGTTGTGCTCCGCCGCGACCCGAGGAAAAAGTGCCACCTTCACCAAAGACGGTGAACTCCGGAATGCGCGTGGAGCCGCGGTGGGTGAAGAGCTGGATGACGCCGGAAACCGCATCGGTGCCGTAGATGGCGCTTTCGGCCCCGTGAACGATTTCCACTTTATCGATGTTGTCCAGGGTGAGATTGGAAAAATCGACGGCACCGCCGGGAGGATTGATGGACGTGCCATCAACGAGCACTTTGGTGAAATTGGAATTTCCGCCGTTGAGGAAAATGGACGCGGTCCCGCCTTCGGCACCTGTCCGGCCAATCGAGATGCCCGGCACGTATAGAAGCAAATCCGGCAGCGAGACCGCTTGCCGGGCGGCGATCTCCTCCCGCGTGATAACCGTTACCGGCGCGGTTGTCTCCTGTGCCAAAGTGGGTTCCGCCTGAGCGGTTACGACGACGCTTGAAGACAGAATCTCGAGATCGAGCCGGAAACTGAGTGTGCGCGACACGCCAGCAGCGAGGTCGAGAACGAAATCACGAGGTACAAAAGGAGTCCGGCCGAATTGCACATGGTAACGGCCTGCTGGAACGGAGAGGGAGTATTCGCCGACTGTGGTGGAGATGGCTGACCAAATCTGGGCTTTTGGCTGATTTTCCGGGCTAGCGGTCACTTGGACGCCGCCGATACCAGCGCCACTGGCATCGATGAGTGTTCCGGAAAGATGCGCGTCGGGTGAATTGCTTTGTGCTTGCAAGGAAAAGCTAACGACTGAGACTGCGAAGAGAAGAAAGGCAGTTCGAAGAAGAGTCGTTTTCATTTTATCCTCCGCTCCCTCTCGCGCGGGAGTTGAAGGTTGTCCGATGCGACAAATATGAATCGCACGGCTGCGAACTTCGCCGGTCTCCTGGCTTGGCGGTAGCTCCGGCCCGTTCGAATCAGGACCGTTGCGGGGCCTTCCCGCGGCGTCGCCCAGCGAAGGAGCGACTGGCCGCAGTGGCCTGCGCATTCACTTAATCCGCCTTACAGTCGCGCGGCGGCGACGGCTTACTACTTGGCGATTCCGAAGAGGCAGGCTGGAACCGGCAATCCGTCTTCCCGAGCACGAAGTTCGCGGTGAATGTGGTCTGCAGCACGAGGCCGCAGGGTTGGGGTTAAGGAGAAGAAGGGCGAACTAAAGTTCGCCCCTACATTATGTTCCAGACAAAACGGTGACCCGTGGCCGCCCGGAGGAACCGAGTTCCACGGAGAGCGGCGTCTGGAAAACTTGTTCGAGCAATTCGCGCTGATAAATGCTTGCCGGGGGACCAACGCGCAAACATCGGCCGCGCTGCATCAACACAACTTGATCGGCATACTCCGCCGCGAGGTTCAATTCGTGCGTCACGACCACGACGGTGTAGCGGTTCTCCGCGGCGAGCCGCCGAAGAGCATCCAGCAAGCCGATCTGCGCGGCGATATCCAAGTGGAGAGTGGGCTCATCGAGCAGCAGGAGCAGCGGCTGTTGAGCCAAAGCGCGCGCGAGGATCACGCGCTGTTTTTCTCCGCCGGAAATTTGATTCATCCAGCGGTCGCTGAGATCAGCGGCACCGACCTGGGCCAGGGCGTTTTTCGCGATCAAGACATCGTCTTCCGATTCGAACCGCAGAGAGCGCCGATGGGAATGGCGGCCTTGTAGGACGAATTCCCAGGCGCGCGCAGGGAAGAGCAAAGCGCTTTCCTGCTGAACCACGGCGATGCGCTGCGCGCGGGTGCGCGGCGTAAGCGATTGAGTGACGAATCCGTTGAGCAGAACCCGTCCGGACAAGGGCGCGAGAGCGCCGGAGATCAAATGCAACAGCGTGGATTTACCACTGGCGTTTGGTCCGAGAATGGCGACGATTTCGCCAGGCCTGGCCTGCAAACTTGTCGCTTCCAGGGTGAAAAGGGGGGCTTGCGCGGGATTTGCCGAATAGGCGTAACTGACCTGTTCGACGCTCAAGCGTATTTCGTTGGCCAAGCGGCCGGCTTCGGCAAGATGCCGCGCGTGAGCTGAACCGGCGCTCATGAGAGCCTCCGGCGCAGCAGGTAAATGAAGAGCGGCGCGCCGACAAGGGCGGTGACCGCGCCAACGGAAACTTCCGTCGGGGCAACGATAGTGCGCGCCAGCGTGTCCGCAAAGACCAAAGCAATGGCCCCGCCGAGTGCAGCCGTCGGCAATAAAGTGCGATGGTCCGATCCGAAAATGAAGCGTATCGCGTGAGGCACAATCAGGCCGACGTAGCCGATGGCACCACTCACGGAGACGGCCAATCCAGTCAGCAGAGACGCGGCAATGTAGACCACCAGGCGCACACGCGGCACGTCCACGCCCAGATGCATCGCTTCCTTCTCTCCGGACAGAAGTAAATTCAAATCCGCGGCGGTGGTGTAAATCGCACCGGCGGCCAAAAGGAACCCGATTCCTAGGAACCAGTAGGCGCTTTTCTGCAAGGGCGTGGAGAGATCGCCCATCAACCAGAACGATAGACCGCGGAGATTGCCGCTGAGCGTGTTCATCAGGAACATGATGATGGCCGAGAGGAACGAGGAGATAATAACGCCGCCGAGGAGCAGCGTGGCGCTATCGATCTGGCCCTCCCGGCGGCCCAGAAAATAGACCGCGGCAATCGTCGCACCCGCTCCGAGAAAAGCGCCCAGCGGAGTCAGCAGGGAGGCAAGCGCCGGTGAAATCGAAAGATGTGGCTCCGCGATCAGCGCGAGGATGGAACCCAGCGAAGCACCCATGGAGACGCCGAGCACGTAAGGATCGGCCAGCGGATTGCGCAGCAGCGCTTGAAAACTGGTTCCCGCGACGGAGAGCGACGCGCCAACAATGATGCCGAGAAGGATGCGCGGCAAACGAATATTCTTGATGATCAAGACATAATCACTGGAGAGATCGGCGCGCTGGCCCAAAAGAACGTGCCAAAGATCCCGGCCGAGGGCGTAGAGCGAAACGGGCACAGCGCCAAACTTCACGGCGATGACCACCACGACGAACAGAATCAGCACCAGGATCGAACATTCGAGGAAGAGGCGCCGAAGCGTCAGTGGGCGCATGCGCGGCCTCCAGGAGTCGTCAATCGGTCTTGAAGGGCATCGGGAGAAAAGGAATAATGCCACGAGGGCGGCTGGTCCGGCGGGGGATTTTCCTTCTCCATCTTTTCCTTGCCGTTCTCCGGTTTTTCAACGAAGGCATCCGGGTGAAGCTGCTTGGCGAGATCTTCGATAGCCGTGACGATCCGCGGGGCGGGCCGATTTACGGCATCGCTGATCACCGCAAAGCGGCGATTGCTCACGGCATCTAAGATGCTCCATCCGGGAAGCGTGGCGAGCATTTCGACAGCTGGGAAAGCGGAGTCGGAATGTGAATCCGCGAAAACAAGGAATTCAGGCTGCAGCCGGGCGACTTCTTCCAGGCTGACCTGCGGCCATCCTTGCTCGGAATCCACGATGGAGACGGCTCCCGCGTGGCGCAACGCATCCGCGATAAACGTGTCCTTGCCGACGGAGATGAGCGGCTGAGTCCAGACAACGAACAGAACACGTTTCGCGGCTAGAGAGCCAACACGTTGTTGCAGATCCGCGAGCCGGCGCTGCATTTCGCCGGCGACCGATGCGCCTGCCTCCGGAACGCCGAGCACATCGGAAAGTTTTTTCGAAGAAGTGATGATTTCCTCGACGGTGTGAGGATCGGTAGCGTAAGAAGAGATTCCCAGGCCATCGAGCGAATGGACGGTCTCGAGGCGGTTCAATCCTTTGGTCGCGAGAACGAGATCCGGATGCAAAGCCACAATCTGTTCCAAACTTGGGTTGATCGCGCCGCCGACCTTGGTCTTTTTCCGTGCGTCCGCGGGGTAATCGCAGTAGTCGGTGTCTCCGACGAGGCGATCCTGCAAACCGAGCGCGTAGACGGTTTCCGTCAAACTCGGCGCGAGCGACACGATGCGGCGGACCGGCTGGGGAACACGAACCGTGCGGCCGACTTCGTCCGTAACTTCCCGGAAGGCTGGGGATGCGGAAGAGACCGGAGGAGCGCTCTGCGCACACGTCAGCGCCGCGCAGGACAGCAGGGCCACGGTTGCGGCGGAGACGGCGCTTCGGGGGCGCAGGCGGGCGAATTCTTTCACAAATCTCCCTTGACCCAGGGAATTTCACTTCACCAACAAAAAAGCCCCACGAGACACCTTGGGGCTTCCGGCATCGCTCTTTCTCGCGAAGAGCGCGGCCCTATGCGGCATGGAAGGGTGGCCTGGCTTACGGCTTTTCAGCCGATCACAGTGGCGGGACCGCGGCCGATTCACACAGCCTTCCCCGCTTCCTTTGCCTGCAAATTGAATTTCGAGTGTATGCCGCGCCGGATGGAGTGTCAATGCACGACTGAGAATGCACGACTGAAAATGGAGTGACTGAAGAAATGCCGCCGGTGTTCAGCGGTTCTTCCAGTTGGGCTTGCGCTTTTCCACAAGTGCGCGCAGCCCTTCCTGCGAATCCTCAAGGCGATAAAGCTCATTCAAGAAAATGTTCATCGACTGCTTGAGGCCCTCGCGCAGCGACAAGCCCATGCCGCCGAGAATCGCTTTCTTCGCCATAGTCAATACTGGACCAGAGTGGCCGCTAATTCGGCCCACGAGAGCGTTCACCGCCTGCTCGAGTTGAGCCTCCGGCACGAGGCGATTTATCATGCCGAGTTCCAGGGCGCGCTCAGCAGTCACCGGTTCACCCGTCAGAACAAGCTCGAGCGCGATTTTAGGTCCGACGAGGAAAGGAAGAATTGTGGATGCGAGCGGCGGAAAGATACCGATGCTGATTTCCGGCTGGGCAAACCGGGCCTTCGGGGTGGCAATCACGAGATCGCCGAAAGCCGCCAGCTCCGCGCCGCCGCCAATCGCCGGTCCGTTCACCACGCAGATCACGGGCTTGCCAACTTCCAACATTCCAGCGAACGCCGCGTGAAACGCGTCGAGCATTTGAAAAACACGCTGCGAGGTGTATTCACCGATATCGATTCCGCCGCAGAAGACTTTGCAGGCCGAATCGAGAACAATCAGTTTTACGCCGGCGCGCTCGCCGGCATGAGCGATTCCGGCGGCGATTTCGCGGAGCATGGCTTCATTGAGAAGATTATGTTCCGGACGATTGAGAGTTATCCTCGCGACGCTGGCGTCGATGCGGAACTTCACGTGCTCAAATTGTTCCGGTTCGCGCCGTTCCGGTTGGGATGTGAAATCTTGGGTGTTGACAGGCTCGATCATTTCCCGCGCTCCTAGGCTTTCACTGCCCTTCTGACTTGAGAAAATCGTGGAGAGCAGCCAAATCTGATGCTAGCACGGGGTTCTGTGCTATCTATGGTGAGCAGAATGCATGGTGCGCAAATAGTTCGCGGGTCAGGGGGACAGGGTTGATGAGAAAGGCGCTGAAGCCATTGCAACGGAAAAACCATTCGCTTTGTTATTCAGCTTTTTTCTTGTGCATCTCCATGCATTGGTTATTCTGGAAGCTACCCCCAAGTTGGAGTGCCGAGGAACACTCGAAGCGATTCATAGGGATGTTTCGAAACGACGCTATGTCCACTGAGCGGACTGCTGTGGCTGTTCGAATGCCGGACCTGCCCGATGCTGATGGATTTCCAACTCTGTCTTCCTGGGAGCTGGCGGCGCCTCTGCGTTTCAGCACTGACTGGCAAGGCAAGAACGCTGATCCCGAAAGAGAAACGGAAGTGCGGCTGCTCTGGACCCCGGAATCGCTCTATCTGCGATTCCGCGCCAGATACCGTGTCATCACCGTTTTTTTGGATGCCGAGCCCAATGGCCGCCGCGACCAACTCTGGGACCGCGACGTCGTGGAAGCTTTCCTTCAGACCGATCCGACGCATCTCCGCCGTTATAAAGAATTCGAAGTCAGCCCGAATGGCTTTTGGATCGATCTGGACATCGGGTCAGGCGAGAAACACGACATGAAGAGTGGACTGCGACGCCGCGTTATTTTGAACGAAGCCGCTAAAACCTGGGTCGCGGAGATTGCGCTGCCAATGAAATATCTCGTCGAGCGCTTCGATCCTGCGGCCACTTGGAGAGTGAATTTTTACCGCGTCGAAGGAGCCGCCGAACCGCGCTTTTATTCCGCCTGGCAGCCCACGCGAACACCGGCGCCTAATTTCCACGTTCCGGAAGCGTTTGGCGAATTGGTCTTTGCACCGTCCACTCTTCCTCGAAAATAGCAGACTGGCCGATCTGGCTCGGAAGATCGAGACTGGCATCCCTCCTTTTTTTTCCTTATGCTCTCCCGATGAAAAGACGACTACGCCATTTTTGGTATTTTGCTGCGGAGCGATTTCTCCGAGCTTTTTTCTCTTTTCTGTCCGTTGTCGCATACGCCTGCGGCGGCTCGGCGCTGCGGGCCCGCCCGCAGCAGACGGCCAAGGAAACTGCTCCAGCGGTCACAAAAGTCGAACCTCCGAACTGGTGGGTGGGACTCACGCCCGAGGTGATGCTGCTGCTTTCCGGGCACGACCTGGAAGCGACCCATGTTGAGTGCAATCTGCCAACGCTCCGCGTCTCGCGCACACAAGCTTCGGCGGGCGGGAACTATCTCTTTGTCTGGCTGAAGATTGGGGCGGACACGAAGTCTGGAACCGCCGTCTGCCGAATTGAGGCGCCGAAGGGATGGACGTCTTTCGAATTGCCACTTGCTGCCCGCGTGCCGACGGTGGGAAAGTTTCAAGGGCTTTCGCAAGATGACGTGATGTATCTCATCATGCCGGACCGCTTCGCGAATGGCGACCCGACGAATGATGAGCCTGCAGAAGCACCGGGCTCCCACGATCGTTCGAAACCCCGTGCGTACCACGGCGGCGACCTGCTTGGGATTCAAAACCACCTGCCGTATCTGAAGGATCTCGGCGTGACCGCGCTGTGGCTAACACCCATCGTGAAGAACGGGGCGATGCAGGACTATCACGGATACGGCGCCGTGGACCTGTATGCCGTCGATCCACATCTTGGCGCGGTGAAGGATTATCAGGACCTGGTCGCCGCCGCGCACAAGGAAAAAATAAAGATTTGTTTTGACGTCGTTCCGAATCACGTCGGTCCGAAACATCCCTGGGTTGCGAATCCACCGCTGCCCGACTGGTTTCACGGCACGCTGCCGCATCACATCGATTCATTCTCGCCGCTCAAAGGCAGCTTCTACGGCAAGGCGGGCGGTCAGGCCATCGGTAACGATCCGTTCGAATCGCTCGTCGATCCGCACGCCTCGAAGCGCATGAAACGAAATCTCACGGAAGGATGGTTCTTCGGAATTCTGCCGGACATGAACACGGAGAATCCGGTGGTCGAGCAATATCTTTTACAAAACAGCATCTGGTGGGCGGAAACATCCGGGCTGGACGGCTATCGCATGGACACGTTTCCCTATGTCGGGCGGAAGTTCTGGGCACACTGGCATACGGAATTGCGCAGGCTCTATCCCTATCTGACAACGATTGGCGAAGTGTTTCATGCTGATCCCACGGTAACTTCTTTTTTTGTGGGAGGAGAGCGGCGCTACGACGGCATCGATAGCGGGCTTTCCACGGTCTTCGATTTTCCGATGTTCTTCACGCTCAGGGATGTGTTGCTGCGGGGCGCACCCACGGGCCGCATCGCGGATGTGCTGCGGCACGATGCCTTGTATGTGCATCCCGACATGCTCGTCCCGTTTTTTGCAAATCACGACGTGCCGCGATTCGCGAGCGCCGAAGGCAGCTCACCCACGAAGCTGAAGCTGGCGTTCGGACTCACGCTCACGCTGCGGGGCATTCCTGAAATTTACTATGGCGATGAGATCGGGATGCCGGGGGGTGGCGATCCGGACAACCGGCGCGATTTCCCCGGCGGATGGATAGGTGATGCGAAGGACGCGTTCACGCCGTCGGGCCGCACGCACGACCAACAGGAGATTTTCTCTTACGTTCAATCGCTGCTAAGGCTGCGCCGCGAACACCCCGCACTGCGTAGCGGCTACCTATGGCATCTGTCCTCGGACGAATCATCTTACGTTTTTACCCGCGAATCAGAGGAGGAGCGCATTGTCGTCGCCTTCAACAATGCCGATCAGCAGCGGGAGCTTCGCATTCCTTTGGCCGACGCGCCGGCGCAAAAAGCAGTGGCAATCGCACTTCTTTTCGGCGAAGCAAAGGCGGAGCTGGCGGGAAGCGAAATCCACATAACCATGCCAGCAAGATCTCTCTCGATTTTTTCTCTGAACTAGGCCAGGAGAGGGCATTACCCCTAGAACGCGAATCGAACGCTCCAATTCTTTGCGGCCTCGGGCACCGTCAGGGTGACGGCACGCGCCGGGCCGTCGTAGCGCCATTCGTGGATGACTTCATCACCGATGCGAACTTCCTTGGGCGCAGCCGCGGCGCCGTACAACGTCACTTCCGCACTCTTCCACCAAGGCTGAAACGCATTCTTCTCGACGCTGCTCTCCACCGTTACGGAGCTATTCGAAACCTGACACGAATAGTTGACGCGCAGAATCTCACCTTTCAGGTAGGCGAAGGTGTGTCCGTCGTCCTGATAGAGCGCACCCCGGCAATCACTGCCCGACGTAGTGGAGGGAAGATAGACGCGCAATTCGAGCGGCCCGCTCGGCTTCTCACCGGTGTACTGCACAACAGGTTGCATGGGCACAATGGCGCCGGCGCGGACATAGAGCGGCACTTCATCCATACGCGGATGCAGGTTAATTTGGTCTTTGTTGGTGTGCTTCTCCGAGGTCCAATAGTCGTACCATTCTCCGGGAGGCAAGAAAACTCCGTGGGCGTCGGCAGTTTCCGACACTACGGGCGCCACAAATAAATCGGGGCCAAAGAGAAAATCGCGATCGTCGCCGTAAAATTCCGTGGCCTGCGGATACTGGAGGAATATGGGGCGCATGAGAGGCATCCCCGTCCGCGTGCTTTCCTCTATATTTGTATAGATGTAAGGCATCAGTTTGTAACGTAGTTCGATGTATTTCCGTCGAATCGCTTCCTGTTCCGGACCGTTCACCCACGGCTCATGATCCGCCGTGCCTTTTGCAGCGTGATTGCGGTAAATCGGATTAAAGGCTCCTACCTCATACCAGCGCGTTAATAAATCGGACGGCGGCGAGCTGCCGAAGCCGCCAATGTCGTCTCCGACGAGCGGATATCCAGAAAGACCCATGCTCAGCAGCGTCGGCGTGCTCATGGAAATGTGATTCCAGGTCGCCAGGTTGTCGCCCGTCCAGGTG
>QHZB01000493.1 GCA_003224525.1 Acidobacteriota bacterium | reverse complement strand
GGGGCACGACGCGGCGACGGGATGGCACGGTCATCAGGCCCTAACGCGACAGTAATGGCGCGAATCCGGTCTGCTCCAGATTGCTTCCGGCTTCCCCGTCATCCGCTGGCAATGAGCCGCGGGTCGGGAATTGCGAATTTTCGCGCAAGCAGATCCCTGGTTCGTTTACAGTGGCTAGATTGATTCCTCGTGTGGTAAATCACCGTGGGATGCGAAGAGCAGCCAAAGTCACGCGGTATCTGTGAGCTGCGGTTAAGGAGGGACAGTGAAGAATCGGCGTCGGTCTGGCAGCTTTCCAGGGAGTTTGATTTCGCGCCGTAAGTTCCTAGGGCAAACTACTGCGGCGGCGATTGGTTTTTCGATCGTTCCGCGTCGCGTGCTGGGCGGCGCAGAGTATGTTCCGCCCAGCGATAAAGTCAACGTCGCTTTCATCGGCGTCGGCTCCCAGGGTTTGCGCGTCATGCTTCGCTTTTTGCGGGAACCCGACGTACAGGGTGTGGCTGTCTGCGATCCCAACAAAGTCAGCGCGAATCACCCACAATGGGACACACACGAGTTCTGCAATTCCGTCCGCAAATTGCTTGGCGTCGACAGCGGGTGGGATTGGCTGAGTCCGGACGAACCCATTCAATTGACCCATTCTCTGCGGGTGACTAGCGGCGTTGCCGGCCGCGAACCATGTCAGAAAATCGTGGACGCCTACTACGGTACTCAGCAGCGCTCGGGTGCGTATCGGGGCTGCTCGGCTTACAGTGACTTCCGCGAACTACTCGAAAAACAGAAGGACCTCGACGCGGTTGTTGTGTGCACCACGGACAACTTGCATGCAAGCGTCTCGGCTGCATCGATGAAGAAGCGCAAACACGTCTTCTGCCAGAAGCCTTTGACGCACACGATCTATGAGGCGCGGCGCATTGCCGAAATGGCTCGCGTAACAGGAGTGGCAACGCAGATTGCCGTAGCAAACCAAGCATCCGAAGATACGCGCTTGCTGTGCGAATGGATTTGGGACGGGGCCATCGGGCCGGTTCGCGAGGTCGTGAACTGGTCCAGCCGTCCTTTCTGGCCGCAGGGGCTAGAGCGTCCTAAGAACGCGGAACCCATACCCGATGGTTTGGATTGGGATTTATGGCTCGGTCCAGCGCCGGAACGCTCGTTCAACCGCGCGTACGCGCCTTTTGTTTGGCGTGGGTGGGCCGACTTCGGTTGTGGCGCACTCGGTGACATGGGTTCCTACAGTTTCGACACAATTTTTCGCGTACTAAAACTCGAGGCGCCCTTGACTGTGGAAGCGAGTTCCACGGAGCGCTATGAAGAGACGTACCCGCTGGCCTCGATCATCCGTTACAACTTCCCGGCCCGGGGTGAGATGCCAGCGGTCAAATTCACGTGGTATGACGGTGGTCTGAAGCCGCCCTGGCCAGAGGAATTAGAAGAAACCCGCCCGTTCAAAGGACAGGGCGAAGAAGGTGATGAGGGACTTCTTTTTGTGGGAGATCGCGGCAAAATTCTTTGCGGATTCAATGGGGCCCATCCGCAGCTTATTCCTGAAGCGAAAATGAACAGCTACAAGCAGCCGCCAAAAACGCTGCCAAGGTCACCTGGCAATGAGCGCGAATGGCTCGACGCCTGCAAGGGAAGTAAACTGAAGCCCGGTGGGAATTTTGAATTCTCGGGCATGGTTACCGAGACTTTACTTCTCGGGAATGTTGCCACTCGTTCGGGACAGAAACTCAACTGGGATCGCCCCAACATGAGGGTGGTTAACGCTGAGGCTGCCCAGAAGGATGTCCGGCCGGAACGTCGAAGCGGATGGGAACTCTAGCGAGTAAAGAACTGTTACAAGGAGGCGTCAATGACGATGTCGAGAAGAGATTTTTTCAAAAAAGCGGCAACGCAGGCGGCCGCAATCGGCTTTATTTCCGCAGGTGGTCTGGAGCTTCGCGCCAATCCGCTCGGTATGCCTATTGGATGCCAGACGTGGCCTGTCAGAGACATGCTCGCCAAGGACTTTCCCGGCACGATCAAGCAACTTGCCGAGGCTGGATTTCAAACGATTGAGTTGTGCTCGCCAGTAGGTTACGCGGATTCGGGCTTCGCCGGTCTCGCCAAATACTCGGGAACCGAGCTCCAGAGAATTTTGGGCGATGCAGGTGTGACATGTGTGAGTTCGCATTTCAGCATCACGGAACTCAGACAACACCAGGAGAGCCGCATTGCCTGGGCGAAAGATGTCGGCTTAACACAAATGATCGTGCCGACCCTCGGTGGGCCCGGGAAACCGACTATGGATGATGTAAAGCGGGCAGCCGACGAATACAACAAAATGGGCGCACGGTCGGCCAGGGCGGGGATCCAGCAGGGGCTTCACAATGAGGATTTTGAGCTCACCATGGTTGAAGGCAAGCGGACCTATGACTTATTGCTGGACCTCCTCGATCCGCAGCTAGTCAAGTTCCAGTTCCAGGTCTCCACCATCAGCCGCGGCTACGACGCCGCGCAGTATTTCACCAACTACCCTGGCCGCTTCATGTCCATGCACGTCCAAGGCTGGTCAGCCCATGCCAAGAAAATCATGCCCGTGGGACAGGACACTCTGGATTGGAAAAAAATCTTTGCTGCGGCGAAAACGGGCGGCATAAGAAATTATTTTGTCGAAATGAACCTAGAAATGATGAAAGCCAGCGTTCCCTACCTTCGCGAGCTGCAGGCCTGACAAACCTGCTGCTTGGTTACTCTTGCCGAAGGTCCCCGCCTGTAGGCACGCACGGCTGCGTTACGTTACACACGGGTTCCACCACTGGGCGGTTTCGTTCAAACCGCGTTCCGGGACGCGAAGCCAGGTTCCGGCCGAATCGTGGCGCACTCTTCCACAATCCGGTAGTCATCGAGTGGCCACATTCGGGGCGTTGAAAAAACACGGACACGGATTTCGGGCCTTGGATGGGTTCCCAATTAGTTCATTTTTTGCAGCAAATGTAGCACCGGAGTGATAGTTGCCGGTAGCCGGTAGGGTAGTGCATCAGTTTGAATTTCTCGGGTCTGGCGGTCTGAAATTGTGCCATGCTACCCGCACGAAGAAACGGCGCAAGGTCAAGAAAAAACCCACGAAGAAGGGCAAGCCGCAGTTGCACACAAATTAGATGCCTGCGAAGGTAATTCAGTCTACTATTCGAGAAAGCGAAAAATAAAATGGAGTTTCTACAACGAAGACAGATTAGTCGGGAGTTCTGCTGGCTTTTCTAGTTTGGCGCTTTCAAACATTCGTTTCACTTCGGAATTGGCATTGATCGGAGCGAGCTGTATTTCAGGGTGCGCGTATTTCTCTCCGCTGAAGCTCTTCGAATACATGGCTGCAGGCCGGGCAGTGGTTGCCAGCCGAGTAGGTCAGGTCGCAGAAGTGGTCGTCGATGGCGTTACCCTCGCGGATCTAGCCAGCTGCATCCGGCGGCTGCGAAACAACGCCGCGCTGCGCAAGGAATTGGGCGAAACGCCAATGCCGCCTGCTCGGAGCGCCAGGGTCGTGCTCATGCCCACCGTCACGTTCCGGAAGCTCAGGGGAGCGTTAAGAGCATGACCCTTCCGCGGCTGAAGCGCTACTGAAAGAAGTCCGCCATGGGCACCCGCGGGGCTGCTGCACCCAGGCCGGACGTCTTCAGTCCAAGCGCATCAGCGATCGTGCGCACGATGTTTGCTTCATCGTACGTGTTGTTGAAGTTGGCGGGATCACCGGCCATGGACTGGTACGCCGGCTTGCTCCGTGCGCTGACTACCACGGTTTCGACTTGACCGCCGCAGCCTTGCCCAACCGTCGTGGTAGTACAGCTGGGAGTGCCCCCCTTGTCGTCCTCATCAAAGGTGAGGATCAGCAAGCCGTCGCCCCCCGGTTGAAAATAACTGCTCGCCAGGAGTGGGCCGATTA
>QHZB01000144.1 GCA_003224525.1 Acidobacteriota bacterium | reverse complement strand
CTCAGCCCCTGCAGATTATGTTGGCGCTGTGAATATTAAAGAGGCGGGATTCGCCTTGTTAGCCTGTTCGCAACCTTCGCCTGAGGCAAGGGCGTCGTGGCAGGAACCCACCGAAGCGACTCGGGTGCAAGCGTGCGCCTGAGAGCCGTAGGAATCCCCTCCGTTCACGGAGGGGAGGATGTCAAAATGCTGCGCGGAGGGTCCATGTCCAAATCGCGCAGGGATTTCTTGACCCAGGCTTCGCTCGGTCTTATCGGCGCAGCCGTCGCCTCGAGCAGCGGCGCCGAAGCTCACGCAAACGAACTCGCGCAGGAGCCCACGCAACTCCCGCCTGGAGCTCCGCCTGCTTTCGGCACCGGCCCCGCCGTCGGCCCAGATGTCTCGCCTGCCACTTTTGCCGAAGCAGAAAAGCTCGTCCAAATAAAACTATCAACCGCGGATCGCGCCCTCGCTGCGGAAACTTGGCGCGTAAACCTGGCCTCGGTCTACGAGCGCCGTAGCGGTCCTCGCACCATCGCGCTTGAATCCACGCTCGCGCCCTTCTCGCGCTGCCATGCCGTCCTCCCCGGCCAGACCGCGGGCCCCCAGCGCGATCAATTTATCCGCAGCAAAACCGATCCCGGCCTTCTGCCCGCCAGCGACGCGGACATCGCTTTTGCCTCGGTAACTCAGCTCTCGCGCTGGATCGAGCAGCGCAAACTCACCTCCGAGCGCCTCACGCAAATCTACTTGCGGCGCATCGAGCAATTCGATCCCAAGCTCCGCTGTATCATCACCCTCACGCGCGATCTCGCAATCGCGCAAGCTAAAATGGCCGACGAAGAAATCGCCGCGGGCAAGTATCGCGGACCGCTCCACGGTATCCCCTGGGGTGGCAAGGATCTTCTGGACACCGCCGGAATTCCGACCACCTATGGCGCCGAGCCTTTCCGCAATCGCATTCCCAAGGACGATGCCGCCGTCGTGAAGCGCCTCCACGCGGCGGGCGCCGTGCTCCTCGCCAAGCTCAGTCTTGGCGCCCTCGCGCTCAACGATATTTGGTTCGGCGGACAAACGGTGAACCCCTGGCTCCTCGAGGAAGGCGCCTCCGGTTCCAGCGCCGGCCCGGGCGCCGCCACCGCTGCAGGCCTCGTCGGCTTTTCCATCGGCAGCGAGACCGGTGGCAGCATCATCAGCCCCAGCATGCGTTGCGGCATCACTGGACTGCGGCCCACCTACGGCCGCGTCCCGCGCACCGGCGCCATGACCCTCTGCTGGTCTCTCGATAAGCTCGGCCCCATGACGCGCACCGTAGAAGACGCGCTGCTGGTCTTGCAAGTCATCTCCGGGCCGGATGCTGGCGATCTTTCCAGCGTGCCTACCCGGTCGGATTTTGATTCGAACGCGAGCATCAAGGGCCTGCGCGTCGGCTATTTCCCCGCCTGGATGAAGGAAGATCCCGCCACCGATGTGGATCGCGCGGCCCTCAACATGCTACCGAAGCTCGGCTTGGTTCCCGTGGAGGTCTCTCTTCCCAATTGGCCGTATAACTCCCTCAACTTGATTCTCTTCGCCGAAGGCGCCGCCGCTTTCGAAGAACTCACCTTGAGCCACCGCGTGGACCAGCTCAAAGTCCAGACACCGGACGCCTGGCCCAACCTTTTCCGCCAGTCGCGCTTCCTCTCCGCCGTTGATTTCGTCCAGGCCGATCGCTTCCGCCGCAAAGTAGCCGAGGAGATGGCGCGCATCTTCTCGCAGGTGGATCTGTTGCTCGTGCCTTCGCTGCGCGACGAAATGCTCACCATCAGCAACCACACCGGCCACCCGTCGCTTACACTGCGCGCCGGCTTCGTCGAAGTGTCTGAAGCACGTTCGGACTGGGCCCCCGATCCCAAGAATCCGCTGCCGAAATTCTCTACCCCACGCCGCGTGCCCCACGGCGTCACCCTGATCGGCCGCCTCTTCGAGGAAGGCACCCTCGGCCGCGTCGGCATCGCCCTCGAGCGCGCCTTCGCCGTCGCCAACCAGCGCCCGCCCTCCTTCTCGTCCGCGTGAAGCTTAAAGCTTGCCTTCACAAAGGCTCCAGGAGCGCGCGATAATGCGGATAGTTATGGAGACCTGCTCATGAGCAAAAAGAAAGAAATCTCGCGTCGCACCTTCCTCACCAAAGTCGCTGCTGGCGGAGCCGCGTGTGCCATTGTTCCTAGACACGTCCTCGGCCGCGGATTCACTCCGCCAAGCGACACACTCAACATCGCCGCCGTTGGTGTCGGCGGCATGGGCCGCACCAATCTGATCAACCTCGCAAGCCAGAACATTGTGGCGCTGTGCGACGTGGACTGGCGCTATGCCGACAAAGGATTCGACCGGCTCGAAATCGACATCGAGAGGCTGAAGAAGCGCATCGAGCTGCCCGCCCCGCCGCAGCCCGGCGAGTCATCGGCGCCCTTTGATCCCGTCAAGGCGCAGGCGCGCATTGACGGAATGATCAGACTCAGGTCTGTCCACCTCCAGAAAGCCACGCGCTACACCGACTATCGCCAGATGCTCGAGCGCCAGAAGGATATCGACGCCGTCATGGTCGCCACGCCCGACCACATGCACGCCTCCATTGCCTTGGCGGCCATGGAGCTTGGCAAGCATGTGTACGTCCAGAAGCCGCTCTGCTGGTCGGTCGAAGAAGCTCGCAAACTTTCGCGTCGTGCAAAGGAAACCAAAGTCGCCACGCAGATGGGCAACCAGGGCCACTCCTCCGACGATGGACGGACCGCCGTCGAGTACCTGTGGAGCGGCGCGATCGGCGACGTGCGCGAGGTGCATATCTGGACAAACCGGCCCCTCGGCTTCTGGCCCCAAGGCGTGCCGCGGCCGGAGCCGCTGAAGGCCGCGCCCGAACCACTTAAATGGAGCGGCCGCGACGTCAACGCTCGCCTTGCCGCCGCCATTTGCGGCGACTACCCCATTCCCGGCGGGCTCGCCTGGGATCTTTTTCAAGGCACCTGCGCCTCAAACGTGGACTACCACCCGATCTACCACCCGTTCAACTGGCGCGGCTGGACCGACTGGGGCGTGGGCGCGATCGGGGACATGGGCGCACACCTGATCGACCACACCATGTGGGCGCTCAACCTGGGCTTTCCGACAAGCGTTGAGACCGTGTCAACCCCTTTCAACGGCGCTTCTTACCCGAGCGCCACGCTGACTTTCTACGAGTTCCCCGCGCGGGGTCCGATGCCGCCCGTGAAACTGACGTGGTACGACGGCGGCCTCAAGCCCAACAAACCTGAAGAGCTCGGCGACGAAGAGTTGAAACAAGAAGGCGGCGCGCTGCTCATCGGCACCAAGGGCAAGCTCCTCCACGACACCTACGGCTTCAAGCCCCGGCTCTTGCCCAAGTCGCTCCACGATTCCTTCGGTAAGCCCGCGCAGAAGCTTCCTCGCATCGCTGGCGAGGCCCACGAAATGAACTGGGTAGACGCCGCCAAGGGGAAGGTGGAAGCCTCGTCTCCGTTCGAGTACGCCGCCCGCCTCACCGAGGTCATGCTCCTCGGCGTAGTCGCCCTCCGCTCCGGAAAAAAGATTTACTACGACGGCGCCAACATGCGCGTAACCAACGTGCTCCAAGCCAACGACTACTTGCGCCGCGACTACCGCCAAGGCTGGTCGATATGAGAAAACCAAAGCCATTTTCCTCGTCGATAGGAGAGACGAAGAAGATTCAATGCGACTCCAGCCTCCATGCCTTTTTCTCCTTGGCCGTCATCAGCCGTCGGGACGTTTAGTCGCGTCGCCCCGGTGCCCAGCCAACTTCCACACCGCCGTTTGCGGATACCTTCCGGATTTGCCGACGACCATTCGCTCAGAACCTCATCTTTCGCTTCCCGCGACCTCGTTTCTGGGCCGCGACGCGCACGGGCCAGTTGGTCAACTACTCGCCCAAGCGGTTTTGGCGATCTGAGGAACTCTCGGATGCACTTCATGGGGCGCCGTTTTTTTAGTCACAACCCGATTGGGGGTACATTAATCCTCAGCCGCTGCCGCAAAGCAAACCTGCCCGCTGTACCGGAATACCGTCCCTTTGACCAAATCGACCTCGCCGATGGCGTTCAGATCTCCCGTCGCGCCAGCGAATTTTCCTGTTCCGCCAGTAAGATGTAGGGGATAAGTCAGTACGGCGAACAGGGTTTGCGAGAGTGGAACCGTCGTGGCCGTTGCTGGATCAAAGAAGAGCGTCTCTCCCGACTCTGTAACCCAATGATGTTGGACATGGAATACCAGGGTATTTCCCGCCCCCGGCTGGGGTGCGCCCAAGAGGGTTCCACTCACGGCGCCCCTCAGATTTCCCGTCGCAGTTCCCATGGTGGTGTTTTGATCGATGGCGCCGAAGTTGGTCATGATGGATCCGCCCAGGAGAACGCAGTGAGTTTCCGTGCTCACCGGAACTGGGGCAGCCTTCGGCGTGGACGAAGCCCCGCTTAGGATGCCCATCGCCAAGACGAATACACCGACGCCGACCAACGCTCTGCTGACTACGGATCGAATCTTCATTGATCCTCCCTTGAAGTCTTGAAAATACTTGAAGAAGAATCCGGAGCGGTGTCGAACTCTTTCTGCGCCGCTTTCTGGAATTCTTACGCGGCCATTTTAGAGAAGAATCGCTAAGGGTCAATGCACTATGCTTCAAATGTTTTTCAACAGCTAGCGCATTGCAGCGAAACGACTTGCGGCTGCGTTTCAATTCGAGTGGGCAAATTGACGACGCACCCTGCGTGTGCTAGCTTCGCGGGAAGGTCAGGGATTACCAAATGGAACAGCCCGTGAACCCTCCCCAATCCCTTCGTTTCGGTGTATTTGAAGTCGATCTGCAAGCGGGCGAACTTCACAAATCCGGCGTCCGCCTCAAACTGCAGGAACAGCCTCTGCAGGTTCTAATAGCCTTGCTCCGGAAGCCCGGCGAAATTGTCACGCGAGACGAGCTGCGCAAGAACCTTTGGGACGCCGACACGTTCGTGGACTTCGAACATAGCCTTGGCACGGCCATTAATAAGATTCGTGAGGTGTTGGGAGATTCAGCGGAAAATCCGCGCTTCATCGAGACCCTTCCCCGCCGCGGCTACAGGTTCATCAGTCAGGTCACGGTGTCCTCACCGGCCGCGCCAACTGCCGCGCCCCCGGGAGATTCCGATCCGCCGCGCGGGCGCCATCCGCGTACCGCCACATCGCAGACACTGAGGCGGCGCGGTGTTTGGGGCGTTGCTGCCGTGCTTGCAGTTGCAGTGTTGGCGTGGGGAATCGGTCGCCGGGTCCGGGCTGGCGGTTCGCTCTCTCCTATCCGTTCGATTGCCATTCTGCCGCTGTTGAACCTCTCCAATGATCCGCAACAGGAATACTTTGTGGATGGCATGACGGACGAGCTCATCACGGACTTGGCAAAGATTGGCGAATTGCGAGTCATTTCCCGCACATCTGTGATGCCCTACAAAGGAACGCACAAGTCGCTTGGGGCGATTGCCGGAGATTTACATGTCGATGCGCTGGTGGAGGGAACGGTGCTGCGGTCCGGTAACCGCGTGCGGGTCACTGCACAGCTGCTTCGTGCTTCACCGGAGAGACATCTTTGGGCGGATAGCTACCAGGGAGATTTGACCGACGTTTTTTCTTTACAAGACCGAGTGGCGCGGTCGATTGCGCGTGAGGTCCGGGTCGCACTGACCCCGGAGGAACAAGCTCGCTTGACCAGCATCCAGCGCGCGGACCCCGAGGCCTACGAAGCTTATGTGCGCGGCCGCCACTACGCGTCGCAAATAAATCCCGAGGGTTTCGAAAAAGCGGTCTTGAATTTCGGCCGTGCGATCGAATTGCAACCTCGATACGCGCAGGCTTACGCAGATTTGGCCGAGACCTACTGCTGGGGCGTCGCCACTCAGATGATTCCCGCCGAGGAAGGGCTGCTCAAGGCCCGCCAGGCCGCCATGAAGGCTCTTGAAATGGATGAAACGCTTGGCCCGGCGCATAATTCTTTGGCTTGGGTCAAGTACACGTATGAGTGGAACTTCCTGGATGCGGAAAGGGAATTTCGTCGCGCCCTGGAGCTGAATCCCGGCGCTTCATGGACGCTCCTTTGGTATGGCATGTATCTGGCTCAGGGGAATCGCATCGCGGAATCCACCGCCGAGATGAAAAAGGTACAGCAACTTGACCCGCTCTCTCCGGTTGCCAACACACTTGCTCTTGCTCCCCTGCTGACCGGGCGGAAATATGACGCAGCGATCGAAGGCGGCCGGAAAATGTTGGAAATGGATCGCGGTAATGGCCTGGCACGATGGTTTGTGACCACGGCATACGAATGGAAAGGCGACATTTCCAAAACGATTGATATACAGCAGGAGACTGCTGTTCTCTACGGCGAAAGCAAAGAAGCTGCCGCTCAACGCTTCATGCGGCTTCGTCGCGCTTACTATAGTCTTGGCGCTCCGGGGTACTGGCGCCTGAATCTCGAACAGCATCAGTCTGAATGGAAAAAGAATCCGGGTGATCCCTATGAGCATGCCGTGCTTTACGCTCGCGTCGGCGAGAAGGACCATCTCTTCGCATGGCTGGAAAAAGCGTATCAAGCTCGCTCGCAGGGACTGATTCTTTGGTTGAGGACTGACCCGGCCTTCGATCCCTGGCGTTCAGATCCGAGATACACAGACTTGGCTCGCCGCGTCGGATTCCCCCGATGAAGTCGCCAAGAGCCTGCGACTTTCCTAGACCGCCCTTTCCCGCGCGAATTACTGTAATCGTTGAGGAAACTCTCTGCAGCCTGCCTTGGAACAGGTGACCGTGACTGTGGTCAAGCACGCAGGCGGACCATCAGCCGGAGGTCAGCAGTGACAGCCATGGACCATAGCGGCGTCTCTCGAGACTGTGCCCGGATGACGGCGTTACTTGGAGACTATTCCGGGCCAAAAGTCCCTTTCGAGGATTGCAGCGATGCTAGTTGGCGTTCTAGCGGGTGAAAATCCCGTCAGTGGAACTTGACCAGTTGCCACTGTAGCGATATCCGGCGGCGGAGCGGGTGACCAATCCGTCGAAAGCCCGGAAATAAAAGCCCCCGTTGGCGGGGTGAAAACCTGGTCAGCTCCGACAGGGGGGCGAGCAAATCGACAGGTCGTAGCGAAAGCGAACCGTGATCAAACCCCGAAATGGGACTCCCCTGCGAGAATCGGAGGGTGGTGGCAGTGGGAAGTGCCGAGACCATTCCTATAGCGGTCGAAGGCCAGCGTCATCTACTCATTCGAAGCCCAGTCCGCGCCTCGTTCCTACCCGGCAATGGTGCAAACTGACAAGAACTTTGGTTGAGGCACAAACAAAGGCCTGGTTGTCCCGACATCCAAATTGAACGCGGGCAAGGCTAGCTACGCTAGTGCGAAGCGGGAAGGAATTCAGCAGGTAGAGGGTTCTGGGCGGTTTCTTCCTGCCAGAATATCGTGAGGATCCACCAGCGATTCCCGTCGAAGAAGAGTTGAAAGCTGTTGATGCCACGGGCGAAGGGAAGTGCGTCTTTGGCGTCATGGCGCGACTCGTAGGTGCTGAAAGCTTGTAGGATGTTCCCCCAGCGTTCAGTGTGCCGCGCAATTTCTCGCTCAAAAAAGCCGTTCTTCTCGAAATACAAGCTGGCGTGATCGACATAGCCCTGTGGAGTAATTGCAGTTGCGCTGAAGCCGCCCTCCTTCTTGGGGGCTGTGCGTACTAAACGCGCACCCAGATAAAAAAGTGAATTGAACCGATCCCAATCACGCTTTTGCATGGCTGGACCCGAGATCACCTCGTAGGCTGCTGCCAGAATCGCCTCGGGCGAGACAACGTCAGAAGGCTTCGCGGGGGGTGTTGGGGACACCGTTACGTCCTGTGGAGAGGACTGCAGCTTGGGCGGGATTTGCGCACAAAGGGGCGTTGTACTAGCGGCCACAACGAAGAAAAGATTAGCAACGAAGTTGGATCGTGACATTCAATTCCTCCTACAGTCGTCCCCCGTTCCATCAACACATTCGCGCTTGCCAGCCAACATCTTAAGTCATCAACGATAGCACTTAAATTCCTCGCAGCTTGCCAAAGCACTCAAGTCTTTTAGATGCAGCTACGTTGCGAGGTCTGCGAGTTGGGCGCAGAGAGAAAAATGACCGTTCCTCTCCGGCTGAAAACTGACAACTGAAAACTGAAAACCCTACTTGATATCCAACGACTGCAGCTTGGCGTTCACCAGGAACGGATCGTCGAACTCCGTCATCTCGCCCCACCCCTTGCCAAGCACCGGCAGCAGCCGTGCAGAAAGCGGCTTGTGCCACTTAAACGCTAGACTGGCCAGGTCGCCAATGATGAGCGAAAGCTGCTCGGCGGTGATGTCGCCGGGCAGGGGAACGGTGTCAAGGCCCGTGCCGCACACCGCCGAATAACTGAGCAGCGCATCGATGGAAATGTGTCCTTCGCTCCAGCGTTGCGCCAGCCGCGTATCTTCCAGGACCGGCAGCATCAAACCGGAATATCCGGTCTGTTTTACTTTGACGTCTTTGACGGCCGCGGTAATCGTCGCTGCCGCCGTCAGCGTTCCGCTCATGCCCACGGGCTGTGTCGTCAGGTTCTCGATGGCCGCGCCAATGGAAACATTTCCCGACGGCGCCGGCGAAAGATCGATCCCCATATACGTCCAGCCGGTGTCCTGATCGACGCGCCCCGCGTTCCGCTCGATGTCAAACGCGCTTGCCGCGAGCGAATCCGTCAGCCGCTGCTTGGCGGTCGCCAGGTCCGGCGCATCCTTGAACGCCGCGGCCACCACGTTTGCCGATTCCAACGCAATCGCGAATTGATGTCCGAACCCGGTGTGATACGCCGCTGGAAAAAACGGCGTCAGCGGCGGCACCATCGCGATCGCCGCAAAATGAAAATTGCCCTGGCTGTGCTCCGTCTGCTCCAGTTTCTTCATCACGCGAGACGCCGCGCCCACCGCTTTCCAGTTCACGCCGTCCTCGCCCGCGACGACCAGGCTCGCGTTCAGCGTTTTCGTGTTGCTCAGGATTTCTGCGAGCAGGTCCGCTTCGGAATCGCTGTCCCCGGCGTTCACCATCGCCGGGCCAATCGATGCGGCAAACTTTTCCGTTGCCGCCAGTGCGTCGTACTGCTTGAAAAACGCCACCGCCTGCTCGGTCGTCAATCCCTTCGTGTATTCCGGAAACGGCTGCGTCGCAATGCGGATCGTCTGGACTTGGTATCCGCGCGATTCAAACACCGTTTGCGCGCGCCTGAGCATTTTCAACGCATCCGCCACCTGCTGTTGGTATTGCGTGCGATCCAGGTTGATGAACGCCGTAATTGCCCGAATTTTCGGCTTCTCTTGCGCCGGCGCGGTTTTCTGCTGTGCCCGAGCGATTCCGCAGTTGCTGGCGAGTGTTATGAGCAGTGCTGCAATCGAATAGCGTAGAAATCGAATCAAGGTGATGGCAGGTGGACGCATTGGACAGTGCTCCTCGTAGGGGCGCAGCACCTGTCCCGACCTTGTCGGGATGCTGCGCCCCACAGCATACAAGATTCGCCTAAGTCCTTCATTGGTTGGATTTCGAAAGTGGGTGCTTGCTCCCGCCGCGCGCAGCTGGAGGTTTTCACCAGTCACCAGTCACCAGTCACGTCCTTCTCTACACGAACGCGGCAATCCCCGTAATCCGCTCGCCGATCACCAGCTTATGAATGTCGTTCGTCCCCTCGTAGGTAGACACGCTCTCGAGATTGTTCATGTGCCGCATGATGCAGTAATCGTCCACGATCCCGTTTGCGCCGAGAATATCGCGCGCCTTGCGAGCCGTTTCCAGTGCAATCGCCACGTTGTTCATCTTCAACATGGAGATGTGTGAAGGATCGACCCTGCCGTTGTCCTTCAACCGGCCAACGTGCAGCGCCAGCAATTGTCCCTTCACGATTTCCGTGATCATCCACGCCAGTTTCTCCTGCACCAGTTGATGTGAAGCAATGGGCTTGTTCGCGAATTGCTTGCGCGTCTTCGAGTATTGCAGCGCCGTGTCATAACACGCCATCGCCGCGCCCAGCGCGCCCCATCCGATTCCATAGCGCGCCTGGTTCAGGCAACTCAGCGGGCCCTTCAAGCCGGAAACGCCAGGCAGCAGATTTTCTTCCGGAATTTCGCAGTCGCTAAACGACAATCCGGACGTCACGGAAGCTCGCAGCGACCACTTCCCGTGCACGTCCCAGGCCTTGAATCCGGGCGCCCCTTTTTCGACAAGAAATCCGCGGACTTTGTCGTCCTCCGCTTTGGCCCACACCACCGCCACGTCCGCGATCGACCCGCTGGTAATCCACATCTTTTCGCCGTTCAAGATGTACTTGTTGCCCTTCTTCACCGCCCGCGTCAGCATTCCGCCGGGATTCGATCCGAATTGCGGCTCGGTCAGGCCGAAGCAGCCGATCGCTTTGCCCTGCTGCAAGAGCGGCAGCCATTTATTTTTCTGCGCGTCGCTCCCATACGAATAGATCGGATACATCACCAGCGCGCCCTGCACGGAAACAAAACTGCGCAATCCGGAATCCCCGCGCTCCAATTCCTGCGTCATCAATCCATACGCGACGTTGGACATTCCCGCGCAACCGTACCCATGCAGGTTCGCCCCAAAAAAACCCAGCTCGCCGAGCTGTGGCACGAGATGCTTCGGGAAAACGCCCTCACGGTTTTGTTTTTCAATGATCGGGATGATTTCGTTTTCGACAAATTGCCGCGCCGTCTGCCGCACCAGTTTTTCTTCATCGTTCAGTT
>QHZB01000143.1 GCA_003224525.1 Acidobacteriota bacterium | reverse complement strand
TTTCGTTTTCTACAATCCGCCCGTTGTGAATCGCGCCTTGGGCATCCGCCGCAGCTACATCAATGAATCTTCACGTGTGGCGCAGGAATTCCTGAAACACGATCTGCAAACGATAGTCTTCGCCAACTCGCGCCTGCACACGGAAATTCTTCTCACCTATTTGCAGCAGGCGAATCCCCGGTTGCCGGGAAAACCGGAAACTATTCGCGGCTACCGCGGAGGTTACTTGCCGAACGAACGGCGCGAAATCGAACGCGGCCTCCGCGATGGAAAAGTCCGCGGAGTGGTTTCGACCAGTGCGCTGGAGCTCGGCATTGACGTCGGCTCGCTCGACACCGTGGTCATGGCCGGCTATCCCGGCACCATCGCCGCCACCTGGCAGCGGGCCGGGCGCGCCGGCCGCCGCAGCGGAAGCTCTTGTGCCGTGCTGGTCGCATCTTCCTCGCCGCTCGATCAATTCATCGTGCGTCATGCCGACTATTTCTTCGGCAACACTCCGGAGCACGCCTTCATCCAGCCCGACAATCTCGAAATCCTCATCAATCATCTGAAATGCGCCGCATTTGAATTGCCCATCGCTCCAAGCGACAAATTCGGCGATGTGGACTTACCTGATCTGTGCGCGCGGCTCGCCGAGGCCGGTTTTCTGCATCTCGCTGGAGAAAACTACCACTGGACGCAGGAGGCCTATCCCGCCGATACCATCAGCCTGCGTTCCGTCACCAGCGACAATTTCGTGATCATCGACCTCACCGGCGCGCCCAGCGTCATCGGCGAAATCGATTTCCCCAGCGCGCTTGTGTTTGTCCACGAAAAAGCCATCTACATTCACGGCGGGCAGCAACACCACGTCGAACATCTCGACTTCAAGGAGCGCAAGGCTTACGTCAAGCGCGTCGACGTGGACTACTACACCGATGCCATCCGCTACTCCCAGGTCCGCGTCTTAGAAATCGCCGCTACCTCACACCACGCCGACGCAAACTCCCTTGCAGGGGCGCAACACGCTGCGCCCTCTTCGTCCTCTACTTCCTTAACTTCCTTTACTTCCTCTACTTCCTCTTTCTCCCACGGCGATGTCCTCGTCCGCTCCCAAGTCGTCGGCTTCAAGAAAATCAAATTCTTCACCAACGAAAATATCGGCGCCGGCAAACTCGAGCTCCCCGAAAACGAAATGCACACCACCTCTTACTGGATCACGCTCGAACGCCCGCTGCTTGAATCGCTCCCCTTCACCGTGAGCGAGCGCCAAAGCGGGATGTTTGGCCTTCTCCACGCCCTCGAATCCGTCGCCACCCTTCTCCTCATGTGCGATCGCCGCGACCTCGGCACCGCCATCGGCGAGCGCCCTCCTGCTGCCGAATCCGTTTCCGCCGTTCTAGGGGCGCAGCATGCTGCGCCCCTTCCCGGCACGATTGAAACTTTCACTCCGTCCCGCGTGGAAGACGCTATCTCCCCCAACGCCAAGGAATTCTTCGAACCAAATCTTTATCTCTTCGATGCCTACCCCGGCGGCATCGGCTTCTCCGAACCCCTCTTTCGAACGCACAGTCTCCTCGTGCAAAAAACCCGCGAACTCATTTCCGCCTGTGAGTGCGAACAGGGCTGCCCCTCCTGCGTGGGCCCCGCCGGCGATCTCGCCCCGCGCGCAAAAGAAGCCGCCCTCGCCATCCTCGACAGGCTGTGTGCCTAAATGGCCGTCACCGCAGACAAGTTTTCACGCCTCGCCGCGCTGAAGCCCATGCGCCCAATCCCCGCGCGCCCCGCCGCCATTCGAACGCCCGACGAAGCAGACGCGCTTGGCCGGCTCCTCGGCGCCGGCGTTGCCAGGAATCATTTCGGCGAACACCTGTCTATTCGAAACTGGTTCTCCACCCCGGAATTTACCGACCCCTCATCCACAACACTCGAATTGCTTTCCCGCACGCGCGACGAATCGCTCTCCCGCAAAACCCGCGCCGCGCTCGAAGACCCGGAAAAATGGCTTTTCCTCGATACGGAAACTACCGGCCTCGCGGGCGGCACCGGCACGTACGCGTTTCTGATTGGCCTCGCGTGGTGGGATGCGGGTGGATTGCAGGTCGAGCAATTCTTTATGCGCGACTTCGCCGAGGAACACTCGCTGCTGCACGAATTATCTCATCGTATCGCCGAACGGCCGGTGCTTGTCACCTTCAATGGCAAATCGTTCGATTGGCCGCTGCTCGAAAATCGCTTCACGATGACGCGCTCCATCGCGGTGCCGAAGCTCGCGGCGCACCTTGATTTGCTGCATCCCGCGCGCGTGTTGTGGAAGCTCCGGCTCGGTTCGGTGCGGCTCGTGGAACTGGAACGCCACGTCATCGATGCGCCGCGGCTCGGCTGGCATCGCGAGAACGATGTGGCGTCGGCGCTTATCCCGCAGTATTACTTTGATTATTTACGCGGCGGGCCCGCCGAGCCGCTCGCCGGCGTGGTTCGCCATAATCAGATGGATTTGCGCGGGCTCGCCGCCCTTTTCTGCAAAGTCAACGAACTTCTTTCTGCGGCGCCAAATGCCGCAAACGAAATCGAGAGCCTAGACCTCTTCGGGCTTTCAAGATTTTTGCGGCGGCGCGGCGATCCCGATCGGGCGCATTCCGCGTGCGCCCAGGCTCTGGCGATGGGGTTGCCGGCGGAATTCCGCCCGAAGGCGCGCCGCGATCTTGCGCTGATGGCCAAGCGCCGCGGCGAACACGCGCGCGCCGCCGAGATCTGGCTGCAAATCGTTGCCGATCTGCACGACGGCATTCACGCTTGCGAACAGCTGGCCATTTACTACGAACGTCACGCTAGAGACCTGGCCAAAGCGGCTGAATTTGCACAATTGGCCATCGCCAAACTTCTGCGCGAGCGCGCCAATTCGCGCGATCCGCTCCTCACGGCGCGGTTTGCGCGGCTGGAGAAAAAGTTTCTGCAGCGCGTCGCGCGGCTGGAGAAAAAATCACGGCCGTCCTCTTCGGCGCGGCCCCGGGACGCTCGGCCGGTTGCGGCGCCAAAGGCCAGTTCAGGGCTTTGGTGAAGCCGTCGAAGATATTGCGTGTCGCGCCTTCCATGGTCACGCACTCATCTCCCAAACAATCCAGGAACACGCCGCCCTCCGCCGTCTCAAAAGAAAAAAAGTTCGGGCGGCGAAGCAAATTCGAGCGCTCTGAGTATTTCTTCTCTAGCGCTTCGGAATATTGCCCGAAGAAGCGCGCCGCGTGCTCTTCACTGTCCAGGTGCAGCCGCGTAGCCAGAATGAGTTTCTTCGTTTGTTTCTGCTCGAAGACGATGTAGCGGTCGCCAGCCCAGGCTGCCGCCAGAGTCTTGGCGCGGTCGTTATCGAGGAATTGCTTCAAGACTTCCTTCCAGCCGAATTCACCCATGATGTTTTCGTCGAGCTTTGACCAGTTGCCGCCGAGGAGCTTTTCGAGCGCAGGAAGAGTGACACTCGAAGGCGTCTTACCGGACCGGTAGAGCGACGGGTGGAGGATCTGCTGGGTGGAAACCGGCGGCTTCTCGAACAAGCCCGGGAGAGCGGCCCAGCCAGTATTTTTCATGACTGCAGCCGAGAAGGTGAGTCCGCCAAGATAGGGAAAGATCAGCGCGTCCTTGAGGAACGGTGGAGCTTTTTGCAGCGTGGGAGTGCTGCCCAAATCGCCGATCAACATGCCAGGATCGAAGTCCGGCACATCCTTCAGGGAGCGTCCGGTCCCAAGCATCAGATAGTCGACCATGGCGGCCATGGCGCTGCCCTCGAGCACGGCGTCGCGCGCCAGCTCGGCATCTTCGTTGGGACGGGCTGCTCTTAACCACGTCTCGATCTGGAAATGCTGGTCCTCGAGAGCATGCGTCAGTTCATGGGCCATGACCATGCGCTGGTCGGCAAGCGGGCTCCAGTCCGCGATGTAAAATTCGCGGGTCGTCGGATCGTAGAGCCCTTCGATTTGTTCCGTGAGCACATTGATCATGAACGAATCGAAGTCGAATCCCTTGGGAAGGAGTCCAAAGGCTTCGGCGCTGCGCTGGTCGGCGTAGCGTTCCGCAGCATTCTTGTCTTCGTTCATCTGCTTGATGACGTAGGCGCGGATTTCTTCGCGCGAACGCAGGGATTTTTTCAGCGGCTTGAGCAATTTCAGGTCGGTGATTTGGCTCATCTGGCCGAGGACTTCATCGGCGGCAGCAATAAATTCGGCGTCCGTGGCGGGCTTGGAATCCGCGGAAGACGGAGCGGCGGCAGCTTCCTGCGCGTCGACAACTGCACCACCAAGGAAGAGGACGAGGCTCAAGATTAGAGCTCGCAGCCCGAAATAGGCGTGTTTCAAGTGAGAGGTCATATCGTTTTCAGAATAACAGAATCGCGATGTGGCCGTCTGAACGGCAGGGGAACTGGCGAGAGACGAGTGGCGAGGACAGCCAGGAATGGCTGTCCCACATGATCGCTGGGATTGAGGGAAGTGAGTTGACAGTGGAGAGTTCAACCTTTCTGCCTAAACCGCAGAAAGGATGGGCCACTCGGAGGTGTCTTTGGGGATCGAGGGGCCGCCACCCGCCCGTTGTCAACAGTTGTTTGGCAGGCTCGCCAGGTTCCGATTGTGCGCATACCGTTCAGAATGGAACAGTTTTGCGGCTGTTTTTGCCGTACTGTATCAAAATGAAGAAGCGCGACCTGACAGCAAAAGAATGCTTGTCTGTGCCCTGTCCTACGTGCGGTGTTGCTCCTGGGGAGCCCTGTTTGCTTCATTCAGGCGGCCTGAGCACAGAACCACACCTAGACCGGAAGCTTTCTGCGATCGAGGCGAATAGGAATTCCCGTGGTCCTGGGCGACCATAAGCCCCTTCCGCCCAACAATCCGACATATACAGTTGTAAGCTTTGTTACCAAAAGTAATCTGGAAGTATTCCGCATTCCGATAGAAGCAACTGCCTTCCAGCGTCTTTTGGAATTAGCCGCTAAAAGGGAATTATAGATTACGTGCGAGGTGCAGTTAAGATTGTGAACCGCAGGAAACTCCAGAACTCCTCATCAAGGGCACCCAAATTCTTCTTGGCGCATTAAGGGGCGGCCGCCCGACTCATTTCAATTTTTCTTTCTGGTGAGGTGGAAGAGCATGGGGACGTCCTTGTCATCCTGGCGCCAGGTTCAAGTTTCCGTGATGTGTTCGGAGTCGTCGAAGCGGATGACGAGATGATGCTGGTGGCCCACGGAGGGTGATTTGAGGTTGCCGGCACCCTGGTAATCGAAGCTGAGCTCCTTGATGTCGTCGGAATCGGGCACCACACGCATGCGCGGCTGGTTGTTCGTGGGGCAGTAGTGCACGAGAGCGATGCCGTCGCCATCGATGCTGTAAAGGGTGACCATTTCCTCCATGCCAGCGGGGGAGAGCGTTTCCATGACGGCGGTGCCGGAGGCGAGAGCTTTGAAACTGGTTTTCACGGCCATGCCGTGGCCGTCCTTGCCTTCCCAGTCGCCGGCGAGCGATTGCAGCTTCTTAAAAGCGGCGGCGGAATGCGTGCCGGCCGATAGTGGGGCGGCAATGGATGCGGCCAGCAACAGAAGCAGCGAGAGTTTGCGTCGTGTCACGGATGCCTCCTTGGAAGAGAACGGCGCAGGACGTGGCCCCACAGCGGCAGGTGCACCGCGATCTAAGGGCTTTGACGCCGGAAGTGCGGGAATGGAAGCGGTGTGTAAAGACGGATTCATCGCGCCAAGACCCGCCGGCGCGTTGATCCTGCGCCTTGGGTCCTTCTACTTCAAGGCCGGCAATATGCGAAAGCGTTTGTTCCTGCTCCAACGGTAGGCCGCAAAGTCCTTGTCCAGAGTCAAGATGTCGGGAGTTTCAAATTCATCCGCTAAACGAATCAGGCAGGCATCAGCGAAATCGATCTTGTGGTCCCGATACTTTCGCAGGACCTGCTTTAGGCCAACTGCTTCCCGTGAGAGCTGAAAAGAGACTTGGAAAATTCCTGCGGCCACGTTTTCGATCACGGCTTCCGCCGCACCAGCTAGATTCCGCAGCAAATAGCAACTCTCGGCAATCACCGCTTCGCAGGTGATCAGCGGGGCCTCCAGTTCCCGGACCGCCTCGGCACATGCCTGGTGAAATCTTTCGCTCCGGTCCAGAAGCGCAACGATCACGCCGGTATCGAGCAGTACCGGCTTCACCGCCCGAAGCCGCGCAGGTGTTTCTTGTTCGAGCCCAGATCGGGTGCGCCGGAGGAAAACTTCCCCAGACCAATGACCCCCCGCTTCTTCCTTCTTAGATGGCTTGCTTCCAGAACGCGCAGGCCTTCTCTCACGACCTGCGAGGGAGACCATCCCAGTTCGCGGACCAGCACTGCTAGCCTCTTTTGCGACCGGTCATCCAGTCTTGCTTGAATTGCGAAACGCATGGTTCATTGTACTACAAATCAGTAGTTGTATGACACAGTTGTGCCTTGCGAAGCAGGTGACAGTGCCAAGCAATACTAGTGAAGTGAGCCAAGATGGAGCGGCCAACCTCAGAAGTCGGGGCCTACAAAAGAAAAGAACACAAGCAGGAATGGTTGGGCCACAAGAGTGTAGTATTTGCTGGAGAGTTTTGTCCGGGGGAGAGGAGATATGATGAGTCGATGGATGAATTCACGGCGAACTTCGATTTGGGGCGCGCCGGTGTTGGGGGTTTTGCTGCTGGGCGCGAATTTTGCGGCGGCGCAAACACCTTCGCCAGCGTTGCTCGTACTGGAGAAGAGCGACAATTCGCTGGCCATTGTTGATCCTGTGAACTTGCAGGTTGTGGCGCGCGTGCCCGCCGGGCCGGATCCCCATGAAATCGTGGCATCCGCGGATGGCAAGCTGGCCTACATTTCGAACTACGGCGGTTCCGACAGTGCGCTCAACACCATCTCCGTCATCGATCTCGCAACCCGAAAGGCGTTGACGCCGATCAATCTCGGGGCACTGCGCTCCGCGCATGGTTTGGCGTTCGCCGGCGGCAAGCTCTACTTCACCGCAGAGACGAACAAGGTCGTCGGCCGCTACGATCCTGCCGCGCAAAGCGTTGATTGGGTTCTCGGCACCGGTCAGGACAGAACGCATATGGTGGCGGTCTCCGAAAGTCACGACCGGATCGTTACTTCCAACGTCAGTTCCGGCACGATCAGCATCATCGAGCAGGTTTCCCCGCCAACTGGCGGCTTTGGTCCCCCGCCGGGCAGCACTGGTCCGCCGGCTACCGCGCCTCCCGTTGGCGGTCCGCCCCCAGGGACGGGCCCGCCGCCCGGCGGCCCGCGGAAAACATGGCGCGTAACCAACGTCGCGGCCGGCCACGGAGCGGAAGGCTTTGACGTGTCGCCCGACGGCAACGAGATTTGGGCGGCAAACGCACAGGACGCCACGGTGACCATCATCGATACCGCCAGCAAGCGCGCGACGCAAACTCTTCCCATCTCGCTGAGAGGCGCCAACCGGCTGAAGTTCACACCGGACGGCAGACTGGTGTTGATCGCCGGTGGGGGCGGCAGTGCGGCGGGCAACAGTCTCGTTGTGATGGACGCAGCTACGTGGAAAGAGGTTAAGCAGCTCAATCTCGGAGGCGGCGCAGCAGGCATTGTGATCGTCCCCGATGGTTCCCGCGCGTATGTAGCCGTCAGCGGAAAAGACAAGGTCGCCGCCGTGGATTTGAAGAGCTTGGAAGTCACCGGCTATGTGTCCACGGGGAAGCAACCTGATGGTCTGGCATGGGTACAGCGAAACTAAGTTGGCTCGCGCCACGCAGCCCCTGCTCGAGGCCGAGTCTCAGAAAAGGAGATTGGCGAAAACCTAAAATGATGAAGAAGCGGGTTGTGACCGCCGGCAAGCTACACCACTTGGCTCGCAGAGTCAGTGCGGTAGCCGAGAGCAACGTTTCCGTGGAGGAAACCGTGCGCAGGCCGCCGCAGTGTTGGAAGGACTGAAGAAAACGCAGGACTTATGGGGGGGTAAAGCTGCGCGCCGTAAAACTGCAATATTTTTTCAACAGGCCCGGGAATCACGGCAATTATTTGTTCTTAGAACTTAACGGTATGGTAATATTGTACTCTGCTTGTGGTGATTCACCCAGCCCCCGAGGAATAGATGCTTCCCGGTCTTCGTCTGCGGCAAGCCCGCGAGCGACTCGGACTCGCCTATCTGACTGCTTTGCGCGGGGATTTCCAGAGTCTGTTGCGGATGGCGAAAGTGATTGCCGTGCTTTCTCCCGAGGTGGTTGCGGTACATGAGTTCGAAAGGCTTTGTCTCATGGCCAAGTTTGCCTGGCAATACGAGATGATTCGATGGAAGCTGTCGGCGGGCCAAGCCGCAACTGGACGGCTTGAGTGACCTGGTGGACTAAGCGTTCTAATGGAAGCGGCGATGAAAGAGCTCGGGGAGCGCGCCGCAGCTGCGGCCGAGTTGGCTTCATCGATCAATCGCCGCGGGCTGGACGTTGCTTAGCAGCAACTCGTCCACTGCCGCCAGGAGTTCGTTCGCCTTGAACGGTTTCTGAAGAATCCGACGGCCGTTTCCGGCAATATGCTCGCCTGTATCTTCAGCCGGAGCGACGGCACACGTCCAGATCAATCTGCGGCTGAGCGCGGGCTTATGCTTGGCCAGCCATTCGCGCAAGTCGCCCCCGTTCGCGCCGTCGGAAATCTGTAAATCCGCGATGATCAGATCGAAGTCCTCTTTTTCAAGCAGGGCGCGCGCTTCAGGAAGATCTCTTGCCGTCCGTACGCGATGATCGTGGCCTCGCAGAATGGTCCCCGCTGCTTCCAGCACGGAATCATCGTGATCCACCAGAAGGATACGTCCATCCTTTCCTGAGATGGCCCTTTGATCCGGTGAGGCGAAGGCTGGAGGAGCCACGGGTTGGCGAGGCAACTCGATGATAAAAGACGCGCCCCGGGCCGGGATATTCCTTACGCGAATGGTTCCGCCATGTTCCGTGATGATTCCATAGCAAATGCTCAGACCGAGGCCCGTTCCTTTGCCGACTGGTTTCGTGGTGTAGAAGGGATCGAAAACCCGGGAAGCGTCTTTCACCCCGGGTCCGCTGTCGGTGAACTCGATGCAGAGCCGGTCGCCATCGAAGCCGGTGCGCACCCAAAGATCGCCATCGGTCGAATGTTCCAGGATGGCATCCACCGCGTTGTTTACCATATTCAGAAAGACCTGCTGCAACTGGTGTGGATCAGCGGAGGTGAGGGGTAAATTCTCCGCAAGGTCCAGGTGGACGCGGACGTTGTGCATGCGCAAGTCATAATCACGTAGCGCCAGCGTCTCCTGGAGGGCTTGGTTGATCTGCACGGAAACACGCTCAGGCTTATGCTGGCGGGCGAAGCTAAGGAGATTCTGCACGATGCGGTGCGTACGCTGGGCTTGCTTGTAAAGTTTGTCGGCATACTCGATGCCCTGCTGTCCCATCTGTCCGCTGGAGGTCAACAATTGGCTGTAACCGAGGATGGCGGTAAGCGGGTTGTTCAATTCGTGCGCGACCCCGGAGATCAACTGCCCGACCGCTGCCAGCTTCTCGCTGTGAAGCAGCTGCTCCTGGGTACGGCGCAGGTTTTCGTAGGCCTGGCGAGTCTCCTCATAGAGGATCGAGCGTTCGATGGCGTTGGAAATCTGGCTGCCGACGGCGATGAGCAGGTTCACGTCCGCCGGAGAAAACTCCCTGGGCGTGCGGCTGCCAACGACCAGACCTCCGATCACGCGGTCTTTGGACCACAGGACAACGATGTACACTGCTACAATCTTCTCTTTTAACTGGGCGTCGCGGAAAATCTGCGGCAATGACAAACCCTGGGCGGAGAGGAACGTCGCGTGCACAGCCTTGATGTGCTGCATCAACTCCGGCCTCACGGAGACGGGCGGAAAGTGCTTTGAGAATTCCGAGCGATGGCCGACGGCAGCGATGCGCCGCAACTGCGTGCCCTCTTGACCGAACAGATAGAGCGAGGTGACGTCCAGGTTGAAGAGCTCGGCCATTTGACGCAGCGTGCGATGCAGCGAATCGCTAAGGTCCATCGATTCCGTCAGCGTCTGGGCGATGGAATTCAATACCAGGAGCTCCCGGTTGCGGCGCCGGATTTCGAATTCCGCTTGCTTGCGCTCGGTAATATCGAGCAAGAAACCCTGGTACGCTATCACGTTGCCGGCGGCATCGCGGACCGCGATGGAAGACTCCAGCATGGCGCGTATTTCGCCGTCCTTGCGCCGCATTTCGAATTCGAAATCGGCTACTTTACCGTGCTGCTGCAAGAGCCTTTTGAGCCTTTCGCGATCGGAGCTTTTGGCATAGAACGCGGCAGGAATGTCGACCCCCATCAGCTCCTCGCGGTCCTCATAGCCGGTCATTCGAAGAAGCGCGTCGTTGAAATCCAGGAAGCGCCCCTGGGGCGTGGAGATAAACACGCCTTCTTGAACACTGGAGACGAGCGTACGGTATTTTTCCTCCGCGCGTTTGCGATCGGTGATGTCCTTCAGGACGTGGACGGTTCCGAGCTGCAGTCCACTGGGATCCGTAAACGTGGAATTGGAGGCCAGGAAATAGCCGGGCAGCCACGGATCGGGCTCGTCACCTTCCCCGCCGACTCCCTCGCAGTAAGGGCAACTCTTGTAGGCAGCATTTTGCACGGGGAGGAGTTCCATGACGCTTCGGCCGGCAAGTGCGCTCCCCTCGCGCCCCAGGAGCTGGCTGAGCCGCTGATTGCTGCGCAGAATGCGTCCCGCGAGATCGTGGACCAGGATCGGGTCGCCAATGGAATCGAAAGTGTATTCCCACTGACGCTGCACGGCAGTGACTTGTTCAAACAGGCTAACGTTCTGGAGCGTCAAGCCGAGCAAGTTCGCGATGTTGACAAGGTAGGAAATCTCATCAGGGTGAAACCGCCCGTGGCGCGTCGAACCGATGGCGACGACTCCCAATGGCCCTTGCTTGCCGGGAAGAGGCAGAGTGACGAGCGTTTTCAATCCGGCTTCGTCGACCCGCCTTCGAGCAACGGGATCCCACTCCTCGTCGGATTGCAGGAATTGGCACTTTCCCTTCATCATCTGCTGCGCCCAGGGCTCCATCGCGGAGAGTTTGGCATAGCGAGTCAAGAACGACTGGTCGAACCCCACCGATGCCCGCGCCACGAGTTGCGCGGAATTCCCTTCGCCTTCCTTCAGCCGCACGATGCCATGTGTGGCGGCAAGACTCTCCACGAGATGCGACAGAACCTGGTCAATCACTTCCTGGACAGAAAGCGTCTGCGTGCTCGCGGCGGTCAAGAGCGTCAGGCGGCGCATCTTGTCGTTCAGTTCTTCGCTTCGCGTGCGCGCACCTTCCAGGACGACTACCACCATGGCGATTCCCAAGGCCACTCCCAGAAGGTGGTCGAAGGCCACGCGCAACAGGAAAAGCGGGCTATCCAGCCAGAGCGGACGATCCAGCCCATGCACTCCACTCAGCAGGAATATCCCTGCAAGGAGCTGCGCTCCGTGGCTGTGGCGCGCCAGCTCCGACCTCCACATCATCCAGCCGGCAAGCAGACAAAGTACCGTCTCGAAAATGGCGGTCTGCCAATGCAGCGAAGCGACCTGCAGCGGGCCTCTCCGCTCGATATAGTAGATGGCTGCTAGGATCAGGCCCAGCAGCGGAACCGGAGACCAGATTTGCCGCTCCGATCCTGATGGGCAGTGCACCACGGCCACCAGGAAAAGCAGCAAGGCGGCGGCCTGCGCCAGAACGATAGCCAGATTCAATCCCGGAAGCTGACGAATCAGCAGCGCCACTTCGCACAACGAGGAGAAAGTAAAGCAGCACCATCCGGTAAGCCAAAAACGGAAATAGCCCGCCTGGTGATCACGGCGGAAAAGAAGAAAGAGAACCAGCAAGATGATCGAGGCAGTTGCTTCGAAGAAAGCGATCCCTAGCAGGCCTTGATTCGCCAACACCATGCCCCGCCTCCCGGCTGGTAGTGCCGTCGCTGCGGTGCTCGTGCTGCCGCGGAGCTGGATATGGACGGCGAGAAGCTCTGAGTGATTGCCCTTTCTTGACGCTAACACGCTATTTTCTGACTAGGCAAGGCCACCACTAATTGTGTGTGCCGTCACATATAATGCCTAGTGGGGGCCAACCAACCGTGGAGATGGAAAACATACTGGTCGTGGACGATGAGGAAGCGATTCGAGAGGTCGTTTCGACCATGCTCGAATCAAAGGGCTATCATTGCACGGCTGTGCAGAACGGCCGCGTCGCGCAGGACCAAGTCAAGAAGGCCACGCCCGACCTTGTTTTGAGCGACATGATCATGCCGGAGATGGATGGGATCCGTCTGCTCGAATGGATGCGGCAATACGATCCCGAAGTGCCGGTGATCATGGTCACCGCCATCCACGACATTTCCACCGCTCTCGAAGCCATTCGTCGCGGGGCCTATGACTACATCCTCAAGCCTTTCGAAAAGGACCAGCTCTTTTTGGGCGTTGGACGCGCGCTGCAGCACCGCCGTCTGATCATCGAAAACCGCAACTATCAGCGCAACCTGGAGCAACTCGTCGAGGAACGCACCGCCCAGCTCACCGCAAAGCATGTGGAACTCGAACAGTCTTACGACGACACGCTCGAGGCTC
>QHZB01000491.1 GCA_003224525.1 Acidobacteriota bacterium | reverse complement strand
ACCACGGAACGTGGAGATTTTTCGAAAGAGCTCGTTCAACCCGTGGGGGATTGCTGACCGGACCGTTTGCCATGCTCAGTGTTCCCGACGCCAAATCCGGACTGGGGCCACTCTGCACGAACCCGAACAATTCCGAAACGCCAGCCAGCTGCAACGCCAACTGAAGCTGCCGCCGGAGAGCTGGGGCGATGAGTCGTCGCCCCTCCTTTTCCCGCAGCTCTCTTGCAGCGAGCACCATGAGCGTGACCGTGCGTGCCGGTGAAAGAAAGATGGGACGCTCGAAGGACTTCGAAGTTCGCCGCGGTATTTCCAACCTTCCGTATTACAGCCAGCCACCTGGTGCAGGATGCGGAGCTTTGGACGTTGATATGTAGAATAAGTGAGCTGGTAGATCGTAGAGGGTCCCAGGATGAATCGCATTCTGGTCATTGGAGGAACCGGCACCGTCGGCCGCCAGGTTGTCTCTCGATTGGCGGCCACTGGCGCGCGGGTCCGCGCGATGGCGCGCAACCCCGGAGCGGCTCGATTGCCACCACAGGTCGAAGTGGTTCGCGGAGACCTCACTCTTCCCGAAACCCTTGATGGGTGCCTCGATGGCATTGATGCGGTGTTCCTGGTGTGGACCGCCCCGGCCACAGCTGTTGCTCCCGCTTTGGAGCGGATCACAAAGCACGCACGGCGCATCGTATTCCTCTCAGCTCCACTCAAAACACCGCACCCGCTCTTCCAACAGCCCAATCCGCTCAGAGCGATGGTCGAGCACATCGAGCGGTTGATCGAGACCTCAGGACTCCAGTGGACGTTTCTGCGACCTGGAATGTTCGCCGCAAACGCCCTGAACTGGTGGGCTCCGCAGATTCGCGCCGGCGACGTCATGCGCTGGCCGTATCTAGCTGCTCCTACAACCCCGATCGACGAGCGGGACATTGCTGCGGTCGCGGTGCGCGCGTTGTATGAGGACGGACACGACGGAGCGGGATATGTTCTGACCGGACCGCAATCGCTGGGTCAATTCGAGCAGGTGTCTGCAATCGGTCGCGTGATCGGCCGCTCGTTGCGCATCGAGGAGATCTCGCCAGACGAGGCGCAGCGAGAGTTGCTCAGGATCGGCCCCTTGGTGGCAGTGAATATGCTGCTCAATGCCTGGGCTGCCGCAATCGGCCAACCTGCGCACGTTACGTCCACAGTCGCAGCGATCACGGGAGCGCCCGCAAAGACGTTCCTCGACTGGGCAACGGATAACGCGGCAGAGTTTCGGGCGTGATCACGAATTCCGAATATATGCTGAACCCGGCTTCAAGCTCTTGCGGCGTATCCCGCTCTGGAGGCACCGCGATTCCGGCCAGATTACCGACTGATCGTCTACTTCGCCTTATGCCTATACTGCGGAGATCGGGATTGGCCCTACGCCAGCATCAGCCGAGTTTGTGAGCAGCGAAAGTTGAAACCTGAGGTGCAACCCATGGCGACCGTTGCTTGGGCGATAACCCATTCGGTCGAAACGAACGCAAGTCCTGCCTTTGCTTGGCACTACTTGACCAATATCGCGAATTGGGACGACCCGCCAGCAGAGTTTGCGTTTAGACGGACCGTTCGCCACCGGGTCGCGTGGGGTCACGCGGTTGCGGGGCAGGAGCCGCTACACTGGTTCATCCGAGAGGTCACTCCACCCAACGCTGCCACGATCGAGATGAGTTTGGACGGTGCAGCACTGTCGTTTGAGTGGCGATTTGTAGGACTCGCCGATGGAAGAACCCGGCTCACACAGCAAATTGTCTTGAAGGGTGAGAAGGCTGACATGTACCTTTCGCCGGTGAAGGCGGCGTTCACGGCAAACCTCCCTAACGGAATGAATAGGCTCGCAACGGCGATGGCAAACGCCGATCCAAGTCGCAAGAGCCCAAGTTCTGATTAACGGGCCACTTGAACCTATTTTAGGAGTGTGATTTCCAGTCTTCGTCGGAAGTAATCACCAAACCATTACCCCTCTCCCACCTTCTCGCTTGGCCCTCTGGTACACGAGATTGGCAGCGACCATATCCTCCATGGCCACGCCCATAGACTTATATACGGTGATTTCGACATCGCTGAGGCGGCCTGCTTTCCGGCCAAGAGCGACTGCTCCGAGAGTCGTTCCCACCATCTCAGAGGGGAGCTTCTTCAACAATACACGTCAAGCGCTTGGGGACTAGACGATTATTTTGAAACGTTTTATACTCGCGCCGATTTTGAGCACTTCACTTCCCGGTTCAAGGAGCGCTTGTGAAAATCCGGCTTCTTCTTTCTTTGATATCTTGTTCTTTCTTCGCATTCCTCGCTCTGGCTCAGGATTCCAAATTTCGCCCGAACAACCAACAGATTCCTGTTCCTGACTGCTTGAACATAAAAGGTCTCTTGGACAGCAGCTACAAGCCTTGTACTGCGGAAGATCATCAGCTATGGCTGAAGGACATTACCCACTGGCGTAATGAGCGCCGCATCCGCATTGGCTACAACGGATCACGCTACGAAATGCCGGAACT
>QHZB01000142.1 GCA_003224525.1 Acidobacteriota bacterium | reverse complement strand
GGCCATAGAAGCGAGCGATGCGGCGGAGGCGGCGCAGCACGTTGCACAAGTGGCTGCCGAAGACGCCGCGGTAGGTGTGCAGTTCGTCGATCACGATGTAGCGGAGGTTTTCAAAGAGGCGCGTCCATCGAGTATGGTGCGGCAGGATCCCGGTGTGCAGCATGTCCGGGTTAGTCAGAACGATGTGACTTTTTTCTCGGATGGCCTTGCGGGCATCGGCGGGCGTGTCGCCGTCGTAGGTGAAAACGCCGAAGCGATCTTCGAGGCGCTGGTTGAGGTCGTGGAGTTCCGCGAGTTGGTCTTGCGCGAGGGCTTTGGTGGGGAAGAGGTACAGCGCGCGAGTGTCGGAGTTTTCAAGGACCGCGTTCAAGACGGGCAGGTTGTAGCAGAGGGTTTTTCCGGAAGCAGTGGGCGTGACGATGACAACGTTTTTTCCGGCGTGGACGGCTTCCGCCGCGGCTGCTTGATGAGTGTACGGGCGGTGAATGCCTTTGGCGGCGTAGGCAGACGCGAGGTCTAGATGCACCCAGGCAGGGAAGTCCGCCCACTGGGCCTCGCGGGCGGCGAAATGGCGTACCGTCGTGAGGATTTCGCCGTTGTGGTCGCGGGCGGCGAAGGATTCCAGCACTTCGTGAACGCGGGTGATTGCAGTGGACATGCCAGCCCTGCGAACTGCTAGCGATTCGGGCATGAAACGCGCCTTTCTTTGATTCGCCTTTTATTCGCTGACGTTAACACGCGGCGTTTCAGCGTGCAATATGGAAATTGTGAGTTTTAAGACGGGGGACACTGAAAACACAAAGAAGAAGCGAAGGATCGGATTTGCGGGAGTGCAACAAAGCGAATTGCACGGAATAAGGGTTTCACGTAATATGGGTACATGAATGTCACGCTTTCTTTGCCGGAAGACTTGGTGAGACGGGTCCGGAAGATCGCCGTGGACCGCGACACGACCTTGACCGGCCTCGTTCGTGAGTATTTGAACGAAGTCGCCAGGCAAGAGGCGGCAGCAGGCCGAACGCGTCGAGAACGGGAAGCCTTGGAGCGCAGCTTCGAACAGTTCCAATATAGAGTCGGAAAAAAGAGCTGGAAGCGCGAAGATCTCCATGAGCGCGCTTGAGTTTCTGGATACTAATATTCTGGTTTACGCGTATGACCGCAGCGAGCCGCGGAAACAACAGATTGCGCAGGGACTGGTTCGGAGAGCAGTGGCGGGGGAGATCGCAGCCTCCAGCCAAGTGCTCGGTGAATTCGTGGCCACACTCCTCCACAAGCTATCGCCTCCGGCAACCCCGGAAGACTTGACGGCGCTTCTGGACGCGCTCGGGCCCATCAAACTAGTCCCGATTGATGGCCATGTGGTTCTCCGTGCGGTGCAGGCGCGCGCTCAATACGGAGTGTACTTTTACGACGGAATGATCCTTGCCACCGCCGAACGCGGCGGCTGTCAGAGAATCTGGTCGGAAGACTTGAATGCTGGCCAGCAATACTTTGGATGTGTTGTCGAAAACCCGTTTGTCTGAGGGGGAGAAGAAGCCACACGACTGCGGCGGGCGGCCTCTACAGAAGAAGCAAGGCGAAATCTATTCGGCGGCTTTGGCGGCGAGCGTTTCAATGACGGAGATATTGGAGAGCAGGTTGGGAGGGAGATGGTGGCGTGCCAGGAGATAGGCGGGAGCGTTGTAGGAGATCCAGACTTTGCCACCGGAGTCTTCGGCGATGAGGATTTTGAGCGGGAGTCGAGGGCGGAGCTGGGCGAAGCGAGCATCAGAGGTGTGCCGGCCTTGGGGTTGCCAAAGATGAGCAGCTTGGTGTTTGGCATTTTCAGGCCGGCGCTGGCGGCTTCGCTGCTGTGGTCGACGATGGTAAAGAGCTTCACCCCTTTGGCTCCCAGGATGGATTTCAAGCGGGCCACGGTTTCCTCGACGGAATGATTGCTGGCAGTAGGAAGAATGCCGTTCTCTGGAATTGGCGTCATGGAAATCTCCCGGGATTTTGATGCATCATCCGGCCCGATAGGTCTAACCGAAATCAGATAGATGGCCATCGCCACGCCAAGGATGGCGAGGACCAGAGCGGCCGTGATGGCCAGCGCCGAGGGACGCGCGAGCAAAGCTTCAGGGTGCTGAACCTGTTGCAGCAGTCGCCGGTAACGAACAAGCGAGAGCAGACAGACGAACACGCCAAGAAAAATCAGCGCGGTACCGAACCAGAGAGAGAGGCCGAACGACTGGGACGGTAGATTGCGCTGATTGAGGTTGAACTCCCGCAAGAAAATTCCAAAGCGGGCGAGGACGAAGCCGAGGCCCATGAGAGCGAGGCCGGTGCGAATCCAGGCGAGAAAGTCGCGAGGAGTGGCTGTGGACTCGTCGGGCATGGCGAAGATTTCAACCAGACTCTTAGCGAAGCCGCAGAATCAATATGGCACCGATGATGAAAAGGAGCGCCGAAGCGGCGAAGGCGGTCTGGACGTTGAAGGCGCGCCAGAGGAAACCGACCATGAGGCTGGAGAGGAAGTCGCCGAAGGCGTTGACGGCGGCGAGGGTGCCGAAGGCCATGCCGTGCTGTTCTTTGGGGACCAGCTCGGCGGAGAGAGAATCTTCGAGCGCTTCTTCGGTGCCGACGTAAAGGCCTGCGAGGACAAAAATCACGGCGAGCAGCCACAGGGAATACGTTCCAGTGCAGAGAAGGAGCGCGGTGACTCCGGCGAGAGCGTAGCCTGCTGCGAGCACGGCTTTACGGCTGGGGACGTGGTCGCTCAGCCAGCCGCTGAGATACGCAGAGCCGGCATAGAAAACGTTGTGCAGGGTGTAGAGGCCGACGGCGAGGCTTGCGGCGCGGGCCATGCCATGGCCGGGGGCCAGCATTCGTGTGGCGTAGAGAATCAGCAGGGTGTGCGAGAAATCGCCCGCGCCAAAGACGCCTACGCCAACTAGCAACCGGTGGAAGGGAAGCGGTAGCGCTTTCAAACCAAGGAGGAAGGATCGTTGCGGGCGGGCAGCGATGGGCCGCTCGCGGACGAGCAGCCAGAAAGACGCGACCGCAACGAGGCCGGGCAGAAGCGTCCAAAGAAAAACTTTGCGGTAAGAATGCCCAGTGGCTTCGAGCAGCCAAAGCGCGGTGAGCGGGCCGGCGATGGCGCCTACCGTGTCCATCAAGCGTTCGAAACCGAAAGCGCGGCCGTAGGCGTTCGGCGGCACGTCGGCCGCGAGCAGAGCCTTCTTCGCGGGCGAGCGGACTCCGCGGCCCAGCCAGGCGGCGACGCGGCCGAAGAGCACATGATAGGCGTGCGTGGCGAAGGCCAACGACGCCGTCGCCAGGGCAGTGAAGGCGTAGCCAAAGACGGCGAGTGGCTTTCTGCGCTTCAAGTGATCGGTGTAGTGGCCTGCGGCAAGCTTTGTGAAGCTGGAGAGCCCGTCGGCGATGCCTTCGATGGCGCCGAGCCAGACGGGGCCCGCGCCGATGGCGGCCAGGAATGCGGGGAGAACGGCGGTGGCGGTCTCGTGGCTCCAGTCGCTGAAGAGGCTGGTAAGGCCGACGCCGAGGACAGTGCGGTTGAGCCAGGATTGTTTTTCTATCATGTCAGGCATGGGGAAGCAGCTTACAGTTGAAGGTTCAAAGTTAAAAGTTCGGTTCGGAGCTCGCTGGATCGTGATTTAGCCTGAAATTCCAATCGAGATGGCGGAGCAAGCGCAAAAGCAGCAGCGCGGTGCCGCGCCCCAGTTGGCGCTATTTCTTGGCCGCGCGGTAGAGGATGACGCGGACTTTTTCGAGGGTGATGAGGCCGCCTTCGACCATTTCGTCGAGGCGGGAGAGGATTTTTTCGATGCGCTCCATAGATTCGATGACCTCGAGGATGATGGGGAGGTCCTGCGACAAGCGCAGCAGCTTGTCGGTGTGATAGATGCTTGAGCCGCCGTAGCCGCCGACGCCTCGCAGCACGGTTGCACCGGAGAAGCCGTCTTTGCGCAGCATCTCCACGATGGCTTCGTGGAGGGGTTTGCCGTGCCATTTGTCCGATTCGCCGATGTGGATGCGCATCAGGGTGCGCTCGCCTTCGAATTTTTCGTGGGTCATTGATTTCCTCGTCAGAATCCAAGAGAGATTTCTTCCGACAGGGTCGGAATCTTCGATCGCTGCGCTCGAAATGACGGCATGGCCGATGGTCCGGCCTAAAAGCGATTAGCGAGGCGAATTCCGGCGACACTCAGAAGCAGGCCTGCGACTACGCTTGCTCCCACATAGGCCGTGGCCCAGGCCCACTCGCCGGCTTCGAGCATTTTGGCGGTTTCCCAACCGAAGCTGGAGAAGGTTGTGTAACCGCCGAAGAAGCCGACGGCGATGGCCACGCGCCAATCCGGCGAGATTACCATGCGATTGAGCGTGAATTGGCCGATCAAGCCCAGGAGGAAGCAGCCGGTCAGGTTAACGAGCAGGGTGCCTAAGGGAAAGGTGCTCGCGGTGCGGATTTGCACGACACCCTGAAGTCCGTAACGCGCCAGCGTGCCGGCGGCGCCAAAAATCGCGATCAGCGCAAGACGCAATGTCGCTCCAATCCGTCGCTCGCCACGGCGACCGCGCAAATGGCCCGAGGTTTGCCAAACAAAAAACTCCTGGCGCCGCTGGGCTGCCAGGAGTCATCAGTCCCAGTGAACATCACCGGGGCGGTTATGGCGAACTCCATCGCCATTCGGAAGTCGGCTCAGTTTAACATTTTCCCACATTGCTGGAAGGCCAATTCAATGGAACTTGCTGGAGGCAGCTCGACAAGCGGCCGCTACGGCTCTCGCGCCGCTTACAAATGAAAACGGTAGCGAACCTGGACGTAGAGTTCGCGCGCGTGCAGGTAGTGGGTGCCGCCGAAGGTAAAGCTGTTGTCGAGCAGGACGCGGCGATTGGCGACGTTCAGCGCTTGAACGTTTACAGAGAACTTCTCACCGAAACTCTTTCCCAGCGAGAGATCAAATGTGGTGTGCGGCTGGAGATGATCGCCGGGGACCATGCCGTTGGTGAAGCCGGAGGCGTAGTAGACGTCGATCGAAGCGTAGGAATGGAATGGGAGATCGTAGCGCGCGCCCAGGTGCAAAGTGTGGCGCTGGTCGTGATCGAGGAGGTGGAAGCCGTCACCAAAAGAAAAGTCGGTGAGGCCGCCGTTGATGTTGCCAAAGGCGAGGGCGAGCTGGTTCGAATAGGTCAAGTACACCTGAGCGCGATTGCGGATGCGGGGAGAGCGGAGCGTAAGTTCCCAACCGTTGATCCGCGCGCCCTGAATGGTGACGGGGAAAAACAGGTCGGAGTTGTTGAAGTTGTTGTGGTCGAAGAAATTCTCCGCGCGAGTGAGAAAATTGCCGGCGTCGAGCGTCCATCCGCGAAATGGAATAGTGACGCCAAACTGGTGCTCTTCATCGCGTTCTCCGTGGAGCGGAATGAAACGCAGATTCTGATTGCTTGCGGCTTCAAGGAGCGGACCGGAAACGGTCAGCAAAGGCGGCGCCTGGTAGAAATGTCCGTAGAAGGCGCGGAAAACCAAGTGAAACTTGGGAATCCGAAGTGAAGCGCCGGCGCGCGGGCTGGTGGCATTCCCGACCACATTGCCAGAGAAGTGCGTTTGGCGGAGGCCGGCATTCAAGCTGAGCCAGGATGTCGCCTTGAACTGTTCTTCGGCGTAGACGGCTGCGAGCCCTCCATCGGGGCTGTGTCTCTCGGGTGGGTCCACGTTCTGGCATTGCGTGGAGGCGCGGCAGATCAAACCAAAGAGTTGGCCGTCCTGTTGAGAAAAGCCATACAGGCCAACGCGAAGGTTGCTGCGGTTCTTGATCCATGAAAGCGTGGCCTGGCCCCCTTCGTACTTCGAGCTGCGATCTTCGGTGGCGGAACTGGGGGAGTCCTCGAGGGTGCTTTGATAATTTGCGCTGTTGTAGTGGTAGAAGGGCGAGATCGTGAGCATGAGTCCCGGACTGAAGGTGCGGACCCAGGAAAAAGTAACAAAGGAGTCGTTCTCGCGGTTGGCATCGCGGAGGAACTGACCTTGCGTGCCGGTGTCGTTTGGATCGAAGGGGACTTGATAGAAGTCGCGCCGCAACTGCGCGACCAGGCGGAACTGGTCTTGCGAATCCGCGTTGTAGATCAACGAGGTGAAGCCGCCGAAGCCGTTAGCCGCGTCGTGGATCACCGCCGAGGCGGGAGTCTGCAAGCCGAGATTGGTGCGGTTTCCGTTCACGCTGGCGTAATAGGCGAAGCGATTGGTGTGGCCGCCGAAGTTCAGCTGGTCGTCGGTTTGATAGAAGTTGCCGGCGCTGAGGACGAGTTCGGCTTCGTTGTCGCGCTCAAAACCTGTGCGCGGGGCCACGTTGAAAATGCCGTAGGTGCGGTCACCGTAGTCGGCGGAGTAACTCCCGCGTTGCGCCTCCAGGGTGTCGATGTCTTTTGGGTCGAGCTGGGGGCCGAGGTTGCTGGCGATGTTGGTGTTGGGGATGGCGACGCCGTCAATCAGCCAAGTCACTTGATGGCCGCCGCGAATGTGCAGTTGATCGTGGACGACGTAGGAACCGGGGACGTAGTCGGTGATCAGCGCCAGGCTGTTGGTTCGCGACGCGCCGGGTGTATCACTGATTTCCAACCGGTTGACGAGCGTGGTGGGCGTGATCGATTCGAGCTGCGCCGTTCCTACATCGGCTGAGACGATGATCGACTCAGTTTGGGAGCCAAGCTTCAGCTCAAAGTGCAAAATGGGAGCCGTGCCGGAGAGCACACTGATGGTTTGTTCCTCGCTGGCGAAGGAAGCGGCGGAGGCTGTAACGCGATATTCGCCAAGTGGAACCGCGTCGAAGTGAAATTCGCCGTTTGCATCGGTTTGTGCAGTTTGCACATAGCTGGAAGTCTTGGCCTTGAGGGTGACGGTGACGTCTTGTATAGGCCTGTGCTGCGGATCGTGAACGATGCCGCGTACGGTGCCGAAGACCGTGGCGAAGACTGGGAGAGCAATAAACAAGAAAACTGCGAATACGAAAGTGCGTTTCATGGAATCTCATTCTCCTGAAAAGGATTAATCGCGCGGCATCCAAGCCGCAGCTCGAGTTGATCAGCGAATGTTAGGGGAGACGGCGGCGCGTCAGACGGCCGCGGAAACGGAGCGAGGGGGAGGAGAGAGCGGTTCGATGGAACGCGGAAAATCCAAAGGCTTCGTCAATTCGAACGGCGCCTTGATCGCCGCCGCCGCGTCGACGGCTACGGATGGAGGCAGCAGGAAAGCAATCGAAGTAACCAGCGAGCGGTCAGAATCATGACAGCAAGACATGGTGCAGGCCATCATTCCGGACATGTCATGCCCGCAATCCATGTGATCCGCAGGCGCGGCGGGAGTTTTCCGGTGATGATGCGCGGGAATCGGGCATTGACCGGACGTGCAGCAGGCCGATTGGTACGACGACCATGCGGCTCCCGCGAGCGGAGCGTAGAGCAAAACGACTATGAGCAAACAGATGCTTGCGGAAATCGAACGGGACCGATTGTGACGCGCAGTGTGCATGTCGTGTGGGAACCTAATATCTATTGTCACGTACTATAGCGTGAAGCGCCATAGTTTGCAAGCCCTTCTAAAGACGGCTGCCAACATGTCAATTCACGATACTCCTGTGATTCGCGGTATGTCCGCCGATTCGGCGGCAGCCAACAGCTATCTCGGAAGGCAGGTGCCACCGAGCATGAATCCCTCCTGATAGACGGCCTTTTCTCCGCAAGCTGAGGAGCAGAGAAACCGTGTCCTATTTTCGCATTCAGAAATGATTTGCTTTTTCTACGTAGCTTGTAGTATTATTGCTACAATATGAAAAAAGAACCTCGAGGCCCTCAGGCCGCGCACCTCCGGCAGCGCAAGTTTCAACTGCTCCATCGTTTCCCCATCCCACCCGATCTGCTGCCCGGAACCCTCACCCGCAGTTTCACACGCTGCGGAAATCCCCGCTGCCATTGCGCGCGCGACAAGGGCCATGAGGCTTGGACACTCACCTTCATGGTCCAAGGTCAGCGACGCACCGAGCGCATTCCCAGGGATTGGGTGGAGGAGGTAGAGCGGCGCGTTGCCGCCGGACGCGAATTTCAAGACGCAGTGCGCGAAGTGCTGGCGGCCAACGCCCAGCTGTTAGTCTTGGCCCGCCGGCAACGCAAGAAAAAGAGGAAGCGCGACTGAGAAGCCCTACCCCACGTCGGCTGTGGAAGTTCGTCAGCCAGCACCTCCATCTGGCGTCCTACTTCCGCTCCCCCGGCGATGGGCGTTGCAGTCATAAGATCCCGGCAAAAGATCTGTTGTGGTCCTTCGTCCTGGGCACCATCTTGCGCCAGTGGGCCTTCCTGGCCATTGAGTTCCTGGTGGGATCGAAAGCGCGAAGAAACCTAAACGTCAGCCGATCCTTCGGCGACGATGCTTTGGGTTACTTCACCGCACGCTTAGATCCGGCGCCCACGCGGGTCGCTTTGGCCGCCGTGCTCCATCGCGCCAAGCGCAACAAGGCCTTCGAGGACTGCCGCTTTGTAGGCCTCGCTTTGGACGGGACCACCGGCGGGCGGCGGCGAAAGAAGGGCTGCCCCTTGTGCCGTCCCCACCGCAATGCCAAGAAAGAAATCACCGGCTACCGGCATCATCTGGTGCTCGCGTCCGTGGTCGGCGGCGACCTCATCCTGCCGGTGGACGTGGAAACCTATGGGCCGGGCGACAGTGAATACCGAGCCGGGCAGCGTCTGCTGGCTCGCGTGCGCCAGAACCTGGGAGCACGCTTCATCGACTATGTGGTGGTTGACGGAGAATTTGCCACGGCCCCTTTCCTCCATACTGCGGGAAAGGCGGGTTGGCCGGTAGTGGCTCGGCTGAAGGAGAATCTGCCCGAATTACTCCGCGCGGCGGAGAAGCGCTTCCGTTCCCGACCGCCGGCCCTGGTATTCCGGGACAATACCGATCGCGTGGAGATCTGGGACGCCGACGACTTTGATCCTTGGGAAAGCTTGCAGTGGGAAACAGTGCGTGTCCTCCGCTATCGCCAACACAAACCGGATGGCGATGTCGTCGAGGCCTACTGGCTCACCAACCTCTCTTCGCGTCGCATCAGCCGTCGCTGTCTGTACCACATGGCCAAGAGTCGATGGCACATTGAAAATGAAGGCTTCAACGATGCTAAGAATCGTTATGGACTGGGGCATATCCGCCATCACCACGAGCGCAGCTTGCTCATCGTCTGGCTGCTGACCTGCCTGGCGCTCACGCTGGAGCGACTCTACCGGCTGCGCTATCTGCATCGCGGTTCACATCCCGTCCGCGCGGCCATCAATCTGTACCGCCTTCTCCTCCTCACTTTGTCCCTGCCGGTCGTCGCCGATTCCAGTTGAGAGCGACGCAGTCGCTTCGTCTTGGTTTACTACCTGAATTTCTCCACGCCACTGCAGCGAGCTGGACAGGTGTGCGCGGGCCGGCAAATTCGGGCAGCGAAAATAGGCTGCGATCGCCAAGCGCGCCCGCTCCAGCGGTCATCCCCGGCGAAAACGACTGTCTAAGGCTTCCCCACTGCTAAAGTT
>QHZB01000216.1 GCA_003224525.1 Acidobacteriota bacterium | reverse complement strand
GATTACAGTCCCGGGGGCACGGCCTGGGAATTTTTTCCGCACGACCACGCGCGTTCCCGCGCGTATCGCTGGGGGGAAGACGGCATCGGCGGCATCTGCGACCGTCACCAAATGATCTGCTTTGGGCTGGCGCTATGGAACGGGCGCGATCCCATTTTGAAAGAGCGCCTTTTTGGCCTGACCGGGAATCAAGGCAATCATGGCGAGGACGTGAAAGAATATTACTTCTACCTCGATTCAACTCCCACGCACAGCTATATGCGCATGCTTTACAAATATCCGCAGACCGAATTTCCCTATGAAACTCTCGTGGAAGAAAATCGCCGGAGCGAGCGCGCCGCGCCGGAATTCGAATTGCTCGATACCGGAGCATTTTCCGGCAATCGCTACTTCGATATTTTCCTGGAGTACGCGAAAGCGGACGTCGAAGATATGCTCATTCGAATCACGGCGGTGAATCGCGGGCCGGAAGCCGCCACGTTGCACATCCTTCCGCAGCTCTGGTTTCGAAACACGTGGTCCTGGGGCAAGGATCTGCGGCGGCCGGTGGCGCGAAAAGCAACGGGCGCGCCTGGAAGCACGTGCATCGAATTGCAGCACTGGCAATACGGGAAGCGCTGGCTGCTGTGCGCGGGGCAGCCCGAATTGTTGTTCACGGAAAACGAAACCAACAGCGCGCGTCTCTTCGGGGGAAGAAATCGCTCATCCTATGTGAAAGACGCATTCCACGAATATGTAATTCAAGGCACCAAGGCGGCGGTCAATCCTGAACAACTGGGTACCAAGGTAGCCCCGTATTACCCGCTTGAACTTAATCCCGGCCAGTCCGTCACACTCAAGCTGCGACTAACCGACATGGAGCCTCTGGGCGGGATGGAGATTGGTGCGGGCAAGGTGGGCGGAGTAGTTTCACCCGGCGAAGCCGAGCGCGCCGAAGGCGTTCCCAGCACCGACGATTTTGGCGCTGGATTCGACGGCTTGTTCGTGACGCGCCAAAAAGAAGCCGAAGAGTTTTACGCTACAAGAATCCCTAAAGAGCTCTCCGACGATGCCAAAGCCATCATGCGGCAGTCGTTTGCGGGGATGCTGTGGTCGAAGCAGTTTTATCATTACGACGTACAAACCTGGCTGGAGGGCGATCCCGCCGCCCCCCCGCCACCGCCGGAGCGCTGGAACGGCCGCAACAAGGAATGGACGCACCTTTATAATGAGGACATCATCTCCATGCCAGACAAGTGGGAGTATCCATGGTACGCGGCATGGGACCTGGCGTTTCACTGCATTCCACTGGCGCTGGTTGACCCGGATTTCGCAAAAGAACAGCTTATCCTGTTGCTGCGCGAATGGTACATGCACCCGAACGGGCAATTGCCCGCTTATGAATGGGCCTTTAGCGATGTGAATCCACCGGTGCACGCGTGGGCCGCTTGGCGCGTCTACAAAATCGAGCGGCGCGTGCGCGGCGTCGCCGATCGCGGATTCCTGGAAAGAGTGTTTCATAAGCTGCTGCTGAACTTCACCTGGTGGGTGAACCGCAAAGATCCCGACGGTGCGAATATCTTTCAAGGCGGGTTTCTCGGGCTCGATAACATCGGTGTCTTTGACCGTTCGGCGCCCCTGCCCACCGGAGGTCACCTCGAGCAATCCGACGGCACCAGCTGGATGGGCATGTATTGCTTGAACATGCTGGCGATTGCGCTGGAATTAGCAAAGGAAGATCCTGCGTACGAGGACGTAGCCAGCAAGTTCTTCGAGCACTTTGTTTACATCGCGCGCGCCATGAACGATTTCGGCAGTGGCGGCCGGTCGCTATGGGATGACGAAGATGGGTTTTACTACGACGTCCTGAAGCTCCCCAATGGCGAGGAACATTTCCTGAAAATCCGTTCGATGGTGGGTCTGATTCCGCTGTTCGCCGTGGAAACGCTGGAGCCGGAGATCGTCGATCGCTTGCCCGGATTCAAGCGTCGCATGCAATGGTTCATCGACAACCATCCGGACGTGCCCGAACACATTGAAATGACGCAGCGTTCCGCGCGCGGCGTGCGCCGGCTGCTCTCCCTCGTGAATCGCAAGCAGCTCAAGCGCGTGCTCAGCCGCATGCTGGATGAAACGGAATTCCTCTCGCCTTACGGCGTGCGCGCCCTTTCGCGCTTTCACAAGGACCATCCCTACGAAGTTCACGTGAACGGGAATACCAACCGCGTTGACTACGAGCCGGCGGAATCCACGACCGGCCTCTTTGGGGGAAATTCGAACTGGCGCGGGCCGATCTGGTTTCCGGTTAATTATCTGCTGGTCGAATCCCTGCAAAAATATCATCACTACTACGGCGAAGATTTCAAAGTGGAGTGCCCCACCTATTCCGGCACCGAGGCCGATCTCTGGCAGGTCGCCGCGGAAATCTCCCGGCGGCTCACCCATATTTTCTTGCGCGGACAAAACGGGCGGCGCCCGGTGGCAGGAGGATTGGAGCTCTTCCAGCGCGATCCGCACTGGTGCGACCTCATCCTTTTCTACGAATATTTTCATGGCGACAACGGCGCCGGCCTCGGCGCCAGCCATCAGACCGGCTGGACCGGCCTGGTCGCAAAACTAATGGAACAAAGCGGCGAGTAGATTTTCGCCGGAGAGGTGCGCTGATGAGTGCGAGATTCGAGGGGAAAGTGGTTCTGGTGGCAGGCGGCACCGGTGGATTGGGGCGCGCTGTGACTCTGGCATTCCTCGAGGAAAGCGCCAAGGTCGTCGCCACTTATCGAAAACAAGAAGAGCTGGATGCCTTGAAGATCCGAGCGGGTGTCCATACCGCACAGCTCGATGGAGTCGCCGTTGATGTCACGGATGAAGCCGCGGTGCGCCAGTTGATCGAGAAAATCGTGGGGAAATATCGCCGCTTGGATGCCGTGGTCAATACCGTGGGTGGTTACGTGGGTGGCACGAAGTTGTGGGAACTGGAGACGAAAGTTTTCGATCAGCTGCTGGCTCTGAATCTGCGCTCGGGGTATGCGCTTTCGCGTGCCGCGGTAAGAGCGATGCTGAAAGAGGGCCATGGAGCCATCGTAAACGTCGCAGCAAAGGCGGCGGTCGATCATGCCGGCGGCGCAGCCGCTTACGCGGCTTCAAAATCCGCCGCGGTGGCGCTGCTGGATTCGCTAGCCGCGGACTTGAAGGGCAGCGGAGTTCGCGCAAATACGGTTCTCCCGAGCATCATCGACACGGAGGCCAATCGCAAGGCCATGCCGCAAGCAGATTTTGCGAAGTGGCCGAAGCCCGAAGAAATCGCGCGCGTCATCCTGTTTTTATGCAGTGACGATGCCAGAGTCATTCACGGCGCGGCCATCCCGGTCTACGGAGATAGCTGAAACTTTTGCCGAGGAAGTGAATTCAGAATATGCCGGTCTCTGATTTCCGGGCCGGGTGCGATCATCGATGACCAGGGAGCGGCGCGTGCCGGAACAGGCGGAAGTTCAGTTTGGCCGCGAAATTTGTGGCGAGCTTGCCGCTGCCGAATCGCGCGAGTGGCTGGTGACCAACGGGATCGGCGGATATGCGTCGGGCACCGTTGCCGGAAGCCAGACTCGTCGTTACCACGGACTGCTCGTCGCTGCTTTGCAGCCGCCCTTGGGCCGCACGCAGCTTGTCTCGGCCATCGACGAAATCGTGCACTACGACGGGGCGGATTTCTCTCTCTCGACCCATCGCTGGGCCAGCGGCGCCGTCGATCCGCAAGGCTTTCTGCTGCTTGAGGATTTTCACCTGGAAGGCACGACGCCGGTGTGGACCTACGCGCTGGCCGATGCGCTTCTGGAAAAGCGTATCTGGATGCGCCAGGGCGAAAATACTACCTACATTCACTACACCCTCGTGCGGGGAAGCAGTGCCCTCGAAATGGAGTTGAAAGCGCTCGTGAATTATCGCGATTTCCATTCCTTGACTCATGCCGGCGACTGGCGCATGAATATCCGGCCGCTAGAGGGTGGCGTGAAGGTGCTGGCATTCGACGGCGCAACTCCTTTTTATCTGAAAAGCAGTGCAGCGACTTGCGAGCCGCGCCACGAGTGGTACCTTGGCTGCTTCTTGGGGGAAGAAACTGCGCGCGGCCTGAGTGACCGCGATGACCGTCTGTTTGCGGCGCTGTTCCGCGCAAGACTGGAGATTGGTTCCAGTGTCGTGTTTGTCGCGACCACGGAGGAAAATGTATTGCTGGACAAAGAAACTGTCCGCGCGGAGCGCGCGAATTACGAAGTGAAACTGTTCCAGGACTGGCAAGCGAAAAACGCAGCGCTTAGGGAACAAGCACCCTCGTGGCTTTGGCAGCTCATCCTCGCCGCCGACCAATTCATCGTAAAGCGCAGTCTTCCGGAAGAGCCGGACGGCCGCAGCATCATCGCCGGATATCACTGGTTCGGCGATTGGGGCCGCGACACCATGATTTCACTGCCTGGGCTGACGCTCGCGACCGGCCGCGCCGGTGTTGCGAGGCAAATCCTTCTCGCTTTTTTGCTCTACGTTGACGGCGGGATGCTTCCCAACAATTTCCCCGACGCTCGAAGCAAGCCGGAATACAACACCGTCGATGCCGCGCTGTGGTATTGCGAATCCATCCGGCAATATTTCGAAGCGACACAAGATGCCGTGACGCTGCAAAAACTTTTTCCCGTTCTCGCAATCATGATCGATGCGCACATCGCGGGCACGCGCTACAACATCCATGTGGACCCGGCCGATGGGCTTCTTTATGCCGGTGCTCCCGGCGTTCAACTCACCTGGATGGATGCGAAAATCGGCGACTGGGTCGTGACGCCACGCGCGGGGAAGCCCGTGGAGATTAACGCGCTGTGGATCAACGCGCTCGAAACGATGGCAGGATTTGCCCGGTTGCTTTTAAAACCAGGCGAGGCTTACGAAAAACTCGCGGCCAAAGCGAAGAAAAGTTTTCAGAGATTCTGGAACGCGGACGGCAATTGCTGCTTTGACGTCATCGATTCACCGGGCATCGGAAATGATGCCGCGCTCCGGCCGAATCAGATTTTTGCCGTGTCCTTGCCGGTAAGCCCGCTCACGCCCGAGCAGCAGAAGGCGGTTGTCGACGTTTGCGCGCGGCAACTTTTAACCTCGCATGGACTGCGGAGTCTCGCGCCGGGTGAACCTGGATATACCGGCCATTACGGCGGCAGCCCCCGCGATCGTGATGCCGCCTATCATCAAGGCACGGTCTGGGGCTGGCTGCTCGGCCCTTTCGCGCTCGCACACTACCGCGTCTACCAGGACCGCGAAGCGGCGCTGCGTTTCCTCGAGCCGCTCGGCCGCCAGATTTATTCTAGCGGCCTCGGCACATTAAGCGAGATTTTCGATGGCCATGCACCCTTCACGCCCCGCGGCTGCATCTCGCAAGCCTGGACCGTCGCCGAAGTTTTGCGGGCTTGGAAGAAAATAGCGGATGGAAAAAAACCAGGCATCGGTTAGAATATCGATATCGCTGAATTCAAATAACTATCCCGCGGGACTGCAATTCGTACAGTTCGATGAGCACCTTACCCCCATCCGGAGACGGGACCAGGAAAAAATTGACTCGCGTGCCATCCGCGCCATGCCGGGTGGCCGGATAAACGGGAGCAACTCCGAATTTGTCTTTCAGAATTTGCGTGGCGCGGTCGACATTTGAGCAGCGAAGTTCCACCTGTTGGATGCCATCACCAAACTTCGCCAGGTACTTTGCGATCGCTCCCGTACCGCCGGGCTCGCGCGTGGTGAGAATGTCCAGGGAAACCCCTCCGGCGAAATGAAGTTCGAACTCCTCGGCATCCTGATCCGGTGGCACGTCGGCGAGCCGGGGTGTGCCATTGGCAATTCGAATGCGCCCAAACGTATCGCGTTCGACCGCGAGTCCAACCGTTGTGGTGGGATTCGGTCCAAGTAGCAGCACGGAGAGTTCGCTCTCGGCCCACCACCGAGAAATGGCAGATCCTGCAGCCGCCCGGCCCAAGCCGTAGATTTCGCTTGCGGCCGCAAGTCTCTTGGAGGCATCGGCGGACGAGAGGTCCGAGATGGATTGAGCGAGAGGGCTGGACATGGAAGCGTCAGGAATTGTAGCTTGAGGGCGGCACAGAAAGAAACTGAAGCCGTACAGCCATCCTCAATAGACGCATCGAAAACCATGTGCGCCGCATCTCTAGGGATATGCCAAAACCAGTCTTATTGACAGTGGACGACGACCCGGAAGTCCTTCGCGCCATTGAGCGGGACTTGCGCGGCCGCTATGCGGATCGCTATCGAATCATGCGCGCGAATTCCGGAAGCGCCGGCCTCGCCACTCTGCGCGAGCTGAAAGCGCGCAACAATCCCGTAGCTCTGTTGCTCGCCGATCAACGCATGCCCCAAATGGACGGCGTGAATTTCCTTACCGAAGCCATGGAGATGCACCCGCTCGCCAAGCGCGCCCTGCTCACCGCCTATGCGGACACCAACGCGGCTATTGATGCCATCAACGAGGCACGCGTGCACTACTATTTGATGAAGCCGTGGGATCCACCGGAGGAAAAACTTTTTCCCGCTCTCGACGACCTGCTGCACGATTGGACCGCGACGTATCGCCCGCTCTACGAGGGCATTCGCGTCCTTGGCACGCGCTGGTCGAATCGTTCCTATGAGCTACGCGAATTTCTTGCGCGCAATCAGGTCCCCTATCAGTGGATTGACGTCGAGCTGGCGCAGAGCGACCCCGAAGTGCGCGGGCTAATTGATTCACTGGGGCCAGAAGCCGAAAAACTTCCCCTGATCCTTTTTCCGGATGGCACGCGCCTCCCGGAGCCGCCTCTGCCTGCTGTCGCCGATAAAATTGGCCTTCGCACGCATGCCCAAACCAATTTCTACGATCTGGCCATCGTCGGCGGGGGCCCGGCCGGGCTTGCCGCCGCTGTGTATGGCGCAAGCGAAGGCTTGCGCACGGTGATCGTCGAGCGCGAAGCCCCCGGCGGCCAAGCCGGACTTAGTTCTCGAATTGAGAACTATCTCGGCTTTCCTTCCGGACTCACTGGCCTGGACCTGGCGCGGCGTGCCGTCGCGCAGGCGCGGCGCTTCGGCGTGGAGATCCTCGCGCCACAGGAAGCCGTGGGTCTCCGCGCGGAGGGCCCGTATCGGTTTTTGAAGCTTGCGGACGGTTCGGAGATTTCCTGCAACGCGCTGCTTCTGGCGATGGGCGTTCAGTGGAGGACCTTGGACGTTCCGGGGATTGCGCCTTTGCAAGGAGCGGGTGTTTATTACGGCGGTGGAACCTCCGAAGCGCTGGCTTGCAAGGGCGAAACCGTGTACATCATTGGCGGCGCGAATTCCGCCGGGCAGGCGGCCATGCACTTTTCGAAGTTTGCGGAGAAGGTGGTGATGCTGGTGCGCGGCGTGTCGCTCGCCGCCACCATGTCGCACTACTTGATCGAGCAAATCGAAAAAACACCGAATATCGAGGTATGGCCGCGCACCAGCGTCGTAGAAGTCGAAGGAGAATCACGGCTCACGGGAATTACCGTCGAGTGCTCTCCTTCCGGAGAAAGAAAGAAGCTTCCCGCTTCAAGCCTGTTCATTTTTATCGGCGCGCAGCCGCGCACGGAATGGATGGGCAGCTTGATTGAGCGCGACGAGCGCGGCTTCATTCTTTCCGGTCCGGACCTTGTCCGCGGCGGAAAAAGACCGCCGTCGTGGACCCTCGATCGCGACCCCGGATTGCTAGAAACCAACGTGCCTGGAATCTTTGTGGTCGGTGACGTGCGCCACGGTTCCGTGAAGCGCGTGGCTTCCGGCGTGGGAGAAGGCGCTGTCGTCGTGCAGTTCATGCACCAGTATCTGGCGAAGGTCCAATGATTGAAAAGATCTGGAGAGCGGAACGCCCATGAGCGGAACGCCGGAACAAGCACGCCTTGAAGCCCTGGTTGCGGATTTACGCAAAGTGCCCGCGTTCGTGGACCAGCCCCAGGCCGATCTGGAATGGTTTGTCGCGCAATCAGAAGAGCTCCGCGTGGAGGTCGGTGGAATTATCGTCAAGGAAGATACTCCCGCAGACAAGATGCTGGTGATGTTCGAAGGAGAGATGCGGGCCCGGCGGGAGCAAGGTTCGCAGGATGGCCCGGTTTTCACCGTGCGCGCCGGCGAGGTCACCGGCGTCTTGCCTTTCTCCAGAATGAAAGTGGTCGGCGTGACCGGGCGCGCGGTGCTTCCGATTCGCGCGCTGGCTTTTCCCGCCAGCAAGTTTACGGAACTTTTTCAGCGCATGCCCGAGCTCTCTCAGCGCCTCGTTGGATTGTTGACGGATCGCGTACGAAACGTCACGCGGGAAGAGCAACAAAGAGAAAAACTGGCCGCGCTGGGAAAATTGTCGGCGGGACTCGCGCACGAGCTGAACAATCCGTCCGCGGCGGCGCGCCGCTCCGCGGCGGCGCTGCGCGATTGCCTCGAGCGCCTGCGCGTTGCCGGCCGCAGCTCGACCCTGGGTCCGGAAGATTGCGGCCTGCTGGCGCAGCGCGAAGAAGAGATTCGCTCCGCGCTGAAGCCCGCTCAATACAAAGACGAGTTCGCGCGTGTAGAGCGAGAGGAAGCGATTCAAAGCTGGTTGGAAGGGCGCGGCGTTGCCGATGCCTGGAAATTGGCGCCGCTTCTCGCGGATGCGAATTTGACCGACGCGCAATTCGAAAGTTTTGCGGGAGCCGCCGGAGCTTCACTGGGCCCCGAACTGACGCGGTTCGGCACCCTCCTCGAAATGGAGCGCATCGCCGCCGAACTCGAAAACAGCACCGCGCGCATTTCGGATCTTATCAAAGCGATCAAAGAGTATTCGTATATGGACCAGGCGCCACTGCAGGAAGTGGACATAAAGAGCAGCCTGGAAACGACGCTCATCATCATGCATCACAAACTGAAGCGCGGCATTGTGGTGACGCGGGAATATGCCGCGGACCTTCCGAAAGTGGTGGCTTACGGAAGCGAGTTGAACCAGGTGTGGACAAACCTGATCGACAATGCTGCCGACGCCATGAAGGAAAAAGGAAAACTCCTCGTGCGCGCCGTGCGCGAAAATGATTACGTGCTGGTGGAGATCGCCGACGATGGCCCGGGCATCCCGCCCGAGGTGCAATCGCGCATCTTCGAACCTTTTTTTACCACCAAGGGCGTGGGCGAGGGAACCGGGCTCGGCCTGGACGTGGTGCACCGCATCGTAAGAAAAATGCGCGGGCTCATCACCGTAAAATCAGTTCCCGGGGATACGCGATTCCAGGTGCGAATTCCAATTCAAGCAGCGGTGTGATTCCGCGGGAGACAACCATGGCCGAAAACTGTACCCACCTCGATCAAATTAAGCGTGTGAAGCCAAAGACCAAGGGCTGCGAAGAATGCCTGAAGATGGGCGACAGTTGGGTGCATCTGCGCCTGTGTTTGAGCTGCGGCCATGTAGGCTGCTGCGATTCCTCAAAAAACAAACACGCCACAAAACATTTTCACGCCACCAAGCACCCGATCGTCCGGTCGCAGGAGCCGGGCGAAAACTGGATGTGGTGTTATGTCGATGAACTGATGTTTGAGGGAGAATGAATTTCAGTTTTTGTTTTTTGGCGGAATCAGAATCGACGCCAGCAACGCGATCAGCAGTACGCCTCCCACAACGCCAAGTGACACGGTCACCGGAATGTGCAGCCACCGCTGGCCGATCATTTGTCCGCCGATAAATACCAGAACAACCGCCAGCCCCTCATCCAGAAAACGCAAACGGTCGATGACTCCCGCCAGCAGGAAGTACAGCGCGCGGAGCCCGAGAATCGCGAGCACGTTCGACGTGTACACAATAAAAGGGTCGCGCGTAATGCCAAAGACTGCGGGGATGGAATCGACAGCCAGCGTCACATCCGTGATTTCCACGACGAGCAGAACGAGAAACAGCGGAGTGGCGAACAACCGGCCTGCATGGCGCACGAAAAAATGCTCCCCGTGATATTCATGGCTCACGCGAAGACGCCGGCTGGCGAAGCGGAAGATTTTGCTCTGTTCCGGATGAATTTCTCCTTTATTAAAGAACAGCATGCGCAACCCGGCGTAGACGAGAAACGCTCCGAGCAGGTACATCACCCAGGAAAAGTGTTCGATCAATTCCGCGCCCAGCGCGATCATCACCCCGCGCATGACCACCGCGCCGACCACGCCCCATTCGAGGAGGCGGTGCTGCAGGCGGTCGTCCACGGCAAATGCCCGAAAGATCACCAGGAAAAGAAACAGATTGTCGACGCTCAGAGCCTTTTCGAGCAGGTAGCCGGTAAAGAATTCCAGGGCCGGCTGGCCGCCATAGAAATAGAGCACACCGAACCCAAAAAGAACAGAGACTGCGATCCAGCCAAAACTGGCGATAGCGGCCTCGCGAATCTTGATCTTGTGCGGGCGGCGGTGGAAGACGCGAAGGTCCAGCGCGATCGCAATAACGATGAAGAGATTGAAGGCAATCCAGTTTAGGGGCGTGCCCATGGCGGCGCTCGAAGGCGCTAGGGAGCGGAGCTGCGCGCGTCGATGGAGTTCAAATTCGACAGTTCGACGCGGATGGTTTTGCCACCATCAATTTTTACGGGAACATCCCAGCGCACGCGCATGTCTCCGGCGTCGGCGTCCAGATGGAGCGAGCTTATCCAATAGTCGCCGGGAGCAATACCAGATAGCGTGGCGCGCCCCTCGAGATCGGTGTCCGCCTTGGCGGCGAGAAATCTGAGCTGGGCCACGTCCGGGGCGACACGCTGGACGCGCTTGCGGCGATCGTTCTGGAGCGCGGCCCACTTGCGCTGCGGGTTGACGCCGTCCAGTTCGAGTTCGACACCGGACATCGTCTCGGGTCGCGAGCGGAGGAATTTCTTGAGGCTGGCCAGATAATCCTGTTTTAGTTTCTCGTATTTCTCGGGATGTTCGGTTTTGTCGGCATCTGTATACTTTGGCTTCGGCAGGCCGTTGGTCACGCCGCCGCTGTTCGTGCGCTGGTAGGCCAGCAGGAATTCCGGAACGTTGAGGACGTCATCGGGCGTAAGCAGCTTGTCGAATCCCGGCTCCGTGAAGTCGAGAGTGTCATGGCCCTTGAGCCAGGAGCGCAGCTCAGGAGAAACCTTGAGGTCATCGATAAACCGATCGCGTGGCGGGATGGGGTCTTTCTCTTCTACTTCCTTGACGATCTGCGAGTAGCTCTTGGTGAGGATATAAAACGTGAATTGGCGCACGGGCTCCGGGCGCGCTCCCGTTGGCGTGATGCGGGCGATGATTTCGAGGGCGCCGGCGTCCGTCTGCGCGCGTGCCCCCAAGGAAAGGGCGCACAGCGCAACGCCGTAGCTAAGAATGGCTGTTTTTCTCATGCCGGAATCGTAGCAGATTGCGGCGAGGTGTGGCCCGGGAAGCAGAAGCTTGTTTCGTGTTTGGACTCGCGGCCGGAAGAATAAGCAGCCCCGAAGAAAAGTGGCAGCAGGAGAGGGGTGGGACAAACAAGCAACCGAACTCTGCGGGCGTGCTGGTTACATGATGCAACGGATTGCCAATAAGGGTGAACGCCCGAAGACCCGCGACCCGCACTCTACTCGTCACTCCTGCACGCTGATCCCTTTTGCCGAATCGCGACCCGGCACGGAGCAGAATCTCCGCCCGGCCCCGCCTGCCTGACCATGTTGGGGACCCGGTCCGGGTGAACGCCATCGGGTCCCGGGACACTCCGGAGAGTCTCAGAAAACAGGAAAACTCAGTAGTGTTCAATATAGGACATTCTTGGAGGGCACGATTGCGGCATGTTTACGGAGTACAGGGAGGTGTAGAAATTTGCGGGATCATTTTCTAAGCCAAACAAAAGAGTCCCCTTTGAGCGGCTTGGCACAACCGCTGACGAATGCCGCAGAAATGAAAATGCTGCTGACGCGTGCGGCGGATACGCTGGCCGAGTTATGCGAGCTCCTTGAGGATTACGGTCCGCGGTGGTACACGCGGCCCCAACAAGAGAGAGCCGAGTCCACGCTGCGACTGTTGAGAAAGCGTTGAAGACCGTTTTAGAAGCGGCAGATATCCCCGGAGGCGAAGCTGTGTCAATTCGTCCCTGAAATCTGTAACCCAATTCAAGGCACAGTGACGACACTCGAACTCTTCCTGAAGCCATGGGACAAGGGGCGATGAGCGTGGGTTAGCCGGGTGACCCATGCGCCGATGGACGTTTACGGCCGCCTGGCCGGCCCTGTTGGGGGGCATCTCGGGGACCGGATCGGGGCGCGTGGGTTCTTCGGGTGATGTAGTTTTCCAGTCGATCTGCCCGCGACAAGGCAGTCGTCAACGAGAAGATGCCGAGCGGTTTCCCGGCCCTGAGGATTCGCTCAGGGATGTCTCGCTGATCTACTGCTTCTCGGCAGTTTGCATCTTTACCGAAGACAAGTCCGCCGGCGGATCCACATTCGCTGGCAACGTGCCGGTCAGTGACTCGAGGAATGCTTTGAGGTCGGACCGCTCATCGAAGGTCAGAAAATCGAGGGCGTGGATCTCCTTATCCAGATGCGGATTGGATGTGCCGCCCCCGACGTAATGGTCCACGACGTCTTTGAGGGTCGCCTGGCTGCCGTCGTGCATGTACGGTGCCGTCTCTGCGATGTTGCGGAGTGTCGGCGTTTTGAACGCGCCCATATCTGCTGTATTTTTCGACTGCCCGTACAGGCCGACGTCCGCAAAATTTCCCGAGGTATCGGCGCCGACACCGATGTTGTGGAATTTGTTATCGGTGAAAAGCGCGTACTTCTTACCGATCACGTGGCACACGCTGCAGTTGCCCTTCTTCGGATTGAGGAATAATTTCAAGCCGCGTTGCGCCGCCAGCGAAAGTGCCTTCTTGTCGCCCCCGTAATAGAAACGGTCAAACGGGGAATTCCCGATCACCACCGTCCGTTCGAAAGAAGCGATAGACTTGGTCACAAGATCGATCGTGATCTGCTCTGTGCCCCAGGCCTTCAGAAACAGTTCGCGGTACGCTCGATCGGATTGCGCAAACGTCACAACTCCCTCCAGCGTGTGCCCCATCTCTACCGGATTCGCCATCGGCCCTTCCGCCTGTTTCTCCAAGCTGGCCGAGCGCCCATCCCAGAATTGCAGCGTGTTGTATGCTGCATTGACCACCGTCGGGGCGCTGCGCGTACCGAGCTTTCCATCCACGCCATTTGACAGCGCCTTGCCATCCCCGAAGCCGAGATTCGGTGCGTGGCACGTTGCACAGGAGATGGTCCCATCAACGGAGAGCCCAGGATCGTAGTACAGCCGCCGGCCAAGGGCGATGGTTTCTTCCGTGGGCGGGTTGTCCGGCGGTATTGGAACTGGAGGCAAGCCCAGCGGCACCTTGATTTTCACGGGCTTTCCGATCGGCATGAGCCCCGCGCGGCTTGCGTGATCGGGTCCTGGTGCTGCTTTGATGGTGGGGCTATGCACGACCGCCGCGAAAACGATCGCCGCAGCCACTACCGGGGGCAAAAAAAGGAGTTTTAGGGACACTTTCAAGCTTACTCTCCGAGATGCCGACAGCAAGGCGCTGACAGGAGAGAGAATCGCTGATCGTACTGCCGCCAACAATGGTACCGAGGGGGCATCGAAGTAGTAAGAAAGTACGTGTATTTGAGAAGGCCACCGGGCAGGTGCAGTCTGGGGATGTGAGGATGTCCGTGGACTAAGGTCTTGGTGGTGCCAGGTGCCGCATCCTTGTGGGTTTCAAGGGCGCGGGTTTTGACTTTCCTTTCTGCTTGTTCGTTTCGCGTTAAGCAAAGGGAAACACATGTACCTTACCGCGGTCTCCGCGGGTGCGGCGGAGGAGCAGTTGGCGGATATTGGGCGAACGGCCATGCATCCTCTGCCGCTAGAAAGCCGGCCGCCGCGGCCATCGCCATCACAAAGTCGCGCCTCGTTTCACGCATAAGCGGCCTCCTGATGGAGAGATTATCCGAGGGAGTGTGTCTTTCCGGATGGAGATGCGCAAGACTCCGCTAGCCTGAACGGATTAATGAACGACAAACAAGACGAAGAAGGTCATGACCACAAGCCCGGCGAGCAGCAACGCGGCGGCAATGCGCCAGAGCAAGCTTGTGGGTGCGGCGGGGATTGGGCCGGGCGGCCTCTTCGGAGGAAACGGCGGATCCAAAACGCCGATTCCGGTTCGCTTGCGCGGAGGGCCGCCGCCGCGGGCGGAGGCGGCCTGCGGGTCAAGCTCAAATTCGTTTTCAGCGAAGTCGTAGGGCACGGTAGAAAATGCTACTCCGTAGCTGAAAAACTGTCTAGAAGAGGCGGAAGACAGCTTCCACGGTGATCCAGGCCGGAACGGCGCGGCGCCCGGCATCACGCGCCGGCACAAATTTCCAGCCGCGAATGGATTGCCAGGCGCGTTCATCAAGTCCCAGGCCGATTCCTTTGACGATGCGGATTTGCGAAGCACGTCCGTCGACGCCAACCAATACTTGCAGCATCACGGTTCCCTGTAGCTTGGCCTCGCGCGCTTCCTCCGTGTATTGGGGATCGGGGCAATTGGCGCAGCTCGGCGGAGAGACGACATTCGCGTAGGGACCATCGTAGGCCTCGCCTTGCCCGGCACCAGGGCCTTTATCATCGCCCATGCCGCCGTCGGTGCCTGAGCCGAACCCATGTTTCTTGCCGGACCCTGCTGAATCCGAATCGTTCTTCATCCAAGGAAGCCCAAGGTTCGTGACAGGCGCGGGGAACTGCGGCACGCTGGAATCAAAGACCGATACTGGAACGGGAAGCACGGGCTCGGCGTTTATGAGCCGACGCGGCGGAGCCAGTGGAACGAAAGAACCCGGCGCGAGGAATCCGTGTCGCGTTGGTCTTGGATCATCTTCACCGCCGCCACTCTTTTTACCGAGTGATGGGCGGCCAAAGCGGGCATCTTCGGCGACGGGGAAAAAAGTGAGACCACTGTGCGGCCGAAGCTCGGGCCCCGCTTTTGTGACTCCTGGTGCATGCGCGGGTAAATTCAAGATGAGAATTCCAAAGAGCAATGCTGCGTGAGTGAGCAAAGAGAGTGTTCGCGCGCCCCCCAGAGTAGCGGTGCGCTTAAATGTCAGAAGATGCAACGGTGCGCCGTTGGCGGAGGACGGGAATATGTGTGCTGGCGCAAGAAGCTGGTGAAAGTTATCGCGCACACGGCGAAGCCAGGAATCCCGTGATAGCTGGTGGGAAGAAAAGTCACGCGAAAGCGGATCGCGCATGGGCAGGCCTCCGCGCCCGCCTCAGATTTGGCCAGACTCCTCGACGAGACAGGCGGCGAACGGGTGATGAGAAGCGGAGCGCCACAGATTGGTTGCCAGCGAAGGATGCGGTGAGGATCGCTCGAAGCAGGAAGACTCAATACGGAGCGCCGAAGGCCCCGCACAACTTTTCAGGAGTTACTCGCGGGACATGGCGCTAATAAAGGTGGAAGGTGACTTCGATCTGCACGCGGCAATTTACCGGCTTGCCGCTGGGGCCAACCGCGGGGCGCATCTTCCAATTCTTCACTTGCGCGATGGCTTTTTCTTCCAGGCCGAGACCGGGCCCTTTGAGAACCTGCGGGTTGAGTACGCGCCCGTCGGCAGTAACCGTCACGTCGAGCAGCACCGTTCCCTGATACTTGGCCTTGCGAGCTTCGTCGGAGTACTCCGGTTGCGGGCAGTAGATACAGACTGGAGAGCCGACGCCGTTTATGCCGGCGCGGAACATGCCGCCGCCCGTGCCGCCGCCTTCGCCCGGGCCAAGGCCTCCGCCGGAGCCACTGCCGATACCGGTGCCATTGCCATTTCCGAGAGAATCAGTGACGCTCTTGGCCAGGGGATCGCCGAAGTTCGCCATATTGGGGCTGACGATTTTCAAATCCGGCGGACCGAGCAAGGACGGGTCCATCGCCAGCTTGGGATTCAAATTCTGGATCTTTGCCTGAGGCGGCGTGAATTGCGTCATCGTGAACTTGGGGAGCTTCCCCTTGGACGTGGGAGTGAGGGTATGGTTGTTTGCCCCGCCACCACCTCCGGCTTTGTTTGCGCCCGAAGGGAGCTTCGCCATGTAAGGCGAAATGTCGAGCGGCACAACGCCGACCAGTTTGTTCTTTGCTTCCGTGGAAGCGGGCAGCACATTCGTGAAAATCGGAATAACCAGCAAAGCAATCACCGCCACGTGCAGACCGATGGCGATCACTTGGCTCCAGCCGAAGTTTTCATCCTTGGACCAGATGTCCTTCACTTTCACCGGTTTTACGGCGAAGGGCAAGGGTGGTTGCTTCGGTGGCGAGAAAAATTCCCTGATGCGGGTGCCAAAGCCGCCAAAATTTGATCCCCAGGCCACTGCCAGTTTGCTATTGATCGGTCCCTTGGGCGCGGGGCGGGAGCTGAAAAATTCCCTTAGGTTATCGCCGACGCCGGTGCCGAAGGAGGTCTGGGTAAAGGGCGCTCCTTTGCGCTCGCGCACCTTGATGGGGCGCTCCGTGAAGAACTGTTTCAGGTTGGACCAAAAATTATCGGGGATGAGAATGTCGGGCGCTTCGAACTTCGGTACCGCAGAGGCTGGTACCGGAACCGCCGGCTCACGGCCTGCTGCAGACACCTTGGGTTTTGTAATTTCAGGGGGCAGAAGATTGATGAATTTGCCCGGCACCGTTTCCCTCTTCAATTAGACGCAGATTCCCTGCGTTCGGTGTACCCAACCGATAGGATTCGCGCTGGCCAGGAAAGGTTGCGCGCCCCCAGCGGCTGACACCAACTGCCATTCATTGTAACATACGTGCTTACACTGCTTTCCGATGTTTCCCGCCGTATACCTGTACACAAGGACGGCATAGAAGGGATTTACAAGCGCTCCAATCATGGCCGAACCACTCGAACTGAAGAAAACGCTGAACTTGCCGAAAACGGATTTTCCGATGAAGGCCGGCCTGCCGCAGAACGAGCCCAAACAGCTCGAAGCATGGCATGCGGGAAACACCTACGAGCGCATCCTCGAAGCGCGCAAAGGCAAGCCGCTCTTTGTTTTGCACGACGGACCGCCTTATCCCACGGGCGAAATCCACCTCGGAACCGGGCTGAATAAAATCCTCAAGGACTTGGTCGTCAAAACCAAGAGTATGGCGGGGCACTGCGCGCCTTACGTGCCGGGGTGGGATTGCCATGGCCTGCCGATTGAAACGCAGGTGGAAAAGGAGTTGGGCGGAAAAGGAAAAGTGCCGCCCGCGGAGTTTCGAAAACTGTGCCGGCAATTCGCGCTGCGCTACGTGGAGCAGCACAAGAAAGATTTCAAGCGGCTGGGCATTTTTGGCCGGTGGAACGATCCTTATTTGACGATGAGCCATGAGTACGAGGCCACCATCGCGGGCGCGTTTCTGGATTTCATGGAGAAAGGTTACGTCTACCGCGGGCGCAAGCCGGTGTACTGGTGCCTCTTTGATAGCACCGCGCTGGCGGAAGCAGAAGTGGAGTACGAAGATCACAAGAGCCCATCGATCTGGGTGAAGTTTGGCGTGGTGGGCGGCGGCAAGGGAGATGCCGCGAAAATTGGAAACGATGTCAGCGCAGTGATTTGGACAACCACGCCGTGGACGATTCCTCACAATCGCGCGCTCGCCTTTCATCCGGATTTCGAATACGCCGTCGTGGAAACCGAAAAGGGCACGCTGCTGCTGGCCGCCGATCGCGTCACCGCTCTCGAAGCCGAGTGCGGCATCAAGGAAGCGCGCGTGCACGCGGCGTATAAGGGGCGCGATTTCGAGGGAATGAAATTTCAGCATCCCTTCCTGCCGATTCAGGTGCCCGGCATTCTCGCCGATTACGTCACGCTCGATCAGGGCAGCGGCATCGTGCACACGGCTCCGGGCCACGGCGCCGACGACTTCAATTCCGGCCAAAAATATGGATTGGAGATTTACGCGCCGATTGACGACAAGGGCGTCTACCTTGAGGGTCTCGCTGAATACAAAGGCAAGGATGTTTTCACTGCGAATCCCATCATCGTGAAATTGCTCGGCGACCGCGGCGCGCTCCTCGGCAACCACGAATACAAGCACAGTTATCCGCACTGCTGGCGCTGCCACAACCCGGTGATTTTTCGCGCAACTGAGCAGTGGTTCATCAAGATGGACCAGGCCGCTCACGGAAAACAGAAAACACTGCGCCAGGAAGCGCTCGAAGAAATTCACGGAGTGAAATGGATCCCTGCCTGGGGCGAAGACCGCATGTACGAAATGATCGAAAAGCGGCCGGACTGGTGCGTCTCGCGCCAGCGCTTCTGGGGAGTGCCGATCATTGTTTTTTATTGTGACGCGTGTGGGACGCGTCTTGAAGATTTCAAAGCGCTGCGCAATGTCGTGAAATGGTTCGCAAGGGAAGGCGCGGACGCGTGGTACCAGCACCCCCCGGAAGAACTGCTGCCCGCCGGAACGACCTGCTCCTGCGGCGCCACAAAATGGCGCAAAGAAAACGACATTCTGGACGTGTGGTTCGATTCGGGCTCTTCGAATCTGTCGGTGCTGAAGGGCGCCGAGTGGCCCGCCGACGTTTATCTCGAAGGCCCCGATCAATATCGTGGTTGGTTCCATAGCTCGTTGCTGGTTGCCACGGGCATCCGCGACGGTGCGCCCTACCGCGGCGTGGTCACCCACGGCTGGACGCTCGACGAGCAGGGCCGGCCGATGTCCAAATCGCTGGGCAACGCGCTGTACCCCATCGAAATTTGCGAAAAGTGGGGTGCGGATTTGCTGCGCCTCTGGGTCGGCTCGGTGGAATATCAAGCCGACGTAAAAATGAGCGAGCGCGTGATGACGCAGCTCAGCGAAGCCTATCGCAAGATTCGCAACACCTTCCGCTTCGCTCTGGGCAACCTCGGCGATTTCGATCCCCCGCGCGATGCGCTGGCGGACGAGCAGCTCGAGGAACTCGACCGCTGGATGCTCGACCGCACCGCCGAGCTGGTGAAGAAGTGCCGCGAATGGTACGCGAATTACGAATTCCACCGCGTCTATCACGCCATCCACGATTACTGCGTCGTGGACCTCAGCGCCTTCTACTTTGACGTGCTGAAGGATCGCCTATACACCAAGGCGCCCAGAAATAAATCGCGCCGTTCGGCGCAAACCGCGGTGTGGAAGATCAGCAGTGCGCTGGTCCGTCTGGCCGCGCCGATACTCGTCTTTACCGCTGAAGAAATTTGGAAGTATTTGCCGAAGGCGCCGGGAGAAACCGAAAGCGTGCATATGACGCTGTTCCCGGAGGCGGTCGCGCTTGCTTGCGGAATCGACAAGGATGCGGCGGAGAAATGGGAGCGGCTCGCGCAGGTACGCTCTGCCGTGCTTGTTGCTCTCGAACAAGCCCGCGCTGCGAAGATCATCGGCGGCGGCCTCGAAGCGAAAGTCCATCTGCACGCCGGGCCGGAAGCGGCGGGCTTCGAGAAGCTGCTCGAAGAAAAACAGTCCGTTCTCCCTGCGCTCCTCATCGTTTCCCAGGTCGTGATCCATCCATCCGCCATCGCGGCATCCGTGCCGGCCGAAACATTGCCGGCCCTGACGATCAAGATCGAGCGCGCTGACGGCGCGAAATGCGAGCGCTGCTGGAATTATTCGAAGCGCGTCGGCGAAAACTCCCGCTACCCGACCGTCTGCGAGCGCTGCAGCGAAGCCCTCGCCGAAATCGAATCCACACAAGCCGGAGCCGCTTCATGATCGCCGCCCGCCCCGGCCCCTCCTCCTCCTTTATCTCCTTTATCTCCTTTGCTTCCTTAACTTCATGACCCTCCCGGCGCGCCTCCGCTGGCTCTGGCTCACGCTCGCCGTCGTTCTCCTCGACCGCGCCACCAAAGCGTGGTTCGAATCGCAAACGGCCGAAGGCTGGCGCCGCGAATTAGTCCACAACTTCGTTTATCTCGTGCACAGCCGCAATCCCGGCCTTGCGTTCGGCTTCTTGTCGGATTCCGCCTCCACGGGGACGCGCGTCGTTTTGATCCTGGGCTCTATCGCGATCATCGCCGTGCTCGCCTGGCTGCTGGTCACCAATCAGAGCGGCAACGCCATGGCTGCCGTGGGTCTCGCTCTCTTGCTCGGTGGCGCCACCGGCAACGTCACGGATCGGATCCTTCACGGCGCGGTGACGGATTTCTTCGAAGTGTGGTTTGGCACCTACCGCTACCCTGCCTTCAATGTTGCTGATTCCGCCATCGCCATTGGCGCCGCCCTCATCCTGCTTGACATACTATTTGGCCGCCGGCCCGAAACACCCCATTCGAATGCACGAACGCCGTAGCCGAGAAGGAAGTCTGTGAACAGATGGAATCGTTTCAATCGCCGTGAATTCATCAAGGACTCCGGCCACTGGTACGCCAAGCTCGCTTCCACCGGCAGTCTCACATAGATCGCGGTAACGGCGTTCGAGGGAAACCGTCCGGCCGCTAATCACGTCTTATCTACATGAGGAAAGCCGTTCTCGCAGTCCTTCTTTTCGCATCGCCTGTCTTTGCACAAGACCCGGCTCCAACGACTTCTGCAGGTGGTGGCTGCGGCCCGAACGAAGCGCAGTTCGATGTAAAGACCAATGACAAGCAGCACCCCGTCGCTCCGCCGGAAGCAGGCAAAGCACTCGTCTATATCTTCGAGGACATGGTGCATGGCCCGACGATGAGGGTAGGGCTCGATGGCGCATGGATCGGCGCCAACAAGGGCAAGTCCTATTTTTTCTTTTCGGTAGACCCTGGCGATCATCAGGTCTGCACGAATTGGCAATCGGGTACTTTCAAGAAAACCGCGAAGCGCATCGGTTCTGCCATCACTCTCAAGGCGGAAGCGGGTAAGGTCTATTATTTGCGAACCCAGGTCTATGAAAGAAGCGAGCAGGATCGCAACGTGAAATTGGAGCCGGTGGAGAGCGCCGAAGGCCAATTTCTGATCTCGGCTTCCTCGTTCAGCACTTATCACCCCAAGAAGTAACCGGGTTTCGTCCAAACAAATACCAAGTGTTGTCATGGTGAGCCCCGAGTTTCATCGAGTTCGATTGCTCGTTCCTGCTCCCGCCGGAAAGGGCAACATCCTATGAATCTTGGCAACTCTTCAAAATTCTAAGCGCCGCCTGCCGTGCCTCGCTTTCGAAACACGCCTCGAAGCCGCGGAATTGCCGCATCGCGTTGCTATGCACCATCGGCGCTCATAGGCGGATCAGTGCGTGACTCACAACCGCCTCCTCCGGTTTCGCAGGCCAGCAGCAGATCCCTTCCTTAATTGGCCCGCCCAGTAATTGTCTTTGTCTTAGGTAATTCCCGAACTTGGTTTTACAGCATCCACCCGATTGCCTCTCTGTCGCCGCTAAAGCATAAATAGTGCGGCGGCGAGCTGCCTCGAAGCTAGCCGAGAGTAGGAAGAAGTGAATGAATTAATTAAGCGCGTGTGAACAAAAACTTGTGAATCTCATGCCAGAGCTCAATGCTTTCCGAAAAAGCGCAGCTCTCCGAGGTGTGAGTCTTAAGTGTTCCTGGAGCCTACAGTTTGCGTGACCCTGGTTTAATACTTGGCGCCCTCCGCCCTGCGCCTCGCTCATAGACCGTACGTTCGCAACAAGAACGACAGATTCAATCGCCTAACCAGAATGTGAGGAAAGATGCGTAAGCTGAATGCTCTGCTAATGGTGTGTTTCGCGTTGGTTTTTGCGTCGACAGTTCAAGGTCAGAACGGGGTGAACAACGCGGAATTGAATGGCAATTACGCTTTTACATTCAACGGGCTCACTGGGAACGCGAACGGCTCGGTTGTTTTTGCCGCCGTAGGAAGATTCACGGCGGACGGGGCTGGAAATGTCACGAACGGCGAACTGGACACCAACGGCGTGGGACCCGGTTCGCAGCTAACCGCCATAGCGTTTACTGGGACGTACGCGATCGGTGCCGACAACCGGGGTGTGATGACTTTGAATATCCCCGGCGGCGCAAGGCTGGCCTTCGCGATGATGGCCAATGGCAATGCCCAGTTCATCGAGATCGACGCCACAGGCGGGACAGGGACGATCGGCTCGGGGACCATGGAAAAGGTGGACACGACTGCGTACAGCACGGCCAGAATAACGGGTGACTATGCGTTTGGCGTCGCCGGTTTCGATAACGCAAATAATCGCGCTGCGATCGCGGGCCGTTTTACTTCGAACGGGACAGGCACTCTCACGAGCGCAGCTGGGGACGTCAACGCCTATGGCACCGATTATTCGATGACCTTTACGGCAGCGAATTACACCGTGTCCAACACTGTCACGGGGCGGGGCACCATGAACCTCGCCTTCACGTTTGGTGGAACACCCGACAGCCTGGATTTCGTCTTTTACGTCGTGAATCCAGGAAAGCTGTTTGTGATGGTGAGTGACCCGGTTACGGCTGCGACCCCGTTGCTAAATGGCGTCGTGGTGCAGCAGCGAATCCCCGCGGGAGGTTTCACCAACGCCTCGCTGAACGGCAACATGGTGATTTACCTCACCGGACGCTCCGTGTGCGGTGGTGGAACAGGCAGTGTGCCCAAAGCGGGCGCGGGTTTGCTCACTGCCAACGGCAATGGCGCCTTTTCTCTGACCTACGACGAGAACTACTGCAGGGCGCCCAATGCCTTCACCGATGCGCCGGGGACGTACAGTGTGGCCAGCAACGGGCGTACATCGATTACGGTTGGAGGATTCAGCCTGGTTGCCTACCTGGAGGACTTGAATCAAATTTTCCTCTTCGTCTCGGATTCCAATGTCTTGTTCGGGTTCGGCGAACCCCAGGCCGCCGGTTCGTTCACCAATAGTGCGCTGAAGGGTACGTATGCTGGCTTTGCGACCAACCCGGCGGCGTTCGGAGTGGTCGTCTTCTCCGGCGAGTTCTCGGCGGACGGTGCCACCCCGACGGGTAATATCACCGGTGCCGAGGATATGGGTGTCCCAAGCGGACCGGTCTCCGGCGCAACGTTTAAAGCCACGTACTCCGTAGCCTCATCGCCAACAAATGGCAGAGGAACCATGACGGTCACTTCCGGGACAGGGGGTAACGCCGTCTTCTATATGATCTCCGCCTCGAAGTTTGTGGCGGTTTCTCTGAACGATCCCAATCCCGCAGTCTTGATCTTCGAGCAGTCTTCAGCTGCTCCGGCCCTCTCCCTTTCCTCGCTGGCGCTGAACCCCACCAGTGTTGCCGGCGGGAATTCCTCCACGGGTACGGTGACGCTGAGCGGGCCGGCTCCCGCGGGTGGTGCGCAAGTCACACTTTCCAGCAGCAACACGGCGGCGGCCACGGTGCCTTCCAGTGTCACGGTTCCCGCCGGAGCGACCAGCGCAACCTTCACGGTCAGCACCAGTGTCGTGACTGCATCGACTGCAGTCACCATCTCCGCGGCCTACGGCGGCGCAACCAGGACGGCCTCACTCGTCGTGACGCCTGCGGCTCCTCCAGCCCCCACGCTCTCCTCGCTGACGCTTAACCCGACGAGCGTAATTGGCGGCACACAATCCTCCACCGGGACGGTGACGTTGAGCGGAGCAGCACCCGCAGGCGGAGCGCAAGTCGCGCTTTCCAGCAGCAACACCGCTGCGGCCACAGTGCCTTCCAGCGTAACGGTTGCGGCCGGAGCCACGAGTGCGACGTTCACGATCAGCACTAGCGCTGTGGCCGTATCGACTGCAGTCACCATCTCCGCGGCCTACGGAGGCGTGACTCGGACGGCCTCGATCACCGTGGCGCCGGCACCTCCTCCACCGGCCACACTTTCGTCGCTGACGCTTAACCCGACGAGCGTGATTGGAGGCACACAATCCTCCACCGGCACGGTGACGTTAAGCGGAGCAGCACCCGCAGGTGGTGCGACTGTCGCACTCTCCAGCAGCAACACCGCTGCGGCCACAGTGCCTTCCAGCGTGACGGTTGCGGCCGGAGCCACGAGCGCGACGTTCACGATCAGCACCAGTGCGGTGACCGCATCGACTGCAGTCACCATCTCCGCGGCCTACGGCGGCGTGAACCGGACGGCCTCGATCGCCGTGGCGCCTGCGCCTCCTCCACCGGCTACTGTTTCGTCGCTGACGCTGAACCCGACGAGCGTTATTGGCGGCCTACAAACTTCCACGGGCACGGTGACGTTAAGCGGAGCAGCACCCGCAGGTGGTGCGACTGTCGCACTTTCCAGCAGCAACGGCGCGGCCCGCGTGCCTTCCAGTGTGTTCGTTCCGGCCGGAGCCACCAGCGCGACCTTCACGGTCAACACGTCCATTGTTCTCCTCTCAACTTCCGCCACGATCTCGGCGTCGTACAACGGTACGACTCGGACGGCGGGTCTTTCAGTGCTCTTGTAGCGGGTCGCGCCTAGATAGATGAGCGGCGCTTATATCGGCCGGGTCGGGTTATGCGGGGCCTTTGGCCCTTATTCCAAAGACTCGCGACGCGCGGGTGAAGGGAGGCACAGACACGCTAGAAGTCCTGGCCGGGCCGATGTAAAGAGCTACGACGAAGCCGGCTGCACTTCGCTTTTAGGAACAAATCTCGAAACAGCGAAAACGCCGCGTCGCCTTGCCATGCTACATTGGCGCTCAGAGGCGGATACCTGCGTGACTCGCTACGGCCGCCTCCGATTGAGGCAATGCCTTGCCTTCTGCCGAAGAACTTGTTGCGCGGTTGACCAGCAACAAAGCAAAAATCCTCCGCTACGCGTGGATCCCGCAAGTGCTCGCAGGACTGTTTCTCTTGAGCCTTGGCTATTTCACGGGCCACGCTCATTTTCATCTGATCCGCGAAGGCACGAGGGTGCCCGGAAGGATCGTCGGCTACAAGCAGGAGAATTTCCGCAGCTCTTCGGGATCATTTTCTTCGACAGGGTATATGCCCATCGTCGAATTCCACACCAACGAGCGCTTCGTCCATTTTCAGGATTGGCTGGGAAACTCGATCGCAGGAAGCAAAAATGTTCCAGTGATTGTCTTGTACGACCCCGCCAATCCGTCGGTAGCCATGATTGATCGGCCTGTCTGGAATTGGATCCCCTGGGCGCCCATTTTCGTCGTCGGCCTCCTCTTGGTTCTTTCGGCCATGAACGGTTTCTTCAAGTCGCGACGCACCGTTGAGACCTCGTAACACTCCTTGTAGTGGCGGGTCTTCAGACCCGGTCTTTATTCTTTCACTTCCCCGCACTTGCCAGCGATTTCAGCCGTTCCTTGTTGATCTTTAGCACGATGCCGGCGTTGCGGTCAGCCACCTCGCTCACCTTATATTCTGCTGATGTGCCCAGCACCTGCGCCGCCTCGGACGGCGTCAACTTGTATTCGTCCGTCAGCCACTGCGCCATGTTCGCAGTGG
>QHZB01000215.1 GCA_003224525.1 Acidobacteriota bacterium | reverse complement strand
TCGCAACGGCCGCCCCGGATAAGCCACAGCGCTATTTTCACTGCGCGCTGTTGGTATTTTTCGCGGCGTCCTTTCTGGCGGTCGATGGCTTGCATTTGGGACCGTTTCCTATGCAGCCGCGGACCACAGAGGTGCTGGCTACGGCTTTTTCGCTGCTCCCGATCCTGCCTTTCAGCGTGCTTGTCTATCTTGTATTTCGGCATAACTTTTTGCAGATCGGCCGGCAGAAGAATCTTCTCTACGCCATTTCGGCCACTTTCCTTGCCTTGCTGTACCTGAGCCTTGTCCGTCGTGTCGGCACCTGGCTGGAACCGCTTCTTCCGCCGGAAGCCTCGGCATCCGTATTGCTATTCGTGTTGGTGATTTTTATCGAACCGCTCCAGCGCGCACTCGGACGCAGGTTGCAGGAGACGGCTCACCGAGAAATGGACCGCGTCCAGCGGCTGACGGCGGAGATTCAGCAGGAAGCGCGACAGGGAAATCTGCGAGGACTCGTGCGTTTCATCGAGGGGCGCGTGAAGGAAGTGTTTGAGCTGGCAGCAGTAAACCTGACGCTCGTCGATCAGAGCAAAGCAGAATTGCGGCCGTCGTCGAGAACGCCGGAGGAACGGGCAGCCTCCGCAGCACTGAGGGACCGAGTTTTTGTTTTACGGCAAGGGTCCCAACTGATGGCCGCGCTCGAAGCGGAGCCGCACGGCGCTGCGCTTTCGGGCGAGACGAGGGCGGCGCTAGAGTTCTTGTGTGAACAGTTGCCAGGGGCACTGGATTTGTGCCGGCTGATTGAAGAGAAACTGCGATTGGAAAGGGAATTGGCGGAGCGCGAACGGCTGGCGCTGGTGGGACAGATGGCGGCGAGCATTTCGCACAACCTGAAGAATCCGTTGGGATCCATGAAGACCATATTGCAGGTGCAACTGGAGAATCCGGAGCTTCCCGACTCCATGCGTGCCGAAACGAAGATGGTGCTGGAAGAAGTGGGCCGACTCTCAACGAAGCTGAATCAGTTGCTGCAATTTAGCCGGCCAGCGGTGCGGGGAGGAAGCGCCATTGGCAGTTGCGATGCCCGAGTGGTCGTGGAAGAGGTGGCGGGCCTCTTGTCGCACGAGGCGGAACGGCGAGGCCTGCAGATGCAAATAAAAGTTTCCGGCGGGAGCGCATCGGTGGCGGCTAGTGCGGAAGCGGTGAACGACATTGTGTCCAACCTGGTGGTGAATGCTTTGGAGGCAACGCCGCGCGGGGGGCACGTCATGGTGTCTGCTGCTTCGAACGATGGAGTTTGTACGCTCGCGGTGGAAGATAATGGGCCGGGAATTCCGGCAGCGCTGCGAGAAAAAATTCTCCAGCCTTTCTTTACCACAAAGTCGCAAGGAACAGGACTGGGTCTGGCGATTGTGGCACGACGCGTGGCCGAGTTCGGTGGCAAGGTGGATTGGGAGAGCCCCGTGCGAAACGGGCGCGGCACGCGATTCCACGTGACGCTACCGATGGAAGAAACCAAGAAGCAACGAAGTAACGAAGTAAGGAAAAGAGAATCATGAAGACCATTTTGATCGTGGATGACGAACCCGCGGCAAGATACGGGCTGCGCAGAGCGCTGGAGGCCAAGTACCGGATCGCGGAGGCGGATTCGGCCGAAGCGGCGCGAGAAGCACTTGCTCGCGAGCGACCGGACCTGGTGTTGTTGGATGTGGTGTTGCCAGGCCAGAACGGGCTATCGTTTCTGCGCTGGATGCGCGAGCAAGGGGGCGAAGTGCCGGTGCTAATGGTTTCTGCGCTGGACACCGCCAAGACGGCAGTCGAAGCGCTGCAGCTTGGCGCTGCGGACTACTTAGTGAAGGGTTTCGAGCTGGAAGAGCTGCGGCAGCGCGTGTCGAACCTGCTGAAGCTGGTGACACTTGAAAAAGAAAATGACGCTCTGCGGCGGCGTTTGACGACCGAAGGACAATTCGGCCAGATGATCGGCCGCTCGGCGGAGATGCGGCGGGCGTTCGAAATGGCGGACCGCGTGGCGGCGACGGATTCGACGGTGCTGATTTTGGGAGAGAGTGGCACGGGAAAGGATTTGCTGGCGCAGGAGATTCATGCGCGCTCGCCGCGAAGCGGCAAAGCCTATGTTGCGGTGAATTGCGCGGCGCTGCCGGAAACGCTGATCGAATCGGAATTATTTGGTTTCGAGCGCGGCGCGTTTACCGGCGCAGCGCAGCAGAAAAAAGGGAAATTCGAACTGGCCTCGGGCGGAACGATTTTCCTGGATGAGATCGGCGACATGAATCCGGTGACGCAGGCCAAAGTGTTGCGCGTGCTGGAAAATCGCACCATCGAAAGGCTCGGCGGCACGCAGTCGATTCCGGTGGACGTCCGGGTGATCAGCGCGACGCACCGCAATTTGCAGGCGGAGATTCGTGGTGGAAAGTTTCGCGAGGATTTGTTCTACCGGCTCCGCGTGGTGACCATTGACCTGCCGCCGCTGCGGGCTCACAAAGAAGATATTGCGTTGCTGACGGAGACTTTTTTGCAAATGCATGGTGCGCGGCTGGGGCGGACCGCGGGGCTCAAGCGCGACGCCATGACCACAATTGAGAAATATGACTGGCCGGGCAATGTGCGCGAGTTGAAGAATGCGCTGGAACGAAGCCTGGTGCTTTCCCGCGGCGACGAGATCGGCGTCGAAGATTTGCCCGGCGAGGTGGTGCACGGCGAGTCGACCTCGCTGAAGCATCGCGGCGACGAGCACTACAGCGGAATTGGCGAACGAGATTTTCGCAAGGCCAAGCGAAAATTCGAAGTGGCCTACCTGACCAGGCAACTGGCGGAGCATCGCTGGAACGTCTCGCGAACCGCGGCGACGATCGGGCTGCACCGGCAGAGTCTGCAGGAGAAATTGCGCGAGCTGGGGATCCGGCGGCCGGGCAGAGAACCGCTGGAGGAGGAGTAGTCAGTATTCGGTTGCTAGAAGTCATTTCAAAACTTCGTTTTGGTTCCCATAAGCTGCTGATTCTAAAGGAACTGAGATGGGTATTGCAACCAGCTCTCGTAAAAGAAACAGAAGGGCGCGGACGGCTTGAAAAGGTCAGTCCTGCGGTGGGCTAAGTAAGAAACTAACACCGCGAGAACAGAGAGAGCAAGCGAGGGTAGAAAGAGGAGAAATGGAGCAGAAAGCGGGAAAATGACTGCTGGGAAAAGCGAAGCGAGAGTCGCCGGATACATTTTGGCGGGAGGCGGGAGCACGCGATTTGGGCGGGACAAGGCTCTGGTGGAGTTTGATGGTCAGCCGATGCTGGCACGAATGGTGAAACTGATGCGCAGCGTGACGAAAGACCTGAGATTAGTTGCGACGCCCGATAAATATGTGGAATTTGGAGCGCAGCTTGTAGCGGACGGTTGGCCCGGGCAGGGACCGCTGGGTGGAATCATCACTGCGCTCGAAAATGCGGCCAAGAGGCCTGCGGATAGGGGATGGAATCTGATCGTAAGCTGCGACATGCCGTTCTTGACGCCCGAGTGGCTGGTATTTCTTAGCGCGCGCGCGGCAAAAAGCAATGCGCAAGTTGTTTTTCCGCACTCGGCGTCTGGGCCCGAACCGCTCTGCGCTTGCTGGCAAACGAGCGCGGCGGCGAAGCTGCGTTCCGGGTTCGAACGCGGCGTGCGCAAAGTGACCGAAGGAATCGCACTGCTCCACGCGGAAGTTCTTGACGAGGTGGACTGGAAACGATTTGATAGCGCGGGGCGATTGTTCTGGAATATGAATACGGCGGCGGATTACGAGGAAGCGCGGCGGATTCTGGAAGCGGAGCGCCCGTGAGCGAAGAGAAGCCGGTCAACTACTTCGAGTTCCGCGACGTGTGCAAGAGCTTCGACGAGCGCCTGGTGCTCGATCACGTCAGCTTCGCGGTAAAGCGCGGAGAGACCTGCGTGATCATGGGCCGCAGCGGCGTGGGTAAGTCCGTTTCGCTGAAGCACATCATGGGTTTCCTGAAAGCGGACGCGGGACAGATTTTCATCGATGGAGAGGACGTCACCGAATTCAAGGAAGCGGACTTCGCAGAAGTGCGGCGCAAGGTGACCATGGTCTTTCAATCCGGCGCGCTCTTCGACTCGCTCACGGTTGGCGATAACATGGCATTCCCGCTCGAAGGGCAGCCTGGTATGACCGATGAGGATGTCGAAGAATACGTAATGAAAATCGCGCAGATGCTGGAAGTGGACGACGTCCTCGACAAATTACCGAGCGAACTTTCCACCGGGATGAAGCGCGCGGTGGCCATCGGGCGCGCGCTGGCGCAGAATCCCGAGGCGATCTTGTTCGACGAGCCGACGACCATGGTCGACCCGATCATGGTGGGGCACATGGGCGAATTGATCCTGCGTCTTAAGAAGGCGTTTCAAAAGACATCGATCGTCGTGACGCACGACACGCATCTGGCAAAAAGGCTCGCCGACGTGGTCGTCTTTCTCCAGGAAGGCCGCGTAACCTTCTTCGGACCCTGGGCCGATTTTGAGAATTCAAGCGATCCCTTCCTCAAGAATTTCCGCCTGCTGGATGAATTGATTCCCGCGCTGGACGTGACTCTGTGAGTCAGACAGGGGACGGTCCTCCAGATGCAATCAAACAGCTTCGCAGGGAAATGGGCTTCTGGGACGTCCTGCTGTTCAACATCGCGACGGTTCTAGGTCCTCGATGGGTGGCGGCGGCAGCGCACAATGGAACTTCGTCGATCAGTTTGTGGATTCTTGCGGCGCTGTTGTTTTTCGTGCCTTCGGCGCTGGTGATCAATGAATTGTCATCGCGATTTCCGGAAGAGGGCGGACTCTACGTCTGGGCCAAAGAGGCGTTCGGAGATTTTCACGGCTTCGTGGCTGGCTGGAACTACTGGATTTACACGGTGTTTTATTTCCCGGGGTTGTTGCTGGCCAGCGCGGCGATGAGCGCGTACATCATCGGAGAAAATGGCGCGGTGCTTTCGCAAAACCGGATGTTCTTGCTTTCCGTCTCTGTGGGCATGCTGGTGGTGGCCGTCGGACTGAATATCATCGGATTGAACATCGGCAAATGGCTACAGAATGCGGGGGGCGTGTCTACTTATTTGCCGCTGCTGGCACTGCTGGGTATCGCGGCGATTCTGTGGGCGAAGCACGGAGCGCTGACCCATTTCACGTGGTCCAACATGTTGCCGGTCTGGAATTGGGACACCGTGAACTTCTGGTCGCAAATTGCGTTTGCGTTCAGCGGGCTCGAGCTTGTTTCAGCGATGAGCCAGGAAGTGCGCGATCCGCAGAAAACGCTGCCGCGGGCGGTGTATGCATCAGGCGTGCTGATTGCCGGGATGTACATCGTGGCGACGGTTGCGGTGCTGGCGTTGGTGCCCGCGGCCGAGGTATCCACCACCAGCGGCGTGTTCCATGCAATTACCGCGGGGTCGATGGCGCTGAAAATCGGCGCGCTGGGAATTCTTGCCGCAGTGGTGGTGACCGTCGGCAACGCGGGCGGCGTCGGCAGCACGGTGGCGGGGATTGCGCGCGTGCCTTTCGTGGTTGGCATCGACCGCTACTTGCCGGCAGCGTTCGGGAAAATTCATCCGCGTTGGAAGACGCCCTACGTATCGATCCTGGTGCAAGCGACCGTATCGTGCGCGATCCTGCTGATCAGCCAGGTCAATGAGACAACGCGTGGTGCATATCAGTTTCTCGTGGATGCCACCATCATTCTGTACTTCATCCCCTTCATCTATATGTTTGCGGCGGCGATCAAGCTGTATCCGCGACCGGACCGGCGCGCAAACAAAGATGCTGTGCTTATCCCGGGAGGCAAAGCAGGCGTATGGATTGTCTCCGGAACGGGCTTGATGATCGTATTGATTGGCATTCTGGTTTCGCTGGTGCCGCCAGGGGATTCGGCGGATAAGTTGGGATTCGAATTGAAGCTAGTTGGCGGAACCGTGGCCGCAATTGTGCTGGGATTGACGCTGTATTGGCGCGGCGCCCGCGCGAAGGCCCGCGAAGCGGCTTGAGCATCGAGGAGCGCTTTCAGAAACCTTCATCGAGGAGGCGCGCGACGGTGAGTTGCGAATCCACCCGTGAAGCAAAGTTGCCCTGTTCCAAATGGTGCTCCACGTATTTTCCCAGCACATCGCCTTCGAGGTTGACCGCGTCGCCCGGTTTGCGGTCGCGAATGTTGGTGTGTTCGTAGGTGTAGGGAATCACGGCGACTTCCGCGAGGTTGTTCCGCCAGCGGGCTACGGTGAGGCTGATGCCGTCGATGGTGATCGAGCCCTTCGGCACGACGTAGCGGGCGAATTCCGCCGGGACCTGCACTCCGAGCCACCAATTTTCTCCTTCGGGGGTGAGATGCGTTACGCGGCCGATGGTGTCCACGTGGCCGAGGACAAAGTGCCCGCCGAATTCCTTGCCCGCGGTGAGCGGCTGCTCGAGATTGACGCGTGCACCCTTTTTCAGCTCGCCACCCTTTGCGCCGAACGAAGTCTTGTGGATCGTTTCCGTGGATAGATCCGCGGAGAGCCGATAGTCGTGAAGAGCGACTATGGTCAGGCAGCAACCGTTCACGGCGATGCTGTTCGAAACAGCGAGCGACGGCGCGACGGACGGCGCATGAATCGTGACGCGTCCTCCGTCGTCTTCGAGGTCGAGCGCTTCAATCGCGCCGGTGTGCTCAATAATTCCGGTGAACATAGTGATTCCGATCGCTCTCGAATCCGAGTGTACAGTATTTCGCGTCCAAGGCAGAAAGCACTAGACTGGTCCGCATCGGAAGGGCAGAAATAACGCCGAGGTCTCACGATGAAAGCATGCTTGTTGCGCGCGCCGGCTGCGATGGAAACGAATCCGCTGGAATACGGGGAAGTCGCGGCGCCGCAGCCGAAGAGCGGTGAGGTGCTCATGCGTGTGCGCGCCTGCGGCGTGTGCAGAACCGACTTGCATGTGATCGAAGGAGAATTGCCGCCGCGCAAATCACCGGTGATTCCGGGCCACCAGGCCGTGGGTATCGTCGAGAGGCAAGGGGAGAACACACGGCGCTTCAGAATCGGCGACCGCGCCGGCATCGCCTGGCTTCATCGCACGGATGGAACCTGCGAATATTGCCGGGCAAACGCGGAAAATCTTTGCGACCACCCGACATTCACGGGCTACAGCGTGGACGGCGGTTATGCGGAATACATCGTTGCGCCGGAAGATTTCATCTACCCCATTCCAGCAGGATTCCCCGATGAGCAGGCCGCACCGCTGCTCTGCGCGGGAATCATCGGGTTCCGGTCGCTGCGGCTCTCCGGGATCAAAGCGGGCGGACGTCTGGGCTTTTACGGCTTCGGCGCAGCGGCGCACGTGGCGATTCAGGCGGCACGGCACTGGAACGTGGAAGTGTTTGCTTCTACGCGTGACGTTCGTCACCAAAAACTCGCGCTGGAGTTGGGCGCGGCGTGGGCCGGAGGCACCTATGATGAACCTCCGAAGAAGCTGGACGCCGCGATCGTATTCGCACCGGCGGGAGAAATCGTTCCGGCGGCGCTGAAGGCGCTCAAGAAAGGCGGCGCGCTCATTCTCGGCGGAATCCATATGAGCCCCATTCCCTCGTTCAGTTACGACCTGTTGTATCAGGAGCGCATGATTCGCAGCGTGGCGAACAATACGCGGCAAGACGGCGAGGACTTCCTACGCGTTGCCGCTGAAATTCCGATTCGAACACACGTACAAATCTTTCCTCTCGCGGATGCCAACCGTGCACTCAATGCCCTTAAGAACGATGCCATCCCCGGCGCCGCGGTCCTTCGCATTGGCGCGTAGCCCGGTCTATTTCTTGTCTACGTCTTCGAAATAAGCTTCAGTAGCGAAATCGGGGCCGAACTGCTGCGTGCGAACGATGGTTAGCCGCGGAAGACTGAGATTCGGAGCGAGTGCGAAGGGGACGCGATTTGCGCCGGCGATCTTCGGCGCGTAGAAGAGAAAAAGTTTGTGAACGATACCCGCAGCGAGCGCCGCGCCATTTAAGAGCGGGCCGGCTTCTAGTAAAACACTGAGAATTTCGCGGCGGCCGAGATCAGCGAGCACGGAAGACAGATCCATGCGGCCATTTTTCGTTCTTGCGTGGATAACTTCAACGCCCGCGTCTTGCAATTTGCGCGCTTTCGGTGAATTCACTGGGAGAGTGGTGAATACCAAGAGATCGTCGTCCGAGGTTTTCACGATGCGGGATCTTGGCGAAAGGCCCAGCTTCGAATCGAGAACAGTACGGAGGAGACGTTTGCGGCGCGGGAGACCGCTGCGATCGGTCAGCAGCGGATCGTCCGTCAGGATCGTTCCGATTCCCGTGAGCAGCGCATCCGAAGCATGGCGCATGCGGTGGACTTGGGCGCGGGACTCTTCCGAGGTGATCCAGTTATCACGCTTTCCGGAGTCCTTACCCTTCTTTTTTCCGGATTGCGGCAGCGCGAGCTGCCCATCAAGGGTCATTGCCGACTTCAGCGTAACGAAGGGCTTCTTCGTTCGAATCCAGCACGCGAACGTTTCGTTGAGACGGCGCGCCTCTTCTTCGCAAACACCCGTGAAGACATCGATGCTTGCAGCGCGGAGACGCTCAAAGCCACGGCCGGAATTGGCGGGATTCGGATCATCCATGGCCGCGACGACGCGTTGAACGCCCGCGGCAATGATTGCTTCCGTGCAAGGGCCAGTGCGCCCGGTGTGATTGCAAGGTTCGAGCGTGACGTACAGCGTGGCGCCACGCGTCTTATCGCCGGCGGACTTCAGCGCGACGATTTCCGCGTGGTCGCGCCATTCGTACTGATGAAAACCTTCGCCGACGATCTGGCCTTCGCGCACGATGACGCAACCCACCATGGGATTGGGGCTGGCGAGGCCGGTGCCTTTGCGGGCCAGCGCCAGCGCGTGATCCATGAAGCGAATGGCGTGTGCGTCCACGGTTCAGTCGAAGAGGGAATTGGCGTAGGTTTCCGCGTCGAACGGGATCATGTCGTTGATCTGCTCGCCGATGCCAACGAAGCGGATGGGCAGGCCAAGCTCGCGGGAGATCGCGACAACGATGCCGCCCTTGGCGGTGCCATCAAGTTTCGTCAGGATGATGCCGGTGACAGCGACGGTGGAAGTGAATTCACGGGCCTGAGCAAGCCCGTTCTGCCCGGTGGTGGCGTCGAGAACCAGCAAAACATCGTGCGGCGCGCCGGGAATCACTTTGGCCGCGGTGCGCTTCATTTTTTCAAGCTCGGCCATGAGGTTTGATTTGGTATGCAGGCGCCCCGCTGTATCGACGATGACGACATCATCCGAGCGCGCCTTGGCGGCGGCAACCGCATCGTAGACTACCGCCGCCGGATCGGCGCCGGATTTCTGCTTGATGACCTCGATGCCGATGCGCTGCGCCCAGATTTCCAGTTGCTCGACCGCGGCGGCGCGAAACGTGTCCGCGGCGCAAAGCACGACGCTCTGTCCTTCCTGGCGAAGCCTGTTTGCGAGCTTCCCGATGCTGGTGGTCTTGCCCGCGCCATTGACGCCAACGATGAAAATCACGCGCGTGCCGCTGCCATTCTGCGACGTGGAAATGCCGCTTCCAGCCGCCAGGTCCGGCCGGACGGGCGCGTTCAGAATTCGAATGATGTGCGACTTGATCTCGCGCTTGAGCTGCGCGGCGTCCGCGAGCGCGTTGCGGTCTATTTTTTCACGCACTGCATCCAGAATTTCGCGCGTCGGCTTCACACCCAAGTCAGCGGAGAGAAGTGCAGTCTCCAAATCCTTGAGGATCGAAGAATCGATCTTCCGCTCGCCGAGAAAAATCGTATCGACGGTCTCGGAGAGCGCCACCTTGGTCTTGCTGACGGATTTCTTCAGCCGCTCAAGAAGTGTCGGCTCCGGTTCATTCTTGCCAAAGAGAGAAATCATACGGTTGGGTGCTTCAATCGATGCACAATCTTAAATTGTAGCAGAAGCCCCTTTTGCGGGCCGCGTACGTCTTGTGGAGTGCGGGTTCCAGCGTTACGGTTTTTCGGTGAGGAAGCTGACGTTTTCTATCCCTGCTAGCCGGATCTGGACCAAAACCGCGATGATTTCGCCATACTTTGCGCGTGCGTCCACGTTCAGGTAAATCCTGTTCGCTGCGCCATTTCGCACTCCCTGGCGGATTTCTTCCGGTAAGTGCTGGAGCATAATCCGATCTTTACCGAAGTAAACCTGACCATCACGCGTTACGCTGATCTGTATAGCGTCTTCGCTCAGAGCGCCAGGCATGGAATCAGAGTGGTAAGCCTGGGGCCGATCTACAGGCACCGAACGGTGAGTGTCCGTTGTGATAGGCAAGAACATGAAAAGCAGTGCAAGCATGATAATCAGGAATCCCCACATGGCTATCCTGCAAAGAAGTTCATTTCTTCGTCGCAAAGCGGCTAACTTGAATCGGGCTTGTTCCGACCGCATTGGGAAGCCCTTCGCCTGTGCCTCCATGAAATGGATCGGCAAACAGATTAGACGTGAACTTCGACGGCGCTGAGGCGGAGCTTGCCGGCGTTGACGGCGGATTCGAGAGCAGTCACCACCACATCATCGAATTTTGAGCCGGTCAGGGCCCGGATGCGGTTCATTGCGTAGTCCAGTTCCATCGCCGTCTGGTAAGGGCGGTTGGTGGTCATGGCATCGAGAGTATCGGCCACGCCGATGATGCGCGCCATCAGCGGGATCTGCTGGCCCTGCAGGCCGTAAGGATAACCGCGGCCGTCCATATGCTCATGGTGAAGCTCGATGCCCGGAAGCATTTCCTTCAACTGTGAAACCGGGCGCATGATGTTCGCGCCCTTCACGGTGTGCTGCTTCATCAACCCGAATTCTTCGGGCGTGAGCGAGCCGGGCTTTTTTAGCACGCGGTCTTCGACGCCGATTTTTCCGACGTCGTGCAGCAGCGCAGCAATGCGAAGCTTGTCCAACTCTTCGGTGGTTAGTCCCAACTCCTGGCCGATCAGCGTCGAATACTTCGCCACGCGGCCGGAGTGACCGCGCGTGTACGGATCCTTTTCGTCGATGGCCGCCGCAAGCATGCGGATTGACCCGATGAACAGCTCGCGGTTTTCCTCGGCGGCTTCCTTCAGCCGCTCGATGTATTCCTCGATGTCGCCGGCCATCTTGTTGAAGTTTTCAGCGAGTTCGCTGATCTCCGAGGCCCCCCGTACGGGTGAGCGTTGGTGAAATTCGCCGCGGCTGATCGCCCGCGTGGAGGCCGCCAGCCCGCGGATGGGCCCGCTGATGCCCACCGCGAAGAAATAACCGACGAGAATGGCGGACAGAGTGACCACGCTGACGAACGCCAGCGCCTGCCGGTTCAGTTCGGTGACGCCGGTGTCGCTCTGCGCCTGATCGAGGCTCCGCTGCGCAATGACCGCCCAATTTACCTCAGGAAAAGTACTGTACGTTCCGATCATCTCGACCGGGTGTTTCTTGTCCGTTTCGGTAAAGCGCACCGTTTCCGTGTTGCGGAGCTCCTGCGGCAGCGCCTTCACTTTTGCCACAAGTGAATTGCTGCTGACGTCCGCGCCAGGAACGAAGTTTTTCGTCTCCGGGTGGGCCACGAGGCGGCCGTTGTGATCCACTAGAAAAACGGTGCGTCCCCTCACACTGGCTTCCTGCAAACGATGAAGGATGGGTTCCAGGGAAACGACCGCGGCCAGCATTCCCGTAAAGTTGTCGTTCACGTCTTTCAAGGGCACGGCCACGACGAAGGCCGGCCGGTTTTCCGGAGCCAATGCCAGAGGATCGCTGCGAAACTTGACCACCTGCAGTTGCTTCGACTGCAGGCAGGTGATGAAGGCCCGCTGCAGCGCCCTCGCCACGAACGGATCCTGCTCGGCCCGGAAATTTCCCTGCGACGCGCTCGTGCCTTTTCCGGACTTCCCGACCGCCGTCAAGTAAATGAACGTATTGCGATTGCTGTCGACAAAATTTTCCAGCAAGGTAGTGACCTTGGGTTCTACCGCCGGATCTTCGACGTTATCGATCAGACCCGTCAGCGCGAGAATCTGGCGTTCGCTCAGGAGCTGTTGCGTCAGGTTGGATTCGAATAACTCGATTTCCTGCGCCAGTGACCGGGTCAGATCGGTTTGCTGCACGAGCTCCGTATCCACCAGCTTGTCCTGGCTAAGCTGCAATACCTGGCGGTGGTAGAGGCCGATGGGAAGCGTGCTGACCAGCAAAAATGCGCCCAGAAAGAGCCAAAGGATTCGCACGCGCCCGGCGCGCACACGTCCCCAACGAGATTTGGTATCCAGCGACATCTCTACTATTCATTCTAGGAGAACTTGAGGTACTTAGGCGGTCCGGCAGCGCTCCGAGTTGCGCATGTGCAACTGGAACTTTGGTACTAGCGGCCAAAAAAGTGACAGTTGTCAGAATTCAGTGGTTGAAATCGCGTACCACAGTCTGGAGTTCATTGCCAGCTGACAACCAAGACCTGAAAACGTATTGCCGACTTTCGAGGACCGCCCGGCAGCAGAGACGATCCAGCAGACCGTGTTCATAGCCACCGTCAAACCCCATTCCTCCACTTCGCACTAACAATTTAGGACTGAAAGCCGCGCCCCGCGCTTATTCCCGCTTCAAAGGCCGCTCCATGATGTCGCGAATAGCGTCCTTGGGAGACTTGCCCGCATGCAGAATAGCGTCAACTTGTTCCGTGATGGGCATATCGAACCGATGCTCGCGGGCCAGCGCCAGCAACGGCGCGGCGGTATTCACGCCTTCGGCAACCATGCGCATATTCGCGAGGATTTCACTCAGAGTACGTCCTTTGCCCAGTTCGATTCCAACGAATCGATTGCGGCTGAGCGAGCCCGTGCAAGTGAGAACCAAATCGCCCAATCCTGCCAGACCACTAAGCGTCTCGGGCCGCGCCCCCAGCGCCACCGCCAAACGGGCCATCTCGGCCAGGCCGCGGGTGATCAGCGCCGCCAGAGCATTCGTGCCAAGACCGAGCCCATGGCACGCGCCCGCGGCAATTGCCATCACATTTTTCATCGCGCCGGCGAGCTCCACGCCCAGAACGTCGTCGTTGGTATAGAGACGGAACGCTGGCCCGGCAAACTCTTCCTGCAGCTCGGCGGCGAGCGCGGCATCCCGCGAGGCCAGAACGACGGCCGTAGGTTCGCCGCGAGCGGCCTCCGCGGCGAACGATGGTCCGGAAAGCACCGCGATGCGCGGCGTAAATTTCGGCAGGACGATCTGCGCGATCACTTCGCTCATCCGCAGGTGCGTTGATGGCTCGAGGCCCTTGCTGGCGCTGACGAAACTTGCGCCGGCAAGGGCAAAGGGCAGCGCAGAAGCGTAAACGGCGCGAGCACGGCCGGAGGGCATGGCACCGAGGATGACCTGCGCGCCAGAGAGCGCGGCTTCCAAGTGAGGATGAACGCGAACCTTCTCAGGCAATTTCGACCCGGGAAGATACGTTTTATTTTCACGGTCGCGGCGGATCGCTTCGGCGAGTCCAGCGTTGTGCACCCAAAGCGAGATTTCGTGGAGCTTGCGGCTGCGCGAAAGAACGATTGCCAACGCCGTACCCCAGCCGCCGCCGCCGAGAATCGCGATCTTCGTCATTCCGTTTCCTTGTTCTTGCTAAAGGAAAAGCGCGGCTCGGTGCCTTCCACGAGGCGCTGAAGGTTGCCGTCATGCTTGTAAATCACCAGCAGCGCGATGGCCAGCGTTCCCACGTTAACGATGATCGGCGGCGCATGACGCGGCGCCCACAGAAAATAGATAAGCAGCGGCATGGCCGCGGCCGCCGCGATGGAACCGAGCGAAACGTAGCGCCAATAGGCTACACAAAGTAGGAACAGCAGCAGGGCGCTGACGGCTGCTAGCGGGCAGAGGGCAAGAAACACGCCAAGTGCAGTGGCCACGCCTTTACCACCTTTGAACTTGAGCCATACCGGAAAGCAATGTCCGAGCAATACGGCGAAAGCGGCAATCATCATCAAGGTGGCGCTTTCGTTGGTGACCTGGCCGGCGAGCCAGACGGCTGCCGCGCCCTTCCCGGTGTCGAAGGCCAGCGTGAGAAATCCGGCCAGCGGCCCCACGACGCGAGCGACGTTGGTTGCGCCAATGTTGCCGCTGCCGGATTTGCGCAAGTCCGCGCCGCCGAATAATTTCGCGAGGAGCAGCCCGAAAGGAATCGAGCCAAGAAGATACGCGGCAAAAGGGATCAGAAAGACTGTGATCGAGATCTCCAGCATGCTCCGTTAGGCCTCCGCCGCCGCAAACGGGAAACTTTCGAGGGTAGTGTACTCCGCGCCGGACGGTTTCAGCTTGCTTTCGATCAGTTGGTATTGGTTGGTGCGGAACGAACCAAACTCTCGTGCCGCATTTTCCTCGATCGCGGAGCGAAGTTTTTCCGGCAGCTCGGGAGGCTCGAACCGCGCGAGCGTCAGGTGCGGCGAAAAAGGCCGCTGTTCACACGGGATGCCAAGTTTTTCCATCGCGCGGTCGATTTCGGCCGCCAGAGTTTTCAAATTCGGCGAAGCCTCGATACCCGCCCAGAAAACGCGAGGGCGTTTTTCGTTGGGGAAAAAGCCGAGCCCGCGAAACTCGAGTGCAACAGGTTGGTCGGAGCGCGCGGCGGCGAGAGCGTTTCGAATCACTGCGAATTCTGTTTCCGGCACTTCACCAATGAACTTGAGCGTCAGGTGAAGATTCTCCGGACGCACCCAGCGAGTTTGCGGCGAAACCGCGCGAAGGGCCTTGAGCAAGGCCCCGAGATTTTCTCGCACTGCGGCCGGAAGCTCCAGCGCGACGAACAGACGCATTGGGGGTCAAGACCTTTTGGCACTGCGTGCCGGCGGCTCCCCGGCGTTGTAAAGGAAATGGATGCGCACCAGATCGAGCGCCAGTTGCGACGCATGCCAGCGGATAGCTTCGCGATCTCCGGGAAAGAGCACGCCGCGCTCTTTCACGCCACCGGCATGCGCCAGCGCGATATGCACGGTGCCCACGGGCTTTTCATCGCTGCCGCCACCCGGGCCCGCAATGCCGGTAATCCCCACGCCCAGCGTGCTGCCGACGTGGCGGCGGATACCGTCGGCAAGGGCGATCGCCACTTCACCGCTGACCGCGCCTTTGGACTGGATCAGTTCCGGCGGAACATCCGCCCACGCCGTCTTCCGCTCGTTACTGTAACTCACCACTCCACCCAGGAAATACGATGAGCTGCCGGCGATGCTCGTCAGCCGCTGCGCGAGCAAGCCGCCCGTGCAGCTTTCCGCGGCGGAGATGGTGGAGTTGTTCCTCGTCAGAAGACCCGCCACCACTTCTTCCATCGAAGAACCGTCCTGCGAGAAAATGCGGTCGGCCAGCGCGATCTCGAATCCCTGCACGATTTCGTCCAGCGTTTTTTGCGCGTGCGCCGCGTCGTCGGTCCACACCCGCAAATGGATCTGAATCTCGCCCGGCGCGGCCAGAATCGTGGTGTTCAGGCCGGCATACCGCGTGTAAATGGGCCTGATGCGCTGCTCGACGCTCGATTCACCCATGCCCGCGACGCGCAATTCCCGGTGAAACATCCGCATGTTCGAGCTGCGCCGCTGCAGCCGCGGCAAAACCTGCTCTTGGTACATGGGCTTCAATTCGCGTGGAGGACCGGGTAGCAGCGCGATGCAGCGCCCCGCGTCTTCGAGCCATAGCCCCGGCGCCGAGCCGCGCGGATTCTCGAGCACTTCCGCGCCTTCCGGCACCATCGCCTGCCGCACATTCACCGCGGGCATCTCTCGGCCGAGCTGCCGGAATCGGCCTTCGATGTATCGGAGAATCTCGTTGTTAAGGTGCAGCTTGCGGCCCAGAAGCTCCGCGACGGTTTCACGTGTCAGGTCGTCTTCCGTAGGACCCAGTCCGCCCGACGCGATGACCAGCTCGACGCGCTCCAGCGCTTCCTTGAATGCGGCGCTCAAATAGTCGCGATTGTCCCCGACGATCGATTTGCGCACCACCTCGATGCCAAGCTTGTTCAGCTCTTCGGTCAGGAAGAGCGAGTTGGTGTCCACGCGGTCCGGAGTCAGAAGTTCCGAACCAACCGCGATGATTTCCGCTTTCATCTGTTCAATTATCCGGTCAATGGCAAGCCGCGCACGTCCCAATCGAGCGTGAAGAGGGCGTCGGTGGTGGCGAGAATCGCGCGGCCCGATGGCTGGAGCGCCATACCCACAATGCCGGAGCCGCTGAGCACGACATCGGCCTGAGCTTGCGGCGTGATCCTCACGATGCCGCGGCGCCCGGCGTAAGAGGCCGCCACATAGAGATTTCCGTCGCGATCCAAAGCCAGGCCCTGCGGCCGCCCGAGGCCACGGAAGAAAACGCTTACATCGCCGCCCTGCGTGATTTTGTGGATGCGGTCAAAGCTGGACGTCGTCGGTCCCGAAACGTACAGATCGCCGCTGGGATGAAACGCTAGGTGATACGCGGCGATGGAGGGCTCGAGTGTGGCGAAGACAAAAATCTCGCGGCTCGGGCTGATCTTGAAAACCGTGCCGCTGCGGTCGCCAACGTACAGGTTGCCCTTGTGATCGAACGCGATGCCGGTGGCGACGCCCATGCCTTCGATCCACTGCTCGGCGCGGCCCTCGGGCGTGATGCGATGAATCGTTCCGTCGTTGCGGCAGGAGACGAACAGATTGCCCATGCGATCGAGCGCTAGACCGCTGGGATTCATCAGCGAAGTGATGAACGGCTTCACGCTGTAATTCGCGGTGATTTTGTAAAGCGAAACGGGAACACGCTGGCCCCGCGGACCGGAAAACGTGACGTAAATGTTGCCGTCAAGATCGACCGCGGGATTTGCCACGGGATGAAGGTTGTCCGCGATTTGCAGGCCGATGTGTACGGGGTGCGGCTGGCTTTCGTGGCCGGCCGTGGCGACGCGCACCACTCCGCCGTTCGCGCCTTCCGGAACGCGCGCCACCAGGCGATTCTCACTGGCGAGCGCGATGCTGGCTTCGGCTTCGCCAAAGCGCACCACCGGGCGCGGCTGTGCGCCCGAGACGAAGCCGCGCCCGTGAATGGTGATCTCTCCGCCAGGAATAGCCGCCGTGGGCGCAACTCTCTCAATCTGCGGAATGCCGTTTTTTTCTGCCGACGAGCCGAAGCCGAATTTCATACCAGACCAATGTGAAACGCGAACAGACCAAAGTGTAACGCGACGCGCAGCAGGATTGCAGCGTAGATCCCGGCCATCCAGTCATCGGCCATGATTCCCCAGCCCCCGGGCAGTTTTTCCAGCCGGCGGATCGGCCATGGCTTCCAGATGTCAAACACGCGAAAAAGTATAAAACCGAGCAAAAGATATTTCCAATTGAGCAAACTCAACGCGGAGTAGAGGCCGAAGTCCGTAGCCTCGTCGGCTGGCAAGAGTCCCGTCGGCAACCCCAGCGGCATGATCGCCAGCACAAGAGTTAAGTGCATGCCGGAGACTTCGTCTATCACGACGTGTTGCGGGTCTTTGAGGTCCGCATAAGTGGCGGCGCGGGAGCTGCTCCACACTCCCAGGAGGCCAATAATTAAGAGGGCTAGCAAAGAGGGAATGAGAACGAGCACCGGTACCGTATGCCCCCTGAACATCGGCACATCAAAGCCCAGGCCGACGCGACTAAAGAAGAGCAGCCCAATGATCGTGAGCAGACTAACGGGATGCGTAAGAATCGCAACAGCAATTCCAACCAGTGAGCCGAGTGTCCCCGCCGCCTTGGGAAGGTATCCCACGCCGAAAACAGTGGCGATCGCCAGCGCCAGCCTCGGTTTCTTGCGCCGTGTCTCGGGCGCTGCCGTGGCTTCAATGGTCGGCGTCATTCGGGTTATCCACATCGTTGTCTAAAGGAAGGATGACGGTATTCCCCTCGCCTTCACCGGTGTCTTCTTCATTGAAGACCGGTTCGGACACCACGTATTTCTCGCTGGCCCAATTGCCCAGGTCCCGTTCCCGGCAGCGCTCGCAGCAAAAAGGGAAGTCCGCGTGGACCGCAGAGTCGGTCTCCGTCTTGCAGATCGGGCATTTGTGCTTCATCGCGCGATTCGTTTCTTCTCTGCGAACTCTGTGCGCTCTGTGTTCAAAGATTTTACACGAAGGTCACAGAAATCGCAGAAGCCAACGTAACGGTATCTTCGAAAGGAAAGTATAGCTCAGCCCAGGACGCGGAGGGGTGCCCCAGTGGCGATGCGATGAAGTTTCTCGGCGGCCGCAATTGGCGGCATTGGCGCAGCGCCCGCGCCGGCCCCTTCGGCAGACCGGGGCAGAATTTCGGTGACGCGTCCGACCAGGTCGTAGGCGTCCGTCTTGGTAATTTCAACGCGGGCGATGTCGCCGGCTTCGGCGACTTCTCCGCCGGGCAATTCAATGTCAGTGAGGTACAGCTTCCCGTCGATCTCCGGAGCCATGCCTTCGAGGCGCGCTTCCCATATGAGAGGATTGTCTTTCGAAGGGCCTTCGATCAGCGCGGTGAAAGTGCGGTCCTTCGACGCGCGCGGCTTTGCGCGCAAATACTTCCCTCGCAGATTCTCCCGCGAGATTTTCTTCTGAATGGCCATCAAGCGGTTGCGGCGATCGTTGATCGTTTCTGCGTCTACCTTTTCATCAAACGAGTAGCTTCCCGCATTGTCCACGTCGGAATATTCGAAGACCCCCATCCAGTCGAGATTCGCGGTCCTCACGAAATCGCACAGCTCCTCGAAATCGGCTTCGGTCTCGCCCGGGAAGCCCACGATGAACGATGTGCGCAGCGAAACTCCGGGAATTGTCGTTCGAATGCGCTCCAGCAATTTCAAGAACGCTTCGCCGTTCGAACCGCGCTTCATCCGCGCCAGTACCTTGCGGCTGGCGTGCTGCAGCGGCATGTCCATGTACTTGGCGAGGCGCGGGTGCGCCGCGATGGTGTCCAGCAATTTCTGCGTGACGCGATTCGGATAGGCGTACAAGAATCGTACCCACAGCAAGTCGTCGGTTTCGGCAAGTTTTTCCAGGAGTTGCGCGAGGCCGTCACGCCGGCCGAGATCTTCGCCGTAAGAAGTCGTGTCCTGCCCGATCAGCGTGATTTCCCGCGCTCCGGCCCTCGCTAGATTCTCCGCCTCGCGCATCACCGATTCGAATCGCCGGCTGCGAAAAGCGCCGCGAAGCTGCGGAATGATGCAGAACGTGCAGGGATGATCGCATCCTTCCGCGATTTTGATGTACGCCGCGTATTTCGGCGTGGTGACGATGCGCGGAGTCAGGTGGTGATAGAGAAACGCGGGCGGCTGCGCGGGGAGCACGCGAAGCTCGCCTTCCACCGCTTCCATAATGCGTGCGACTTCGCCGGTGCCGATGACCGCGTCCACTTCCGGCACCTGCTCCAGAATCTGCGCGCGATAACGTTCGACCAGGCAGCCCGCCACGATCAGTTTTTTTGCCGCGCCGAATTTCTTGTGCTCCGCCATCTCAAGAATGGCGTCCACGGACTCTTTTTGCGCCGCTTCAATAAAGCTGCACGTATTGACGACCAGAATTTCCGCTTCATCGGCGCGCGGCGTCAGTTCGTAGCCTTCGCGCGCAAGAATACCCATCATTACCTCGCTGTCTACGAGGTTCTTGGGGCATCCCAGGCTGACGAATCCGACCTTGGTCATAGGCTGTAAATTTGCACCTTTGCGCAATCTTTAATTGTAACACGCGCCGTTCATCCGCGTATTTTGTAGGGGCGCAACACCGCTCTGTCCCTTCTTGGCAGGATGGAAATTGTCTTTAGCGCCCGCGCAATGCCGTTCGAATCTGGTCGAGGAGCTGGCGCAAGCGCGTGGTATCGCAAGGCGCGCCGCCGAAGCGCGCTTGGCCGTAGAGCTGCGTGAATTCCCGCACGGCGGGTGCGAGATTCGGTGAGTCCACGGCGGCCGCGAATTCGAACGGTGTCTGCGACACACTTCGCATCAGTCCCCGGCGCGCGAGTATTCGAAGCAGTTCCGCGTAGAGCCGCGATGCAAGCTGGGGATCGGCGCGGACCACTTTGGATCCCCGCAATTGAAAGAACAGGCGGACGCGGCGGCTCAGTTCAGCGAGAACATTGAAACGCAATGCCGCCAGAAATAGCACCAGCGCGATCGGCAGCATATAGCCCAGCACGCCACGCTGAGGCTGCAGCGACTTCATCCATTTCTTACCGGCGCGCTGCTTTCGTTCGAACCAATTGCGCGCAGATTCGCTCCAATTTCGCGAGTCCCGCTGCAGATTCTGCGCCAGGACTAATTGGTGGGCGAAGTCGTAGCCGATTACCCATTCGCTCCAGGTAATCTCCATCCAGTCGGCGTACTTTCCTAGGCGCGAGAGGAAGCCGGTCTCGTTTTCGGGAGCCGCCGGCGTGGGATCGAATGTTTGCCAGTCCATGCCGGGAAAGTAGACCTCCACCCAGCTGTGCGCGTCGCTTGCGCGGACAATGTAATCTCCGCCCAGGTCGTTGTACTCGCCCGGTAGGAAGCCATTGACTTCGCGCGAAGGAATGCCAAGCGTGCGCAGCATGATGGTCATTGCCGAAGCAAAGTATTCGCAGTGGCCCGCGCGAGTCTCGAAAAGAAAATGAGCGAGCGGATCGTCTCCGGGTTTCCCAGCCAGATTCAAGGTGTACGTGAAACCGTTGAGCAGGTAGCTTTCGATCGCCAGCGCCTTGTCAAAAGGAGTCCGGGCGTTTTTCGTGATCTGCTTGGCAAGCTCCGGGATACGCGGATCAAGCTGGGGGAGCTGCAGGTACGTTTCCGTGATATCCGGCGAATAGTCCGCTGAAGCCGCGCGGAGTTTGGCCGCATCCAGCGGAGGCAACCTTGAGATACCGGCGTACCGTACGGCCGTGTAATTGTGCGAGGGATTCAAAAGGGTGCCGGTGGAATCCCGAAGGATCGAAGTCCGGTGCATCCCGGCATACGAGTTTCCGCCTTCGCCGGCAAAATTGCCGCGAAGACGGGTGACTTTGCCGGGAACGAAAATAGCATCGGTGGCCAGTGGCTCAAGGTACACGGTGTAAAACATGCCCGGCTCATGCGGATTGGGTGTCGAATCCGTGGTATAAATCCAGCCATCCTCACCCGGCTGCAATCTTTGAGGGTTGTGCTCCGAGGAGGTCCACCGCCTGCCATCGAAAGTCGTAAGCGCGATGCCCCTCCAGCGCAGCCGGTCGTAACCAATCGGTTTTCCTGTTTGTACGCGCATGACCACTGCGGAATCCTTTTTGATCTCGCCGATTTGACCGAGCTCGACGTTTTCCGTGAAACCGGACATGAGCGAGGTGTTGAAGCTGGCGCGGCCGAGATACCCGGCGCTGAAACGCGGAAAAAAGAAAAACAGCACGCTACCTAAGACGATGGATCCCGTGGCCACAGTGAGAGCGGAAAGACTCAGCGCGCGATTCAATCTTCGATCGCGCTCGGGGTGCACATGGAGTGCCGGCGAAACCGCGCCGACGGCTCCGTGACGCAATTCCATCCCCACGAAAGTGGAAACACCAAACAGGAGAAAGATGAAAAAGAGAATCAGAAAGGTGGTATCGACGGTAAGAACGGCTGCGGCGAGAATACCGGCAAAAGAGAGCATCGAGAGAAAGAGCGCGTCGCGGTCCGTGACAGCGCTATAGAAGCGGGCGATGGTGACGAAAATCAGAAAATGCACCACTCCCAGAAGGGCGGCGAATAGCGGCGGATTGGATGAATTTCCAACAGAGAAACGCGAGAGAAACAGGGCGTCCACCGGGAAGAATGCCAGGTAAGCGAGCACCCACCAGGTTGCGGAGCGCGGCGAAAGTTCGGCCGGGCGTCCATGCCACGAGCGGAAGCCCTTGTACAGCACGATGAGTGGAGCAGCAAAACTGGTAAGGACGTCGAGTTTGCCGGTGCTCACGAGCGTGACGGTCGAAGTGAGGATGAGCAGTGAAAGCGAGGCGCGGAAGAAACGCTCGGCAGGCAGCGCGGGGTCACTCGCGGTGGCGATGGATGTGGCCATGGCGGACTTTTTATCGTAGCACCTGCGGGGCGGGGTGAAAACGAGGGTAGACGAAAGGATAACCCTCAATACTTGGCTGGAACGGAAGCTGCCGCTGCCAGAGCGGCGCGGGCGACTTTCCTGGTGAGGTTGGAAACAGGGAGGCTGGAGATGTCACCGAGAGGAACCTGTCTCGCGCCGGGGACGCGCGGGAGTCTTTGCACCTTGATAAGGAAGGGCAAGAGGGTGATGGCGCGGTACGTCACCGCGTGACGAACCTTGCCGGCCGGGACGAGTCGCCAATTGCGGCTAGCAGCGCCCGGCATGAGTTTTCTGAGGAACGCGCTTAGTTTCCCGGCTGGTTCCCCGGCCAGCGAGAGTGTCGGGAAATGCCACATTCTCGAAACCAACGTCGGCACGTGATCGGCCGAGGCTTTCTCCTTTGTATTTTTCGGCGGTGGAAACAGTAGTGTCTGCCTTTTTCCATCCGCGAATACCGCAGCGGCCAGCGTGACTTCCACGGTGGCGCGTTTCTTCCGTTTTTCGGGCAGGGATTCGGCGATGCCAAGCCTGCGCCCTTCGCAGAATTGCGCGACGGGGCAGAGCAGACACTGCGGCGATTTTGGAGTACACAGCGTCGCGCCAAGTTCCATCATGGCTTGGTTCCCATCGCCCGGGGATTTCGGTTCGAGCAAGAGATCCGCGGTTTCTTGCAACTCTTGCCAATGCTGCGACTCGCGGAGGTCGCCGCGGATTGCGCCGAGACGCGCAAGGACGCGGGCGACGTTGCCGTCGAGCACGGCGAATTTTTCGCCGAAGGCCATGCTCAGAATCGCCGCGGCGGTGTAGTTTCCGATGCCCGGCAATCGAAGGAGGTCTGCCTCGCTGGATGGAAACGTTCCTTGGTGTTTCGCGACGATTTGCTGCGCGGCTTTTTGCAGGTTGCGCGCGCGGCCGTAGTACCCGAGGCCGGACCACAAGCGCAACACTTCTTCCTGCGGCGCAGCGGCGAGCGCGTGAACGTCCGGGAAGCGCTGCAGAAATCGTTCGTAGTAGGGAATCGCGGCCGCAACGCGAGTTTGCTGGAGCATGATTTCGGAAAGCCAGATGCGATAGGGATCCGTAGTGCGGCGCCACGGCAGGTCACGCTGGAATTCGCGGAACCAGCCGAGCAGTTGTCTGCGAAATGTGGCGAGTTTGCGGCCGTTCAGCATGGTGCTGGCACATTCTCGCACAGCTCACTCCGGCGGGTGCGGAGTGAAGCTAAATCCCTGACTTCGCTTGGAACGGTGGAGTCCGGAGTTGTAGTGGCGCAGCATGCTGCGCCACTACAAAGATGGCCGCAGAATTCAGCCGGCCGGATCGTCGAGGAAGACGACGTAAGACGAACTCCACACGGAGGCCGGGACGGAGCCGTGGGGCTGGCTGGTGACGATGATTTTGAAAAGTTCGGGCGAAGCCGCGAGATCGGCCATGAGCGATTGCCCCGGGTCGCGTGGCAGAGGTTGCGCGATCGCCAGGTGCTGGAGAATTGCGAAAATGATCTCATCGGCGGGAGCAAGAGGAGTTTCCACACCGGCGCTCCGGAATTGTAACAGCGAATTGCTTTCGTAAAAGTGCCAGGCCAGGCTGGCGCAGATCGTGACGGCACGCTCGAAGCGCTCGCTCATCCGAGACACCCCCGATTTCAGACTGGAGGATTCTTCCGCGGACAGATGAGGATCGAGAACGAGCAGGATGCGGCAGTCGTCTTCGCGGGTAAATTCGCGGACCATCAATGAACCGGAGCGCGCGGAAGCTTTCCAGTGCACGTGGCGCGCACTGTCCGTAGGGAGGTAATCCCGCAGCGCGTAGAGATCCTGACCGCGGCCTTTGGTGACGCTTTCCAGCGCTCCCTGCAGGCCGGGCAGGATTTCGAGGTAGTCAGCGGTCGGTTCCACGGAGGGATAGACGAGCGCTTCCGTCTGCAAGCTCAGCCGGCGCGCTTTCCGCAGGAAGCCAAAGGGGAAACGGGTGACGATTCGGAAAGCATCCTGGCGATAGATGCCGCGCCGCGCAAACGTCACGGGAATGGTTTGCTGCACGCGGTCATGTTTTGGGAGGTAAGGAAAATAGACCGGCGTTTCGAGCATGGCAGCGGCCTGGGCTTGGTTTGTTTTGGCAGCCTCGACGCGCAACGAAAACGAAGGCAGCGTCAGCTTTTCATTTTCAAGCTCGACCATGGCGCGAACCGGCTGGCCGGCGAAAATATGTTCGGGCAAAACGAGCCGCATTCCGATGCCCGAGAGCGTGATGGAAGAGAGAATCCCGGACATCAAAACGAGGGCGATGAGGCTGGCGAGAATCAGGAAGAGGAGATTGTTGCCAGTGTTGAGCGCCGCGAGCGCGACAAGAAGAATCCCGCCTAGATAAATCCAACCCTCAAGGGTGATGCGGTACTCCATTTTGTAACCGATCCAGCGAAGCGGCGTGCGCTTCGCGAGAACCGGAACGAGCGTCACGCCCACCCAGCCGGCGATGGCGAGTGCGGCAAGCGCCGAAGTGCTAGCGAGCGCGAGCTGGCCTATTTCCGCGGCGGCGCCGGAATACAGCGCCAGAAGGAGAGCCGCGGTGAGCGCGGTTATCGAGAGGAGGAACGCACGCACGGCAGGGCGGTCGGCCTTGGCCCAGAATTGCGCGATAGTGGATTTGACGGCGCTCATTTTGGCAGCAGAAGAAGGAAAAAGCAGGTTCCTCGCTTCGCTCGGAATGACATTCGCTTGAGACTAAGAATGAATTCCACCGAATTGCTCAGACCTACAAAGGAACCGGGACAGATTCAACGATATCGCGAAGAACGGAATCGGTGGTTTCCGATTTTTTCTGGAGCGAGGCGTGGCGCGAGCTGGCGACAACGCGATGAGAGAAAACGGAAACGGCGAGCTGTTTGAAGTCGTCGGGGAGGCAATAGTCGCGGCCATCGAGGTAGGCGCGTGCTTGCGCGGCGCGCTGGAGCATGAGCGTGCCGCGCGGGCTGACGCCGAGGGCAAGCTGCTCGCTCTTGCGCGTGAGATTGACGATCTCGAGAGCGTAGTCGTGCAGGCTGGAATCGACTTTGATGTGGGCAACGGCGTTCTGCATGGCCAGCACATCGCTGACATCCGCGATCGAATCGAGCGAGTCGAGAGGATTATCGCCAACACGCTTGCGCAGAATTTCCTTTTCCGTTTCGTGCGAGGGATAGCCCATTTTGATGCGCATCAAAAAACGGTCAAGCTGCGATTCCGGCAGGGGATAAGTACCGTGATGCTCGACAGGATTTTGCGTGGCGATCACGAGAAACGGCTGCGGCAGCGGGAGCGTTTTGCCGTCGACGGTGACCTGCGCTTCGTTCATGGCTTCGAGAAGCGCGGATTGCGTGCGCGGGGTGGTGCGATTGATTTCGTCGGCGAGGACCACGTTGGCGAAAATAGGGCCGGAACGAAATTCAAAATCGCGCGATTCAGGATTATAGACGCTGACGCCGAGAACATCGCTGGGGAGCAGGTCCGACGTGAACTGGATGCGCTGAAAGCTGCAGTGAAAGGATTTTGCGAGCGCCTGCGCGAGAGTCGTTTTGCCGACGCCGGGAACGTCTTCGATGAGCAAATGGCCGCGCGCGAGCAGGGTGATGAGCGCGAGCTGGATGGCGTCTTCCTTGCCGTAGATGGCGCGCGCGATGGAGCGTTGGAGCTGCGAGACGACGTGGGAGGTGGCGGCGGGCATTGGTTGAAAACCTGCGTCCTTCCTGTTACAAATAGATGGCGGTTCAAAGCGTCGCGGCCGCGCAAGACGGGCGACTAGCTCAGTTGGTTAGAGCGCTCCCCTCACACGGGAGAGGTCAAAGGTTCAAGTCCTTTGTCGCCCACCATCTTTTGCTTCCACGCCAAGAGCCATTCTAGCTAAAATCTCTCCATGTCAACCTTCCTTCGTACGATCGAGTTTCTAGGTTTGAGCGTGTGGCTGGGGAGCGATGTGTTCCTGAGCTTTGTGGTGGCGCCGGGAGCGTTTCGGATTTTGGCGAGCCGCGACCAGGCGGGGGCCGTGGTGGGGTTCGCATTGTGGTGGATGCACATGATTGGAGTGGTGTGCGGGATTACCATGCTGCTGGCGCGATTGTTGCGAACGCGGACGTTTGCGAGTTTGGCAACGCCGGCGGCGCTGTTTGTTGTGCTCATGATTGGGCTCACAGTCGTGTCGCAACATGCGGTTAGTCCGAAGATGGCCGCGCTGCGGGTGCAGATGGGGTCGATCCAGGCAACGGCGGCGGACAGCCCGTTGCTGGCGGAATTCAGCCGGTTGCATCGGATTTCGGTTTCGCTCGAGAGTGGCGTATTACTGGCTGGATTGGTAGCTATGTATCTGACGGTGAGAGATTTAGCGATTGCTCAATGAAAAAGGCGGCTAGTTAACCATAACAGCCCCACCTCCCTATGTTTTTCCCAGTATTTTTGTAAGTAGAACGTAAGGGAATGGAAGCAAGGGCTTGACCAGAATTTGCGGCGCTGGAAATGAAAAAAGTGGCAGAAAAGCTGCCGCAATCGGAGAAAAACCGCACTCTTACCGAGAATAGAGTACCAAATGAGGTACGGGAAGGTGCTTCCCGTGGGAGAGATGGAAGAACCGGGCTGAAGCCCGCCTTTAGACGTGCTTGCGGGTGGGGCGTTTGGGCTTGGCGGACTTGTGCTTGCGCTTGCGGAGTTTGGCGGGGCGGATTTTGCGCATGGCGGCGTTGCCCGCGCGCTGACAGGCGCGCCACATGTACCAACTGGCGAGGGTGCGGTAGGGACGCCAGCGTTCGCCGAAGGCGAGGAGCTCCTTGGGCTTGGGCATGTGCTTTTTGCCGTAGGTGATGGACCACCCTTTCTTGACGCCGAGGTCGTGGATGGGGAGGACGTCGGGGCGGCCGAGGCGGAAGATCAAGAACATTTCGACGGTCCAGGCGCCGATACCGCGGACGGAGACGAGGCGCTCGACGAGTTCTTCGTCGGAGAGTCTTTCGGCTTGCTCGAGGGTAGGGACGACGCCGTCGATGGTTTTTTGCGCGAGGTCTTTCATGGCCAGGACCTTCGCGCCGGACAGACCGGCTTTGCGGAGGACGGGCTTTCCTAGCTTTAGCATTTGTTCTGGCGAAGGAGGGCGGCCGTCAGAGCCGAGGGCCTTGATGCGGCCGAAGATGGTGGCGGCCGCTTTGCCGGAGATGGATTGGTAGGCAATGCATTCGAGGAGGATTTCGTAGGGGCTATCCGAGCCATGTGCCTCAATTCTGAATTCTTCGGTCTCTTTGATCAGCGGGGCGAGCTGCGGATCTTTTGCTGCGAGAGTGTCCATTGCGAGGCGCAGGTCGAACGGCGGCAGTCGAAATTCCTTGGTCACACGGGCTCCATTCTGGAAACGGGGAAATAGATTAACAAGCCTTATCCCGGAGGCAACGTTTTTTTACCAGTTATTGAGACGTGGCGCTGGCTGTCTGCCGAGCAATTTGTGGCGGGCGTGGAGGGCTTTTCTGCGGGCAAAGCGGAGGCGGAGGAGGCCGATGGCGACGATCACGAGGAACCAGGATTCGACGAAGAGTTTGCCGCCGTCGGACCAATCCACAGGGGCATTCTTTAGGGCCGGATCAGTGAAGAGACTGTGCCAAAAGAGCGCGGCGGCGGCGAAATAAATGGAGAAGTGGAAGGACTTCCAAAGATGGCGGCCGAGGCGGATACGCATATAGGAAGTGATGGCTACAAACGCGAGCAGATAAAGAGCTATGGCGCCGATGGTGTTGTCGAGGGGCTGGGAGGGTGAATGGACGGGATAGACGAGGTCGAGGATGCGAAAGTGCGGATTTTCGTTAAAGAGCAAAATTACTGGATGGAGAATTGAAACAGCTAGCGCAAGGTAGCCGGTCCAGTTGTGAAAGCGGAAATAGTTGAATCGATGATGCGGCCAAGAGCGGTAGGGGCTGTAGCGGAAGGCCATGAGCAGTCCGAGGAGCATGTTGAGGGTGATGGCGCCGACGGCCGCGAGGCCGATGTAGGCAGAAAGGTCCAAGACGGTGAGGCCCATTGGCAGCATGAATTAGAGACTCTCTCCTTCGCGCAAGTCCACCAATTTGACGTGAGGGTAGGTCACTTCGTTTACAAGAATGTGAATTCGGCAGCAATTGAGGGATTGGCCGTGCAGTCGAGCGCGGCTCAGTTAGCGCCGCAGAAGGCGGCTCGCACGGACGGGTGTGCTAGGATTACCGGTTTATGCAAACCGGAATTATTGGACTACCACAGGTGGGGAAGACCACGCTGTTTCGAATCTTGACGAAGGCGCATGTCGAGGGGAAGGGAGGGGCGTCGGCTACGCACGTGGGGGTGGCGAAGGTGCCGGAGCCGCGACTGGTAGAACTGGCGAAACTGTATAACCCGAAGAAAATCACGTATGCGACCGTGAATTACGTGGATTTGGGTGGGATGCAAAAGGAGCGCATGCGCGATGCGCTGGCGCAATTGCGCGAAGTGGACGTGATTGCGCACGTGATTCGCGTTTTTGAGGACCCTTCGGTGCCGCATTCGGAGGGGAGCATCGATCCCTTGCGCGACGCGACGAATCTAGATCTGGAGCTGATGCTTTCGGATCACGATCAAATTACGCGGCGGCTGGAGCGGGTGGATAAGGATTTGAAGAAAAAGCGCGATCCGATCCTGGAGATGGAGAAGGGCGCACTGGAAAAATGCAAGGCGCATGTGGAGGCGGAGAAGGCGCTGCGGGAATTGGAGTTGACGCCGGAGGAGAGAAAGTCGATTGGCGGATTTTTGTTTTTGTCTGCGCGGCCAGTGCTGTATGTGCTGAACCTGGGGGACGACGAGGCGGATAAGCTGGAGACGGCAGTAGTGCGGCACAAATTGAGTGCCTTGCAGGGGCGGCCGAATGCGGCGGTAGTGGCGATTTGCGGGCGGCTGGAGGCGGAACTCTCCGAAATGAATGAGAAAGAAGCGGCCGAGCTGCTGGCGTCGTATGGATTGAAGGAACCAGGGCTGAACCGGATGATTCGCGCGACGTATGATTTGCTGGGGTTGATCCAGTTTTTCACGGCGGGGGAGCCCGAGGTGCGGGCTTGGACGATTCGAAAGGGAGCAACGGCGGTGAAGGCGGCGGGGGCCATCCATAGCGACATCGAGAAGGGTTTTATACGGGCGGAAGTGGTGCGGTGGAATGATCTGCTGGCGGCGGGGAGTTTGCCGGCGGCGCGGGAGAAGGCGCAGGTGAGGTTGGAGGGGAAAGAGTACGTGGTGCAAGAGGGGGATGTGATTTTATTTAGGCACAGCGGATGAAATAAAGAAGTAATCAACTAACGAAGTAAGGATAAAGACTAAGAATTAACACCGAGTTCAGAGAGAACCTAGAGGGCACAGAGAAGAAAAGCAGGACAGCGGCGAAAGCGCTCCTAGCTCGAAGTCGTCGAGAGAGGTGGACGGAAGGCAAGCCGCGGCACTCCCAATGGGACATGATCTAGCATTTCGGACGACTTTGGCGGCAGGGCTTGGGCTCATTGCGGCGGCAGGGAATTTGGTGGGGGGATATTTTGTTGTTCACAAGGAGTGGCCGCGGAAATTTCTGCAATATTTTCTGGCGCTGGGCGCCGGGTACATGCTGGCGGTGGCGTTCGTCGAGGTAATTCCGGAGTCGGTGCAGCTGTCAGGCGAGAGCGCGCTGCTGTATGTCTTGATTGGCTACTTCCTGGTGCACCTGTTTGAACATACGCTGGCGCCACATTTTCATTTTGGTGAGGAGACGCATCTCGAGGAGATGAGCCACCAGCACGCGCAGGCGAGCGTGCTGGTGGGGATGACGATTCATACGTTTTTTGATGGCGTGGCGATCGCGGCGGGATTCCTGGTTTCGACATGGCTGGGGGCGGTGATGTTTTTCGCGGTGTTTCTGCACAAGCTGCCGGAGGGATTTACGGTGGCTTCGGTAGTGTTGGCGAGCGGGCAGGGAAAGCGCAACGCGATTCTGGCGGCGGGGTTATTGGGAGTGGCGACGCTGGCGGGAGTGTTGCTGACGAGTTCGTTGCGGGGGCAGTTGAAGTACGCGCTGCCGCTTTCTGGAGGGGTCACGTTGTACGTGGCGGCGACGGATTTGCTGCCGGAAGTGAACCGTGAGCCGAATTGGCGGATGGCGCTGCTGGTATTTGTGGGAGTTGTCAGTTTGTTGATAATGCGGCATTTATTTCACGTTTAGCTTCGCTGTATCTTCGCCTGCGAGTACTCCTACCAATTGCAACTTTCTGAGACTACATGGGTTTGATACAGTGTGGCGGCTATGGCCAGGTCGGACGTCCAACTGATGCTGGACGTGAAGGCGGGCGACGAACAGTCGTTCGCGCTTCTACTCCATCGTTATCGGAGTCCGCTGGTCAATTTCCTGTACCGCATGGTGCGGAACCGGGAACAGGCGGAAGACCTGGCGCAAGAAGTTTTTTTGCGAGTGTACCGCGCGCGGGAAGATTACATACCGAGCGCGAAGTTCACCACCTGGCTCTTCCGGATCGCGACAAACCTGGCGTTGAATTCGGTGCGGGACAACCGTTACCAGCGCATGGAAATCTCACTGGACGCGCCGGTGACGACGGATGCCGAGGACGGCGACGAAAAGACGATGGATGTCGCCGAGAAGCACCCCAACATCGAGCAGCACTTGATCGAGGAGGCGCGGCGCAAGATGATCCGGCTTGCGATCGAAAAGTTACCGGAGAAGCAGCGTGCGGCGGTGCTCCTGCACAAGTATCAAGAGCTGGACTACGGAGAGATTGCGAAGATTTTGCAATGTTCGGAAAGCGCGCTGAAATCGCTGCTCTTCCGGGCGTACGAAACGCTGCGAGTGGAATTAGCCCCCCTCGTGGCGCAGCAGGCAAGGCCGTAGAGGTTGGACCAGGAAGGGAAGGACATCATGGGTTGTGGCCGGATGGAAAAGAAGATTATGGGATATGTGGACGGGCGCCTGAAGGAAGGCGAACGGCTGGAGATGGAGAAGCATCTCTCGACCTGTGCGCTGTGCCAGTTGCGCGTGAATGAATTTCGCGCGGTGGATGTGTTGCTGGACGAGGTGCCGATGATCGAGCCGTCGGCGGCGTTTGATGTGCGGGTGTGGGCGCGAGTGGCCGCGGAGCCGGGCAAGCAGAGCTGGTGGGCATGGTTTGCGCCGTCGCCGAGGGTGGCGTTTGCGGCGTCGATGCTGGTACTGGCGATGATGTGGCTGGGCTCGCGTCCGGCGGAGCCTCCGCTAAATGCGAGTGAAGTCGAGACGATAAACCAGAACATGCCAGTGCTGGAGAATTTTGATGTTTTGTCGAATTTCGCGCCGCTAACGGATCTGCCGCAGCCGGTGCAGGCCGATGAAGGAAGCGACACAAATCAGAATCAGCAGATGTAAGGGGAAATGAAACGGAAACTCCAATTCGCGGGATGGTTGATGGCCCTGGGAATGAGCGCGCCGCTGGCTGTGCCGTGCTTTGCGCAGGGACCGCGCGCGAATGGGGCGCAGAATCGACAGGAGAATAGGCCGCCAAAGCAGCAGAACCAGCCGCCGAGACAGCAGCAGCAGAGACAGGAACAAAGGCGGGAGCACCGACAGCAGCAGGAAACCAGGAGAGCGCAAAACGCGCGGCCGAACTCCGGCGCGAACCGCCCACCGAACCCGAACATGAATCGAGCGGAGACGGCGAAGCGGCCGAACAATAATCCGAACCGGCCTCTATCGGCGTACACGCCGCCGCCAAAAAAGGAATTTAACAGTTTGAGTCCACAGGAAAGGCAGAAGGTCCTGGAGAACCACCGGCGGCTGCAAAACCTGCCGCCTGCGCAGCGGCAGGAATTGCAGGACCGCGCGCAGGTGTGGAACAAGCTGACGCCGGAACAGCGCCAGCACATCCGTAGTGATATCCTGCCGAAGTGGCAGCAGATGCCGCCGGACCGCAAGCGCGCAATCCAGCAACGATTGGGCGTGCTGAAAAACATGCCAGAGTCAGCGCGCAATCAGCATCTGAACGATCCGAATTTCACGCGGGGAATGAGCCAGGAAGATCAGGCCACGCTTCGTGACCTGAGCCATCTGCATGTGGGTGGGTCGCCGGACCCGCCGAACGAATAAGACGGTTGTCAGTTATAAGTCATTTTCAGTTTTAAGTTATTAGTTCAAGACGCGGCTTGGCAACCGGCGCCTGGGGCATACTCCGTCTTTCTTTACTCTTTCTCTAATTTCGGCAACCCTCGACCGACGGACCTTTAATCCATTCTTACTCAGATCGCATTTGCAACGAGCGAGAGCAATCCGCTGCGGCCGCACTAGCGCAAATTGGCAGCTCCCGAATCGATGCTTCATCGAAGCCACATTGACAATAGTGCAGTTCCCACGGCATCGTGACTAGTCCAGAATCTGAGCATCCAACGAGTGGAGGAAGATCATTTTGAAGAGTGACCGCAGAGCGGTCAACCCGGCCGTGTCCACGCGCTTCCCGTCGTCTTCCACGCGCTTCCGCGCGATGCAGCACCGCAATTTTCAGTTGTTCATCGCGGGACAACTCATATCGCTTATTGGGACGTGGATGCAGAATATGGCGCAGCTTTGGCTGGTTTATCAGCTGACGCACTCTGCGGCGTTGCTGGGAGTGTTTGGATTTGCGAGCCAGGTGCCGATGCTTTTTCTTTCGTCATTGGGCGGGTATGTGGGAGACCGCTTCGACCGGCATCGCGGGGTGATTGTCACGCAGACGATTACCATGCTTCTGGCGTTTGTGCTGGCGGGATTGACGTGGGCCCATTTGATTGGCAAATGGAATTTGATCGTGATCGCGTTTCTGGTTGGCATCGTCAATGCGTTTGACGTGCCGATCCGGCAGGCGTTTTTCGTGCAGATGGTGGGGAAAGAAGATCTGCCGAACGCGATTGCGCTGAACTCCTCGATTTTCAATGCAGCGCGGGCGGTGGGGCCGGCGATTGCGGGGTTTGCGATCGCGCTGGTGGGAGCGGGCGGGTGTTTCTTTCTGAATGGGTTGAGTTTCGTCGCCGTGATTGTGGCGCTACTGATGATGCGGATTGAGCCGAGGGAAATCAAACCGAGCACGGATTCGCCGCTGAGGAGTTTTGTGCAGGGTTTCCGGTTTGCGATGAGCGATCTGCCCGTGCGGTCGACGTTGCTGCTGCTCAGCACGCTGAGCCTCTTTGGATTGCAGTATGCAGTGTTCATGCCGATTTACGCGCAGGACATTTTGAAGGGAGATGCGCGGACGCTGGGATTGCTTATGAGCTCGGCGGGAGTGGGAGCGGTGATCGGCGCGCTGCACTTTGCCGCGCGAACGCATTACAAGGGGCTGGCGCGGTGGATCGCGGCGACGTCGACGACTTGCGCGATATGCCTGATTATTTTCTCGCAGGCGAAGAACTTCGGGCTGTGTGTTGCGGTGCTCTTCGTCGTGGGATTTGCGGCCACCTCGCAGATGGCGGCCACGAACACCTTGATTCAAAATCGCGTGCCCGATGAGCTGCGCAGCCGGGTGATGGCGGTGTACGCGACGATGTTCATGGGAGTCCAGCCGATGGGGGCGTTGATTGCAGGCGCGGCGGCGAAGCACATCGGCCCGCAGAATACGCTGACAGTATTCGGTTCGCTGGTGTTGCTGGGCAGCCTGATTTTCATCGCTCGAGTGATAATGAGGCTGGGAAAAACGCAAACTGCAGAGGCGGATTAGGCAGGATTTGGGCGGTAGAGCCAGGCGGGCTTCACAAAGAGCTGAGCCGGGGGCGCGGCGTTTATTCCTGTGAGGATGGCATCGACTTTGGGGCGTATCGGCGAGAGCGAACAGACGGGATCGGTGGCAGCGGCATGCCCCGCGAGGAGCCATGCCTGGCAGCGGCAGCCCCCGAAATCCAGCTCGCGGCGGTCGCAGGTTTTGCAAGGCTCCTGCATCCAGGCTTCGCCGCGAAATTTCTGAAACGCGGCGGATTGCTCCCAGATTTCGTGCAGGCTGCGGTCCCTCACGTTTTCGAATGCGAGGCCGGGAATGACTTGCGCGGCGTGGCAGGGAAGAGCATCGCCGCTTGGCGTGATCAGCATCAGCTTGCGGCCCCAGCCGCCCATGCAGGGCTTGGGGTACTTCGCGTAATAGTCCGGAACGACAAATTCGATGCGGATTTTGCCCTGCAATCTTTCCTGTTCGCGTTTCAGAAATTCAACGGAACGATTTAACTGTTCGCGGGTGGGCAGCAGATTTTCACGATTAGCAAAGGCCCAGCCGTAATACTGGACGTTGGCGAATTCGATCCGCGTCGCGCAGGAAGATTCGGCGATGGCCAGCATTTGTTCGAGTTGGTCGATGTTGCGACGGTGGATGACGAAGTTGAGCGTAACGGCAATGCCATGCTGCCTCAGCCATTCGAGCACGCGGAGCTTTTGCGCATGGGACTTCGTGCCGGAGATTTCGTTGGCGGTATCTTCACGCGCGCCCTGGAAGCTCAACTGAATGTGGTCGAGCCCGGCATCCACAAGAGCCGCGAGTTTTGCTTCATCGAGGGGCAGGCCGGAGGTGATGAGATTGACGTAGCGGCCGGGGGAGCGCGCGGCGCAGACGAGTTCGACGATGTCGGGGCGCGCGAGCGGTTCGCCGCCGGTGAAATCGGCTTGAAGGACACCGGCTTCGGCGGCTTCCTTGAAAACGCGAGACCAGACCTCGGTAGTGAGTTCTGTCGTGCGAGATTGCAATTCCAGCGGGTTCGAGCAATAGACGCAATGCAGCGGGCAACGGTGGGTGAGTTCAGCGATGAGCGCCAGCGGATTGGGTATGGTGGATGTCATGTTCAGAAAAAATGGGCCCGGGGCCGAAGCCGGAGCGGTTACAGCTGAAAGTCGAGAGCGCGCTCTTTTTGCAGAAGGTTGAGATAGCCAAGGATGTCCTGCTCGACCTTGTGCGGCTCGGCTTTGGAATAGATCTTCTGCAAATCCACGATGATTTGCTCGACGGTGTGTTTGCCGTCGCAGCGCTCGACAATTTCGAGACTAGGGCCATTCAGGCGCAGGGCGCGCTCCGGCATGAGCAGCGTACGCGGCTGCTGAGTTTTTTCGTTCAAGCGGCAGCCGGGAGCTAGGCGCGGAAAGCTGTTAAGGTGACATACTCCCCTCCCTAAAGGGGAAGGGCTTCTCAAGCTACGCATGGCATTACCGCACCTACGTTGGCGCTTGAAGGCACCGTCCGTGCCCGTTCGAGGATTACTTGAGCCGAGACATGATCACGTGAGGCCATC
>QHZB01000141.1 GCA_003224525.1 Acidobacteriota bacterium | reverse complement strand
AGGCCCTTGCTCGTCTGCGCAAACTCCGGCGTCCTTTGCCTCCTGGATTTGTTTTTGACCGGGAAGAGGCCAATGCCCGCTAAGGCCTTCTTCGATACAAATGTGCTGCTTTATGCCGTGGCAGAGAACGATCCGCGCAGCGCGCAAGCGGAAGAACTCCTGGCAGCGGGAGGGGTACTCAGCGTGCAGATCTTGAACGAATTTGTCTCCGTCGCTCGCCGAAAAATCTTGATGTCTTGGAGTGATGTGACCGAAGCGTTGGATGCTTTTCGAGTTCTTTGTCCCTCTCCGCTCCCCATCACCATGGAAATCCACGAAGCGGCACTCAAGATTGCGGAGAAGCACGTTTACAACATCTATGATGCGTTGGTCATTGCCGCTGCCTTGGAAGCTGGGTGCGCGACTCTCTATTCCGAAGACCTTCACGATGGCCAGACGATTGATGGGCAACTCACAATTCGAAACCCCTTCGCTAGATCATCCGGCTAGCGGTCTCTACGACTTCAAATCGAGAGATATATATCCCTCCGATGCTAGAGCCGGGAAAAGCACGCTGTTCAACGACGAGGAACACTGTGTTGTGTGGAATTCCGGCCTTTGTGTCAGCTAGGAAAATCGAAAAGCTCATGAATGCGGTGCTAAAGCTGTAGCGCCCGACGAAAAGCAGGTGTAAGAGTGGACTTGTGGCCTTCAGCGTAGAATCGAAATCCTCGTTCGCACAAGAACCCTCGATAGCTTTAGACTTCGCCAGCCAGTGGCCGATTAGATAACCCCTTGGGGCATGAACAAGCTATAGGTTAATCCAGACGGAAGCTCCATGTGTGGCAAGGCTGCCACGAAGTCGCCGAGAAAAGATCTAAAATCGTCCCCCTGGGCGCGCCACTTTAATCATTTAGATTCGTATAGTCTTTCAACTGAGCGGCTATCTGAGTCGCGTCTGCAATGAGAGTGCGGTACTTTGGCCGGGGGCGCGATTCCGTCGCCCCTATCCCCGCGACCTGAAAGCTACCACAGCCAACTAATCCTGGCGCCGCCTTAGAAACAACGCCGCCAGACTCCCGCACGCCTCTTTCAGGTATCTACCTCGCTCGATTCCAGTAATTCACCTGCTACGTGGAAGCTACTAATTATTCTCTTTTGAATAGGCCGTCCTAAGGCCGAAAGGAAAAAACCATGAAAAGGCAAAAAGCTTTCTCTCTCCTTCAACTGCTAATCGAAGTGGTGATCACTTTGTTCATCGCCGGGATCGTAGTTCCGAGTCTCCTCCGGTCTGATGTGGCCATGAAAGAGGCTTTGGCTGTTGGTTCTCTTCATAACATCAAGATCGCTGGGGTTGTGCTCTCGTACACGAACCAAAACGTCGAATTCGCCATCTTGGGTGCCTTAGTCGGCGCGATGGCAGCATTTGCTATCCATTTTGCTGCCATTACGCCCAAGAACACAAGCTTTACGCGAACAACCACTCTGCGGGCCGCACCCCTTCAGCACTGAAACTGTTCTGGGACGCTTGGAACAAAAAAAGTAAACTCTTCTCTGTCTCCTCTGCCCGCAATTCAATTCGAACTGCGCGGGTGCCCGACCCTTGGCTTATCAGAGGGGGACTTTGACGTTGATTATCGTTCTCAAACCCCATCAGGTGAAACAGGTCCGGAATGTCATAATCAATTATCGCTTGGCCGGAGAAGCCGATGCCTAGATCCGAGATCATCATCTATTGGAGTCAGGCGGACGAAGCGTTTATCGCCGAAGTCCCCGAGCTTCCCGGCTGCGCGCCGATGGAGAGACCTGCAAAGAAGCTCTTGCCGGCATCGAAATCATCATTCAAGAATGGATCGAAACCACCAAGGAACTCCGCCGTCCCATCCCCGCGTCGCAGGGCCGTTTTCGCCTGAGCGTTTCAGCAGAACGGTTCCGAGCACCCGCCAAAGAAAAAAGCAAAGTCAAAAACCCCATGGTTCGGTTCCGCTCACCACAAGCTGCATAAGACCGACGTGTGTGGCGCCCGTGCGTGCGCGCCGGAGATTCGTTCCGAAACGCCAGCTCCTTGCCAGACGCCGAAGAAAAAGTTGGGTCCGATACGGTCCGAAACCCGCCGACCACCACGCAAAATGCCGACTCAGCCTGCAAAACTGAGCTTGGCGAATCGGCGCTGGTCCCCGGAAGCAGAGGCGGGCGTTCGAATCACCCCAGTCGCGCTATTTATTTCCGTATAGTTCCAATCTGATCGTTAGATTGATCGTTAGATTCGTTGAAACCTAGCAATCCGTCGACGACAATTGATTCGACAAGAGTGTGATAGCTCGAATCGATGTCCTCAGCGCCTGTATTGCTTGGACTCTCCTCATGTTGGTTTTGCTAGCCACGCCCCCCGATCAACGGACTCCGATAAGTTCCCCCCTTTGACAGGACGAAAACCGCGGTCCGATCACTCCTCGGCAAGCGTTCGTAATAGGGAAACAAATTGTTGAAAGTATGAGTATTGAGACACGTCGCAGCGAAGATTCCTTCGACCCAACACTCTAAAATATTGCTCCCGTTTTTTGCTTCAACGCAAAGAGAACAATCGTTTTGGGGGTAAGGTCTCAACACTGGGACTGGGAAAGAAGCCCGGTGCTTGCGAGTGGTCCCTCAACCAAGCGGGGGATTCTCGGGGCGCTGCTTGCGCCTGCAAGTCAGCAAGGAGGCCAGACTGTCATGAGAAAGCTGCACCATATTGGATTGCTTATCGCTTTTGTCTGTCTTGCGACAGGGGTTGCGAGGGGCCAGTCGTTCCGGGTTCAATGTCCAACCAGCACCATCACTCACCCGACTGCGGCCAACAATAATTCGGAACCGGCGTACAACGGTCCGACTTATTCAAGCACAAGTGGGTATCCGGCAGCACCTACTAACGTGAACGGCGCTATTAAATGCCAACAGATCTCGGGCGGCGACGGTTACGCGACGATGGGCGATGGCACGCAGACGTACATGTTCTCCTTTGGACCGTTGTCTGGACTCTCGAAGATCGCGAGCGGCCAGGCCGGTACGGGCTCCCCGAGCGAGTTCAATGACGTGTATCTGGGCACTACGCCGCTTCAGCCCGGTGACCCTGCCAAAACGATTGACCCGACCGGCACGTATCAGTTCACGGGGTCATTTGCGTTCAACGGAGCAGTAGGGCAGGTTCCCGACCTCGACAACGGAGGCGCCATCAATGGCCATGTGGATCCCCGCCAAATGATGGATATCGGCGTTATGAACGGCAACATCCCGGCGCCGCTGATGGCAATCGATGAGGATGACGAGTTCTTCCTCACCCTCAGCAACGTGGGCATGATCATGCGGCCGGACCTGTTCGAGCAGCACACGGTCCACTTCCACGGATATCCCAACGCTTCAGCGTTCTACGACGGCGTGCCTGACGCTTCGGTGGCCATCAACATCGGCGCCAGCTTCACATATTACTACCTCGCGCCGGACGCGGGTACTTATTTCTGGCACTGCCACATTACGCCTCCCGAGCACTTGCAAATGGGCATGGTCGGGCAACTTTATGTGCGCCCGCGGCAGAATCGGGTTACCGGCGACCTCTATTCCTCGCTCCAGTCACAGCAGGGGGATCTGCGCACGGCTTGCAATTCCGCGACTGATATACTGTGCAGCAATCCCCTGCCTGCTGTGAATACCGGTGCCGTAGGCGGAAGTATGTATGCCTACAACGACGGTGACGGCTCGACGGCCTACGATGTCGAGTATCCCATCCAGATCCACGGCTTCGACCCCAACTTCCATTTTGTGGGCATGACTTTCAACCCGGAAGGTTTTACGGACATGAAGGACAAGTACTTCCTGCTGAACGGGCGGAGCTATCCGGACACAGTCACGCCCGGCCCATTGGAAACGGCGTCTGCCGACGGCGTCAATCATTTCTCCCAGCCGCTACCCGCGATTATCAACATTCCGGCGGGCAAAAAAGCGCTACTGCGTATTTCAGACCTGGACGTTACCGAATATCAGACGTTGGCCTCACTGGGGATTCCGATGCAGGTCGTCGGGTACAACGCCAAACTACTGCGGGATCAGGCCGGAAACAACCTGTATTACAACACTAACTCGATCACCTTGGCCGGTGGCGAGTCGCTCGACGTAATTCTGGATGCCACCAATACAGCACTGTATCCGGCGGGCAGCGTGTTCTACCTCTATACCCCTAACCTGGACCACCTGTCTAACGACGCCGAGAATTTCGGCGGGCTGATGACTGAGGTCCATATCAACTAGGTAGGAGAACGGCAATGAGTGCGAGGAGAGAGGCAATGAGAGAGACGAATATGAAAAAAGCGATCTCGATGTCCAAGCTGCTTCCGGTTGTGATGCTGGCCCTGGCCACGCTGTTCGCGGCTACGGCGCACGCCGCGGCGCCTGGTATCACCGGTCCGACCTTCAACCTGACGGCGCAAACCGCTTACCTCACCCAGCCGGACGGACAGGCGATTTACTCCTGGGGATACGGGTGTAACGGCGCGCCGAGCGGCTACGCCCCGGCGGCCATTAGCTCCACGTTTTGCAACGCGATGCAAGTCCCGGGCCCCACGCTGATCGTCACGGAAGGTGCGACGGTCACTGTGAACCTGACGAATGGCCTCCCGACCTCAGCCGGCAACACATCGATTCTGTTTCCCGGCTTTACGGTGACGTCGCCGGCTGGAAGCGGCGTAGCCGGGCTAATGACGCAGGAAGCAGTGCCCGGCGGCACTGTGACCTACACGTTCGTAGCCTCGTCGCCGGGAACACGCGCCTATTACAGCGGAACGCAAGGCGATCTACAGGTCGAGATGGGCTTGTACGGCGCAATCATTGTGCTGCCGTCCAACTCCGCCGTCCTCAGCGCCTGCGCTACTGGCCAGGCTGGGAACCTCGCTGCGGAAGCGTTTTGGAGCGAATCTGACTTCCGACTGGCGGCGGCTGCCTACGACAACGCCAAAACTTGCTACGACCGCGAATACCTGTTCCAGTTTTCCGAGATGGATCCCACAATTCACACCCAGGCGTTGGCACAGGTCACGGCAACGGCCGGCTGCGCGGCTGGGGCTGCGGGATGCAGTCTCAATGTCGCGACCGAGCCGTATCATCCGGCTTACTTCATGATTAACGGGCGGTCGATGCCCGACGACATGGACCCTAACTATGCCTTCCAGTATCCGCATCAGCCTTATAACGGCAATCCTCACATGCATCCAGGCGAGCTCACACTGATACGTGTCATCGGCCAGGGCCGCTGGCAGCACCCATTCCACGAGCACGGCAACCACGTGCGCATCCTTGGGCGCGACGGGAATTTGATTGTCAGTGCGACCGATGCGACTCAACTCGCAGGGCCTCTGCAGTTCACGACCACAACGACCCCCGGGTTGGCCTTCGACGGGATTTTCTACTGGACAGGCAAGGGTCTGAATTGGGATGCGTACGGCCACAACCCCGCTTCTAGCGATCCAACTGCCAAACTTAGCTGTACCCCGGATGCCAACGGCTACAACACTGGGGCCCCCACAGCGATTAACTATTACGAGTGGTGCCAGGATCACGACAAACCAGTTCAAGTCGCTCCGTTTGGCGATGTCGCGGCCGGCGGCCCTGTAACCTTGCCCGATGCGAACCTCTTCACGAACGGCGCTTGGTATGGCGGTAGTCCCTACCTTGGCCCGAACGCGACACTTCGGGCGACTGGATGCAGCAGCGGTGCTCCCGCCGGCTCGTGCGGCGCCACCGGCTCAACACCGCCGTCGGGCACGATCGCGAATTCACCCAGCGGCGAAGCCGGCTTCGCCTTCATGTGGCACTCGCATAACGAGCGCGAAATCACCACCAACAATATCTTCCCCGGCGGAATGCTGATGATGATGCTGGTTGATTCCCGGGAATTTGTGATCGACGAGTCGAATTAACTACTGTGCAACCTAGGAGAAGAGCGATGCGATTCAATTATCTCAAGGCGACTTTAAAATCAGCGGTGCTGGCGGTATCGGTTCTCCTCCTTGGAGCTGGTGTGGCTGTTGCCCAGCAGCAGGTCAACCTGACTGCGGGGCCGGCGACGACAACGCTCCCGGACGGCACTGTGGTGCCGATGTGGGGCTACAGTTGCGGCACCGCCGCGACTGGCTCCACCGCGATCTGCGCCGCGCTGAATCCGGCGGCGGCCGCCGCGATACCGGCCGGCTGGTCACCCGTCGTGATTACCGTTCCCACGGGACAAATCTTGCAGATCAACCTCACGAATAGCCTGACTTTTACGGGAACGGGCACGAATACCGTGCCGACTTCGCTCGTGATTGTTGGCCAGTTGGGCGGCGGTCTCGGTGACGTCACGCAACGGACCACGACGGCCGCTCCCGACCACACCAACGCCCAGCCACTCACGTGGCCCATCGCGGGCGACGCACCAGGTGCTGGGCTGACGGGAGTGGGTACGCCACCGGCGCAGGGGCCGCGCGTGCAGTCGTTCTCAACGGAAGTTGCCTTCGGAGCAACAACGGCGCTGACCTTCGGCACGGCGACGAACCCCCTTCGGCCGGGCACGTACTTGATTGAGTCCGGCACGCACCCGTCCATCCAGGGTCCAATGGGCCTATATGGAATACTGGTGGTCACCACGGCCCCGGCAGGAGGAGCGGTCGGCACAGCCTATCCGGCTGTTGGCACAACTCCAGCCGTGACCTACAACGCGGAAGTTCCCCTGCTTCTCAGTGAAATCGACGCGGTTCAAAACAATGCCGTCAATGCTGCGGTCACCACTGCTGGTTTCAGCGAGACCATGGTGTGGTCCGGCCTGCCGAATGGCTGCGGCAATCCCAGCTCGGCGACCTACAACCACTGCTATCCGCCGGCGGTGAACTACACGCCAATGTATTACCTCATTAACGGAGTTGCGTTCAACAAGACCAGCGCGGCAGCCTCGGTGTTCCCAACTTTACCGGCCACGGGTGTGACCGGCAACGTACTCGTCCGTTTCGTGAATGCCGGCTTGCGCATGCACATTCCTTCGATCGTTGGGACGTTGACAACACCAGTAGTAGCGGGTACTGCAGTTCCAGGATTCTCGCTGATCGCGGAAGACGGCAACCCCCTGCCGGGCATTCCCCGCGTGCAGAGCGAAGTATTCATGGCTGCTGGCAAGACGTACGATGTAATGATAAATGCGCCCCTGACTGTCACGACAGCCCTTCCGGTGTTCGACCGTCAGTTGAGCCTGTCTAGCAACGGTACCGGGCGCGACTCCGGCATGTTAGCTTATATCGGCACCAATGGCGCCGGACTCCCGGCCGCCGGTGTGATCGGAAGTGCGGTAGCCAGAGCGGATAACTACGGCACTTGCACACCGGCACCTTGCACACCGCTACCCGGCATTATTCCGGGGCAGACGCTCACAGTGTCGGATCCAGCTAAGGGTGTGATTGCCAACGACACAAATGTGTATGGCGTTCAGCTCCTGACGCCGCCGAGCAGTGGCACCCTAATTCTTAACGCGAACGGCACTTTCACCTACACCGGGACTGCCACCACAGACTCCTTTACCTACTGTGCGAACGGTTCCGTTACGGCGGCGGTATGTTCTTCCGGTGTAACCGCTCAAGTGACGTTGAATGAAGGCACCGTGGAGGCTGCCGGCGGTATACATGTTGGCCCCAAAACGTACACGTCGACCCTGGCCGGATCCCTGAGCATCAAGCCCGCGGGCGTCCTAGCGACGCCTTGGAGCAGTGTATGCACCCCAACGCCGACAGCTCCCTGCCATGACTATGATGCGGCGGGATATCCTCTATCAATTGCAACATCGACTGTCGCTGCAAGCGCAGGCCTGACGGTTACTATGGATGCGAACGGCGGGTTCAACGCCTCCGTCGGCGCACCTGGCACCTACACCTTTAACTACAATGCACAGAACTCACAAGGGACGGTCAGTTCTGCGCCTGCAACTGTGACACTCATCTTCCCAACGGCGAGCAATCTTAGCGTGACGGTTTTGGATGGCAAAGATAAGACAACCGTAATCAGCGACTATCGCTGGATCATTGAGGAAGACCGTACCTTCTATGTGGATCCGACCAGAACGACGAACAGCACCCCCGTTAATGGCGTAAATGGATGTAATACGGCGATTCCGTCGACATGCGTCGTTCCAACCTTCGGGACGAATTTCCACACTAGCTACATGCCGGTTGTGGCGACGGGTTGCACCGGGCCGACAGGTGCCGCTATTGCCTGCGAAAATGGCCAGACGGTTTACGATGCAGGCACGCCCTGCACGTCTCCTGGTGTCCCGGCCGGTTGCAGTGCGACTGCGGGTACGCACGTGCCGACGGTGTGCGATGTTGGCAATGGCGTACTACCTCTCAGTCCTGCCGGGAGATGCAGGAAACCCGTTTGCTAACGCAAACCTTACCGCAGACTGCATTAACGGTGTGGCGAATGCCACGAATCCAGCCGCCTGCGGCCACGGTATGGGCGGCACTCCAGTCATACCTACTTGCACTGGCACTGGTACCGCTGCTGTGTGCGTCTTCAACCCCGTCACTGTGTTTGTGCAACCCGATCCATATCCACCGTCGAAACTCTCCGTATTTGTGTACCAGGACGATTTCCCGCTCAACGGTGAGCAGGATGGCGGTGGCGGAATGGGCGCGGTGAACACCAACAACGAGGCCGGTCTTGGGCATTTCAACATCATCCTGTATGACGATGCTGGCGGCACGGGCGATGCGACTGGGCAGATGACTTACGACATGTTCAATCAGCCGTTGGTGAACAGCCTGGCGGGAACGATAGACCCGGTCTCCACGCTCGATGCCTGCCCGATTTCGAAGTTTTCTCGGAGTGGTGCGGCCGATCCGACTCAAACGGGCATCACCGGCACGATTGTGACTTGCCCGACATTCGAATCGGACGGTTTGACTCCGTCCCCACTGGCAGGTCAGGCCGTCGTGGCCAACCTGATGGTGGGAAGGTACGGCGTGGTCGCCACGCCGGGGGCTGACCGGATTGCGAAAGGGGAAGAATGGCTCCAAACCAACACCCTGGACGGCCAGAAGGCACACGATTCTTTCCTCCGGGTCCAAGAACCAAGCTACTTCCAGGAGTATGGGCCAGCGGGATTCCACGTAGCCATCGGGTTTGCCAATCCAGGAATCATCAATGCCCGCAAAGCGGCTGTCTGCAATGGCACCGATCCGACTATCCCCGGCATCACGAGCTGCGGAAATACCGTCACGGGCATGGTCACAACCTCGCGCATGAGCCGCACGCCGGATGAGAGACTTTACAGCAGCGGCGACAACAGTAGCTTTGCTTTCACTCAGTGCTACGTGAGTTTTGGAGATCCGGACGGCGAAGACTTCGCATTCACCAAGTGCGACAGTAACGGAAGTTTTACCCTCTCCGGCCTTCCCGATGGGGATTGGAGAGTCACTGTTTTTGACCAGTGGAACGACATGCTCGTGGACGGCCTTTCGACGCCTGTTAGGCTAGCCGGCGGGGCAACCACGGACTTGGGGCAGATTGCCACAAACCAATGGCAGGCGAATCTCTACACCAAGAGCTTCTTTGACCAAAATGGGAACGGTATTCAAGACGGCAGCGAACCCGGACTCACGCTTGTCCCCACGAACATCCGCTTCCGCGATGGCAGCTTCTCCAACTTCAACAACACCGACCTGACTGGTAACGCGGGCTTCAACGAGATCTTCCCATTGTTCAGCTGGTATGTTGTTGAATCGGATACCGCGCGTTTCAAGAACACCGGGACCCACGTGGTCTACGACGCAGGCGGACCCTCCGACGGTTCAACGTGCGGGGGAACCACCGGAACGGTATGCGGGAACTCTGCCATCGGCGCAAACATGGCGAACACTGCCGAACAGATTCCTGTGCCCACTAACCTGCGAGTGCCTGGAGCGAAGTATTGCGCAGTGGCGGATTGTGTTACGACCGGGGGTAGTGGTTCCACAGGGCGCATTGATCCGCCCTGGGTTGCCACTGAAGGTTGGCAGGGTTTCTCTGGCCAGAACAGTTTCATCGAATTCGGTAAGAAGCCCTTCGTAACGGGCGAGACCGGCGGGATCCATGGCGAAGTGATCTACGCCTCAACGCGGCCATTTGACGATCCGAGGTTGCTCATCCACACCAGTTGGACGCCGGACGTGCCGGGCGTCACCATCAACCTGTATCAGGAGGGCACGGCAGCGGATGGCAACCAATCTCTTACGTTGGTTGACACCACCAAGACCAGCAGCTGGGACGATTGGGCTCAGGGCTTCAACCCCACAAGTGGCTTACCGAACATGAACTAACCAACCGGACTACCTGGACGTGTACAACAACCAGCATAACCTGACTCCCCTCCACACCGTGCCGAACTCCTCGCAATTCAAGTGCTATGACGGCATGCACAACTGGAATCAGGTCCAGCCGGCGCCCTACGACGGCATGTATCAGTTCCCCAGCGTTACCAGCATAAATCCGACGACCGGAAAGCCGGCCGGGACTAATTGCACGGTTTGCGTGGCGAATCCCGATTCTGATCCCTATTGGTCCGGCATGCCCATGCTGCCCGCCGGCAAGTATGTCGTAGAAATGATTGTGCCACCGGGCTATGAACTGGTGAAGGAAGAGGACAAGAACATCTTGATCGGCGACAATTACATTGCCCCGGTTACGCAGGAGTTCCCTGGGTTGGGATCAGCCATTTACATTCTCCCCGACCAGGCTGCCATCGGCGCCACTTACAACGCCAATAACGCCCAAAATCCAACGCAGACTTTTGACAGACCGACCCTGCCACAAAGCGAGGGGGACACTGGAAGCGTTGAAGTCTTCTGGCCATGCGTGGGTGCGTCGCGTATCGTTCCCGACTACATCAGTCTATTCCCGCAATCTCTTGAGGTAGCGCCGTTCGCCGGAGCTACTCGCAACCTCTGCGATCGCAAGGAAGTGACACTCACGGAACAGGCGTCGGCGCTGGCGAAGTTCTGGGTTTTTACCTCGACCCACGTCGCCGCCCACTTCACCGGCATAATCACGGATGACTTCACGTCGGAATTCGATCCGTTCGCGCCGACATTCGGCGAGAAATTTTCGCCGGCCAACCTGCCGGTATCCATCAAGGATTGGACTGGCACCGAAATTTCCCGCGTGTATTCAGACCAGTGGGGTGCCTACGACGGCCTAACTTACTCGACGTGGGAAGTCAACCCGCCGAACCCGACAGGGTACGGTCCCACGATGATGGTCTCATGCATGAATGATCCAGGCCCGATTCCGGGTCCGGGTGGCACGATGATCACCGATCCATTGTTCAACCCGCAATACAGCCAGTTCTGCTACGAGATCCCGTTCATGCCGGGACAAACCCAGTACATGGACACTCCGGTAACGCCCACGTCTGCCTTCGCAGGCGCGGGGTACAACAACCCGGACTGCGCCTACCCGGATGCCACGCCAGCGATCAGCGAAGTGGATAGCAACACCGGAATCGGACCCTATGTGGGCGCGGCCGGTGGTACCCTCACGATCACTTCGTTGGGCGACCAGATGGTGCCCAACTATGCCTACACTGGGCCGTCGGCAACAGTGGCTCCGTACAATGCAAAAACCGTTCTGCGCCACTATGGCTTTGGCGCTACCCAGCAAAACGGGACTCTCGCAGCGGGAGGCGTGACTATCGGTGGAGTAAATGCTCCGGTTAGCTCTTGGAGCTTCCGTACCGTCAGGCGTACCATCGTGCCCGGTTCAGCAGCAAGCGCAATACAGCGGCTCGGCTGCGCAATGCGGCGAATTGGTGATCACGACTGGTGCCGTGAGGACGGGAGGTAACGTCACGGGTGTGACCATCACCAGAGGAGGCAGTTATAACACTGCGCCAACGGTAACCTTCGGTGCCGCCCCGGCCGGTGGAACCACGGCGACTGGAACTGCCAATCTGGGAGGCTCCGGCGTAGCCTCGGTGACGGTTAGCAATGGCGGCACTGGTTACACGAACACGGCCGCTGGCAGACCGACCGTAGCCTTCTCAGGAGGCGGCGGAACCGGCGCGGCCGGAACAGCCGTGCTGCGGCGGATGGTAACCACGGTGACGATGACCAACAGCGCTGGCACGTATACGACCGCGCCCACGGTGACTTTCAGTGCGCCTACAGGTACTGGTGGAACAAGGGCAACTGGCACAGCCGTGCTCACGGGAGGTCACGTAACCGGCGTCACTGTAACCAATGCGGGTAGCTACGCCCTCACAGGCGCGCTCTCGGTGACTTTCACTGGCGCACACACCGGCGCTACTGCGGCTGGAACTGTTAACACGACCAACTTCGTATCCGCGGTAACGATTACCGCTCCCGGAAGCGGTTACACGAGCGCACCGAGCGTAGCTTTCACTGGAGGCACGGGAAGCGGCGCAGCCGGAACAGCCGTTCTGGCAGCAACGCGCTCCGTAGCCTCGGTAACGATTACCAACGCCGGTTCTGGATATACAACCGCGCCTAGTGTGACTTTCAGTGCAGGCGCGACTGGGGGTACGTCAACGGCCCTCGGAACGGCCACAACAAACGGGGCCAGCGTGGTCGTCGCTGGGAAGCAATCGATTGACACCGTGACAGTGACAATTGGCGGCAAAGCGCCGACTCACGTTGCGCCATCGGCATCGATCCAGGCTGCGATTGACGCTGCCGCTCCGGGCGACTTGATCATTGTTGATCCTACTTGCACCACGACTACGGGAGCAGCGGCTGCGTGTACTACTCCCTCTGCCAGCAATCTCCACTCCGCCGCTGCCCACAACGAATTGTTGATCATGTGGAAACCGGTCCGGCTACAAGGTGTCGGAGCCGCCTCCAGCATCATCAACGCGAATACCCATCCCGCGGGCAAGCTGGACGTTTGGCGGGCCAAAGTGGTTTGTCTGTTTGGCCTGTCGCTCAATGGTTCTCCCTCTACCACGGCCAATCCTTTTGATCCGACTGGCGCGGTCGCGTGCGGGAGCACTAACGGGACGGCTTGGAGATATTTCACCCCCAGCGCCAACAACCCGCAGGTTGACCGGTTACCGCTCGAGGCCGTTGTGGGCTGGGATGCCGAACTCAACGGCAATCTTGCCGAACAGTTGCAGGAGCCAAGCCTGATGGGCGCGCTGGAAGGCGCGGGTATCACGGTACTGGCGAAGGGCGTGAATTTCCCCTCGAATCCGTACGACCCGACTTTGCTCGCCGGGTTCCCGGCCGGGACGACCCTTTTGCAAAACATTCCCGAAACAGCGCCAACCGGCGCCCAGTGCGCGGCTGTTCCAAACCCGTTCCCGAGCAACTACGCATGCAACCCGTCGAGCATTGACGGTTTGGGCATCACCAACAGTTCCCAGGGTGGCGGCGGAATCTTCGTCCACGGCTGGGGACATAACCTGCAAATCGGCAACAACCGGATCGTCAGCAACGCTGGTACGCTTTCAGGCGGCATCAACGTCGGTCAGGGCGAATATCCTCCGGCTTACATCCAAGGGGCGGGCGTATTAAACGCGGCACCTGGCTCCTGCGAAGCAAGCCCTGTACCGAATGCTGTGTTGCCGTACTGCGAAAACGTGAATGTAAACGTTCATAACAACGATATCGCCTTGAACTCCTCCACCGGCGACGAACTGTTCTCCGCCACGCCGGCAGGGGCGGGCGGCGTCAGCTTCTGCACCGGCTCCGACTACTACCAGTTCAACTACAACTGGGTCTGCGGTAACCTTAGCACCGGTGACGGTGGCGGCGTCGGTCACTTGGGGTTCAGTTACAACGGTGACATCGAGCACAACACGATCATATTCAATCAGAGCACCAACCCGACAATCCCAGCCAACGGCGGTGGTATCATCGTCATGGGTACGCCCGACGCAGATATAGTTTGCAACGGCAATGCCACGATCGACCAGGATTGCGTGCCTTTCGGCGCACCTGGCGGCAATCCGGCCACTACCCCGCTTAGCGCTGTTGGGCCAAGCGACGGCGCCGGTCCAGGCTTGGTGATCAATGCCAACCTCATTATGGGGAATGCTGCCGAGGCTGGTAACGGAGGCGGGATCGCCTTCCAGGCGGTCAACGGCTCGGATATGGTCGCCTTCCCCACGAATCCTAGACAGTGGAACACGGTGACCGTGACCAACAACATCATCACCGACAACGTGGCTGGCTGGGACGGAGCCGGAATCTCGCTGCTCGACTCAACCCAAGTGAACATTACCAACAATACCATTGCTTTCAACTCTAGCACTGCCTCGGCAGGCCCCCTCTTCAACACGATGGGGGCTCCGTTGTCCAGCACACCGCCGGGCCCGAGCCAAACTTGCCCCGGATCAGCCAACTGCGGTACGACCACACATCCACAAATTGCCGGAGTGGTGGCCATCCAGAACAGCGCGGTTTTGCGAGCGAATCTCCCCGCGACTGGCCCGACAGCTGTTGTTGTGACCTGCCCGACCGGCCACCCGAATTGCCGGACCGTCTCGGTTCCAAGGCTGGAGAACAACGTAATCTGGCAAAACAGCTCTTACTACATCGGCGTGGGCGCCCTCGGTACAGGTACCCTGAACCAGCAGCACGTGGTCACGCTGCATAACGCGGTCACAGGAGCTTCGCCGGCGAGCCAGACGACAACCGGCCAGTGCGTTACCGCCAGCTATTGGGATCTCGGCGTGCGCGGTGACACAGGACCGACCAACCACGCTTCCGGGGTCACGCTCGCTGCGTCGGATTCGGTGCTGACAGCCGGTGGCTCAAGTGTTACTGGCGGAGGTAACTCCACAGCCAGTCCGAACCTCATCAGTTCGTACTGCGACGGTTCGCGGACACCCCCGGAAGCAGTGGCAGCAGGAGTTGCTCCGGCGGTGGCGATTGGCTGGCAAGTGCCTCCGGGTATTTCGGATGCCACCGTGCCCAACCCAATCTTTAACCTCACTCCGGCCGCTACCGTGGACGAGGGCAACAACTGGGTCAACCTCAGTTGGGGTCCGCTGTCGATGACGAATCCCACAGTCGTGGGCGGACCCAGCGGGAATTACGGTGGTGACGGGAGCTAACTTCACTGACGCTCCGGCATACGACTTCTACAACACTCCGAGGAAGCCCGGCAGTTCCACTGATGCCGGCGCGGTCAGATTGACAAGCGCTGGCGGTGGCTCAGAGTTCACTGTCTCACCGGCGGCGGTGGACTTTGGTCTTGTGCCAGTTCATAGTCCGACAACCTTGGATCAAGACATACAGGTCATTAACACGGGTATCGCCCCGGTGACGTTCGGCAGCAACGGCACGATTAACTGCGTGAATGCGCCTGCTGGATGTAATCCGCCAAGCTACAGCATCCAAGCCAGCCCGTTCTCTACCTGCGCCGGCACGACACTTGGTGCGGGCGAGAGCTGCGTGATCAACGTGGTCTTTAACCCCATCAGCACGTCGCAAGCATTGAGGACTGCAAGTCTGAACGTGACTGCGGGCGGCATCACTCAGATTGTCGCGCTCAGCGGCCACGACACGATTGCGACGGTGAGCGTCTCCGCAATCACCCCGGCGTTGACGACAAATCCGGCAAACGCCACTGCGAAGACCGGCACTATCACGGTCACCAACACTATAAACCCGAACACGAATGCTGATGCTGGACCATACATCCCATCAGCCATTATCCTCACACCGCTCACCGCCACAGGGACTTTCGCTCTCGGTGGTACTTGCGCGGTCGGCACTCCCATCAACCCGGGAGGAACCTTGGTACCGCCCGTAGCAGGCTCGAGCTGCACGATCACGATAACCTATACGCCACCTGTGGGAGCAACAGGGGCGGCGCTGAACGGCAGAGCAAACCTCTTAGTAACGGGTTATGGCACTGTCTCTACTAATCCGATCATCAATACTAACTACAACGCGAACTAACCAAATTGAACCTGGCAGGGCAGGCATCCAAATCTTTGGATGCCTGCCCTGTTCGGCGAACAGACCCTACGGGACGGGGAAAAGGAAAAAATGATTGACCGCAACGTGATCTTAAAATCAACGTGGATGCTGCTGGCCGGGGTTCTCGCCAGCAGCATGCTAGTTTTACCCGCGGGGTCCCAATCTGCTGCCCCGGCCGCGAAGAGCGCGGTGACCGCCGCTTCATCCCGCTATAAGCCAGATCGATTCGCGGGACGAGCCGGTACGTATTACAGACTGGTCTGGGGAGTTGAGGGGCTCAGCGTTAAGTGGGCGGAGTCGGGCGAGATGATTCGATTTAGCTACCACGTGTTAGACGCGGAAAAAGCCAAAGCACTCAACGATAAGAAGGACGAGCCTTCCTTGATCGACCCGCAGGCTGGGGTCAGTCTAGTGGTCCCGGCACTCGAGCAGGTCGGGCAATTGCGCCAGAGTGCGACGCCCAAGGCGGGCATGTCCTACTGGATGGCTTTCTCGAACAAAGGCAGACGCGTGAAACGCGGAGATCGGGTGAATGTCGTGATTGGGAAATTTCGTGCCAATGGACTCGTGGTGGAATAGCGTTCGCTTTCCGCCAATTTGTAGCGAACTCAAGCCCGCCTGAACGTTGACGCCGAGCAAAGACTGGAAATCGGGCTGGCATTCTCATCTGTAGGACGTAATATCAAAATTCCAGCGAGGACACATAAATGATCCGAAAGTCCCTGGTGGTCTTCCTAGTGTAGTGTCCGCGAAATAAGTATACAAGTTATCGCTTGTTCCTTCTGCTGCGTGGCAGGGTACAGCCGGGCTGAATCTTCTCGAACGTTTGCCGGCAGCGAGAGAGCTTCTCCATAATCGATTCCACGGTAGCGGTCCAAACCAAGGGTTTGGGATCTTCATTCCAAGCAGCGAGAAATTCCTGGATCGCGGCTTTCAGGTCATCGACGCTGAAGAATGAACCCCGATGAATACATTGGGTCGACAACTCCCGAAACCACCGCTCCACCAGGTTCAGCCAACTGGAGCTGGTGGGCACAAAATGAAGCACGAAACGCGGGCGCTTTTTCAGCCAGCCACGAACCTCTTCCTTTTTGTGCGTGCCATAGTTGTCCATCACCAGGTGTAAAGGCACGGGGCCGGGAAACTCTTCGTCCAGGCGGCGGAGAAACTTCAGGAACTCCTGATGTCGATGCCGCTGATAACATTCGCCCACGACCTTGCCCTGGGCCACTTCTAGGGCCGCGAACAAAGTGGTCGTCCCGTTGCGCTTGTAATCGTGCGTCATGGTCCCACAGCGCCCCTTCTTCATCGGCAAGCCGGGTTGGGTGCGATCCAAGGCTTGTATCTGACTCTTTTCATCCACACACAGCACGATCGCCTGCTCCGGTGGATTCAGATACAGGCCCACAACGTCGGTTAACTTCTCGAGAAAATGAGGATCGCGCGAAAGCTTAAAGCTTTTCACGCGATGAGGCTTGAGCTGATGACTCCGCCAGATATTGTTCACCGTCGACTTGCTGACTCCCGTGCGCTTGGCCAACGAGCGGCAGCTCCACTGGCTTCTGCCTTTGGGCTTGGTTTGCAAGGTCGTGTCGATGATGGCTTGGAT
>QHZB01000490.1 GCA_003224525.1 Acidobacteriota bacterium | reverse complement strand
GAGGCACGTTAAGTGGCAGAATGGCGCGCACTGTTAACAGGAGAAACAGCCATGGCAAAGACATTGCCAGATCCGTGCAGGTCATTACGATTCGCTCGATCCAGCCGCCTATATAACCAGCCGCACCTCCCACCGAAGCTGCCATAATCGTGGCCAGCAATGCCGCTGCCGGCGCCATCAGAAGCGATACTCGACTGCCGTAGAGAAGCCTGGAAAAAAGATCTCGCCCGAGCTCGTCGGTACCAAGGAGATGTAAGCGAGAGGGCGAAGCATTCGGCGACTCCCTAAACTGTTTTGCGTAGGGAGCGGGGGCAAGGATTCCAGCAAAGAGAGTCGCTAAAAAAATGATACTCAAAAAGCCAGACGCTACTCTGCGGATCGTTTTCATGGCTCTCGCTTCACAAGCGCCGTCGAAGTCAGGTCGGACGCAGAATTTGCTATGAGCGTCACCAAAGTCACGAACAATGTCACGTTCACTAGCAGAGGCAAATCGCGGCTCAGAGCGGCTTGCCAAGCGAGCTGACCAATTCCAGGCGAATCACAAATCACTTCGATCGGAATCGCCGCGCCGAGGGCGATGCTTACGGACACTCCCGTCAAAGCGAGCAGTTGCGGAGCTGCCACAGGTACGATGTGCCAAAGGAAAATCCTCGTTCCCGACAGGCCTTTCGCTCGTGCAGTCAAGACGTGCGGCAAAGCGAAAGTGTGAAGAAACAGGTTTCGCGTGTACTGGAACACACGCGGAAACACGACCACACAAACGGCGAGCCCCACTGGCCCGCCAAGATAGAGAAAGAGAATCGCGACCACGGCCGAGGGAAGACACAAGAAGATGCCGCTCAGGGTGCACGCCGACAGATCATAACCCCACCACCAGATCGTCGCCGCGGGTAATGCAAGGAGAATACCAAATAGCCATCCACCTGCAAGGCCGAGAGCCACAGTCCGCAGAGTGACCGGCAAACGTTCCGCGAAAAGGCCGGCTATAGGACGGGCGAAGGAGTGGGAGACACCGAGATCTCCGTGGAGAACTCCCCCAAGATATGCACCGTAGAATTTGAGGAGATTCCGTTCGTTCGAGTGTGATCGGCGAAGAGCTTGAACGCTGTCTTCACGCAAGCGGGTGTCAAGTTCTCGCTCCTCCACTCCAAATCCAGGCGCGAAGCGGACCAAAGTAGCCCCAAGGATTCCGCCAAGAAGAGCCGTAACCAAGACAGTGCAGATGCGCCGGATGAGAACTCGGGTCCACATTTGTGCAGCAATCCAAATGCTGTGGAGTTAGTGTATCGTGCCAGCTGGACTTACCTCGACGGGGACCGCCGGGCTCGTATGCAACTGGTTATGGTGAGGTCTCTTTTGCGCGTACATCCGCCGGTCGGCTTCGGAAAGAAGCTGTTCGGCATCCATACCTTCTTCCGGATAATAAGCGTGACCTACACTCACGGAGAGCATATCCGTGCCGGATATCTCGCGGCCCGCCTCGGCGGCTAACCGTTGCAAGTGCTTTACTTTGTCCGCCAGGGCTTCGGGCTTTAAACCAGAGAGAATCAGAACGAATTCGTCACCACCCATGCGGGCCACGTAGTCGTATTCGCGGCAGGTCTGCTTCAATTTTTCCGCAAAAGAGGTCAGCAACCGATTCCCTTGCAAGTGGCCGAACCGGTCATTGATCTGTTTGAAGCCGTCCAGGTCACAGACCAGTACCGCGAGAGACATCCGGTGACGCCGGCAACGCGCGAGTTCGCTATCGAGATGGATAAAGAGGGAGCGAGCGTTTGGCAGACTCGTCAGATAGTCGGTCGTTGCCGTTCGCTCGGACTGCCGGTACTTCAAAGCATTTTCAAACGAGAGCGCGATTTTCGAACTGATTGCCAGCAGGATACGGAGATGATCCCGGGTAAAGGCATCCGCTTCCGTCCGATAAAGAGCAAGAACGCCCACGACGCCATCCACGCCTTCTAAAGGAACGGCCAAGACCGACCGCAGGGGATGGTCGTTCGTAGGA
>QHZB01000489.1 GCA_003224525.1 Acidobacteriota bacterium | reverse complement strand
AACGAAGGAGCAGTTGATCTACCTGCAACTGGAAGCGGAGGGCCTACGGTTGTTGCCGGTGGGGACTCGGCGAGAGATCGCGGAATCAATTCAGCGATCGCCAAAAACCGAAACGTTGCCGGTTGCGAACGGGACGGCGCTTCTGATCGAGATCGGGACCGCCAGGCGGGCAGTGGAGAGTCAGTTGAAGCAGTTGGCGCGTATTGAGGAAATGGTCGTCAGCGATCCGGAAATCATGCGCGGAACACCTGTCTTCAAAGGCACGCGGATTCCGGTGGACCTGGTGGCCGACATGCTTGCGCAGGGTGCAACAGCGGAGGAGATTCTTGAAGGCTATCCAACCCTGAGCAAGGAAAAGATCGCCATCGCACCGCTGTACATGCGTGCGTTCCCACGGCGGGGACGACCCGGGCGCCGCCCTTGGCAGGGGAAAAAGGCGCGGGGCCGGAAATCCTTCCCACTGAGCTCTCTGCTCAGGAGTGCATGAGGTTCCTGATCGCCGAATGCCTGCATGAGTCGCTGGTTGGAGTCGCTCATGGCGCCGGTTTTGAGGCAAACCACGTCAATCACCTTGGCTTGAGCGGCAAGCCAGACTGGGAACTGGCCGAGCGAATCGTCGAGGGTGAATTCACGTTCGTCACGAACAACCGCGTGGACTTTATCGGCCTTTTCGGCAAAATGGAGGTGCATGCCGGCTTAATCGTAATAGTTCCGAATCTCGCTCCGGCTCTGCAGCGGGGCCTGTTTCAGGCGGCCATTCAATATTTGGCAGGGAAGAGTCTGATCAACGCGGTGATTGAGGTGACCTCTGATGGCAAGACGGCGACGTGCGTTGAATACCAATTACCGGCGGATTAGGTTGTCATTCGCCAAAACTGCGTCCGCACCCATGTCATTAGGCTGCAACGCGTTCATAACGGTGATGAAGGCCACCCACTTGAGGAATTGCGATAATTCTCCCGGTGCCCGACACCTGCCGAGGAAAGGGACATTGCTTGTCGAGCCCCAAATGGGTTCGGGACCCATGGTAGTAACCGAAATACGAAGCCAGAGCTCGCTTCAGATGCTTGGCGTTCAGGATGACGAAATGGTTCAAGCAGTCTCTTCGGATCGAGCCGATCAGGCGTTCGGCGTACGGATTCTGCCAGGGACTCCGCGGTGCAGTGAGTACCTCTTCAATGCCCATTGACGCAATCCGCAGACGGATGTCGTCGCCGTAGACGCTATCCCGATCGCGAATGAGATACTGCGGCGCATCGCGATCGGCAAAGGCTTCGATGATCTGCTGGGATGTCCAGGCGGCGGTGGGATGCTCGGTCACATTGAAATGCAGTACCTCGCGACGACGGTGTTCCAGCACGATGAATACGAACAGCACTCGCATCGTGATCGTCGGCACCGTAAAGAAATCAATCGACACCAATTGGCCGATGTGGTTGTGAAGGAACGTTTTCCAGGTCTGAGTCGGTGGCCGCCGGAGGTTCCGGAGGATTCGGGAGACCGTGCGCTCGGAGATCCCGATGCCGAGCATCTTCAATTCTCCGTGGAGCCTGGGCGCACGCCACAGCGGATTGGTCGCCACCATGCGCTCAATGAGTCGGCGTATCTCGACGGCGGTCGCAGGTCTGCCGCCGCGCCGGCGATCCATCCTGGACAGATGCGCCCAGAACTTCCGGAAGCGCTCCCGCT
>QHZB01000488.1 GCA_003224525.1 Acidobacteriota bacterium | reverse complement strand
GCAAACATCTGGATCGCGCCAAGCGCTTCCTCGAGAAGAACCGCGTCGAGGACGCGATCGAGGCGTATTTGGCGGTGCTCGACGAGATGCCGCAACATCAGGAAGCCACTCAGGCGCTCGGCGATCTGTACGCACGGATGGATCAGCCGGACCGTGCGGCGGTTTACTACGGCCTGCTGTTCGATCTGCTCGTCGAGCCCAAGGATGAATCCAAAGCGCTCGCCATCTACAAGCGGTTCTTGCAGACGGGTCAAAACCAGCAACTGCCCGAGCGCATCGCTCGATACGCCTTCCTGCAGCAGAAACAAAATCATCCCGACGAAGCCATCGAGCAGTACACCAGAGCCGCGGAGCTGTTCGCGGCGGCGGGCCGCGAGGAAGACGCGCTGTTTTGCTGGGAGCGCGTCGCCCAGCTCGATCCGGAAAATTTTTCGCGGCAGCTTCGTCTTGCGGAAACAGCCGAACGCATGGGCAAGACTGCGCTGGCCGCACGCGCGTTTCTGCGGGCCGGGCAACTGGCTTCGGTGAGCGGCACCCCGGCCGACGCGCTCAATCTTCTGGGCCGCGCGTACAAACTCGCGCCGCAGGAACGCAGCGTGGGACTTCTGTATGCCCAAGCAAACCTGCAGGCCGGCAATGCCGTGCGCGCCGTAGCCTTGCTGGAACCGTTTGCCGCAACCGAAAGCGACGTGGCTTTTCTCACCACATTTAGCGACGCGCTGATGCGATCGGGACGCCTGGAGCGCGCGCGCGAGTTACTCGAGCGGCTGCTCCGCGAAAAAAATGAAGGCATGACCCAGCTGTTCGAACTGGCGGACCGTTACGTGGCCGCGGGCCAGGACCAGAAAGCCACGGATATCCTCCTGACCCTCAAGCGGCGGATGTTTGCCGACAAACGGCAAAACGATTTCGCGACGCTGATGGACGGCGTAGGGGCCAAATACCCCCATTCTCAAGTGATTCTTGAATTCTGGGCTTCCATCCACAACGAATTGAATCGCGAATCGCAGTATTTCGAAGTGCTGATCAGGCTTTTCGACGTGTATCTGACCTCGGGAAATGTAGCGAAGGCGGCAGAGACTCTCGAGCGGCTGGTGGACATCGATGCGTACGACTATCGCAATCAGGAGAGGCTGGAACTGCTGCGCGGGCGAGTGGATGAAGCCCATCTGAAACGGATCGCAAGCCGGCTGTTGAAATCGAGCACACCCACGCCGGGTCATACTTCGCACGCACCTCCGGCGCAAGCCCCCGAGGCTCCTTCTCCGGGCAGTGAAGAAGGCCGGCAGTTGCAAGCGCTGGAAGATCTGATCGTGCAGACGGAGATTTTCTTGCAATACTCGCTGCAGAATAAGGCATTGGAGCGTCTGCAAAGAATCGCAGCGATGTTCCCCGGGGAAGAAGAGCGGAGCGCGCGGCTGGCCAATCTCTACCAGATGGCAAACT
>QHZB01000485.1 GCA_003224525.1 Acidobacteriota bacterium | reverse complement strand
CAAGCCACTTCGAGTATGGGGCCAACATCGTGATTTTTTCGAATGGCTCGATGAAATGCTCACGTGTGCTGGCTGATTCTCAAAGACTTATTCTATGAGTTTCTTGCGGATTCCAAAGAGCATTCGGCGCCGCACCGAATACTCTCTTTCTATGAAAATGTGGAACTGCCGACTAACTGCAGCTCAGACAGATGACGCGATACCGTAGTAGTCGGAATCTCGGACAAATAGCTAACAGACCTCACGGCCCAGAAACGCTGGGAGCACGAGCACCGTTCAGCAGCTTCACACTTCCTCAAACTGGCCAGCGGAGGGAGACGGCAGTTGTCTGAACAGGCCGTAATATCCAGAACGGAACCCTACAACTTGGATAGGTCTACACTGGCCGAACTTCATAGGACTAGTCCCGAGGTGGAACCGGATACCTTCCGGTTTGCCGATCCGCCCACTATTCTCGATCAAACGGTAGGCATCGTACCGCCATCAATGATGTAGTCCGCGCCGTGAATTGAAGCTGCACGATCGGATGCTAGGAATGCCACCAGTTCGGCGACTTCCTCCGGCTGGCCGGGTCGGCCAATGGGAATCCCTCCGATCATATTCATGATTTGCTGTCGCGCAGCGTCCTCGCTGATACCGCTGCTCTGGCTGAGTTGCACAATCATGCCGTGTGCGCCCGAAGTCTCGATGAATCCAGGCGAGATCATGTTGACGCGGACTCCCTTCGGGCCAACTTCGTTTGCCAGGCCCTTATTGTAGGTATTGAGCGCACCTTTCGCCGCCGCATAAGCAAGTGTCGCGTCATAGAGCGGCAGGCGGTGCTGAATGGACGAGATGTGAAGAATGACGCCCGACTTGCGTTCGATCATGCCAGGCAGGAATGCTCGGTCAAGACGAACGGATGCCAGCAAGTTGATGTTGAGCGCCTTCTGCCAGTCGTCCTCAGAGAGGGCTCTATATCCGCCGTTCGGAGCATCGGATCCCCCAACATTGTTCACTAGTATGTCGAGTCCAGTCCATTCCTGCTGAATGCGACTGATTACAGCTTGCACACCTGCGGCCGTACCGATATCCGTCTGTACGAAGACAGCAACCGCCTGCCCATCCGGCAGCGGTAAGCGCGCAGTCGTTGCTACAGAAGCACCGCTCAGAGTAAAACGGCGCACCATCGCTTGTCCCAAGCCCTTTGTGCCCCCGGTTACCAGAACCCGCTTGCCCTTAAATTCATCTCCTGAAACTGGGAAAGGGTATGTCATCGTCATGATCGAATCTCCAGTGAAACAATCTTGTCGTTGGAAAGTTTGAAGATGTGGTCTAGTTCAACAGGGCTCCCAGGAAACTTACCGGTGAGTCGGGCACGCACGGTCACCAAGTCTCCGAGCGTTTGAACGTTAACCGTCCGCAGGACGTATTGGTATTTCGCGTCCGCCGCTTGCTTCCATTGGCGGATCGAGTCACGACCGTAATAATCTTGTCCCTCGTCGTGGACAGTGCCGTCTTCGGTGAAGCAACGGGAAAGCGCATCAGCGTCCTTCACCTCTTCGGCGGCCAAGTATTCAGCGACGGGTTCGGGCACATCAAGAGCCATGTTGTTCTCCTCCGTGCAATTGCACAGCCAGAAGTTTCGCAGGATACTGGCGAAAGAGGAAGTACGCACGAAAAAGTGCGTTAGGAGAAATATGCATGCCGAAACGCTACACGCCCACATCCGCCGCCGCAGACGTAGAAGCAGCGCTCCGTCTCTTGGAAGGAAGATGGAAACTCGTGATTCTGTTCCATCTATTCGGAGGCAAGGTGATGCGCTTTTCCGATCTGGAACGGGCGATACCCAACATCACTCAGAAAATGCTGGGGCAGCAACTTCGCAGCTTGGCAGCGGACGGAATCGTTGTGCGGACGGCCTATCCCCAGGTGCCGCCGAAGGTTGAGTACCGTCTGACATCATGGGGCCAATCCCTTTGTCCCACGCTTGACGCCATACTGAAGTGGGCCGATCGACGGCCAGCAGAGCGAAGAAAGCGCAACTCGCGCTGACAGTTTGCTACTCCTGACGGACAACTCTGACGTAATGCCATTAGGTAAGGGTTGCCGACGATACGCCCGGAATATGCCCGGCGCACGACTGGCCACTGGCCCGTGGACTCTACCTAAAACCTAACTCGTCACTTGCGGCCTTGCCGGTCTGACAGTACGGGCAATTAATCGACCTCAT
>QHZB01000484.1 GCA_003224525.1 Acidobacteriota bacterium | reverse complement strand
CGCCAGGAAGAGCACGGAAAGAACGCTTAGCGTGACGCTGGCAAACTTACTTTTCATCGAACCCTCCGTCATTGTTTGTCCCGGCACGGCCCAAATTCCGTGTTGATCCATTCGACGAACTGCGTCGTGCCCGCCGGTGCCGAGTCGTTCGCCGCGACACCTTCGACGTTCACCCCTGCCGTGGTTGAAATGTTCGCCAGCGTCGAGGTCTGCATCACCGCGTCGGGCATCCGCTTGACTTCGCGCGGTGGATGGAGCAAGCGAATTTCTTTCGCTTCGGGTGGCCCAAGCGGGCGCACCAGCGGCTTGATGTCACGCAGAGGCGGCGAAATATCGTGCCGAATCTCCTGCAAGAGCTCCGGCCCACGTAGCTGCGGCTCCCCTTGCGTGAACGCGGGCCTGCTAAAGAAACCCTGTGCCAGGAGAATGATTCCCGTTAGGACCCATACGGATGGTCGACCGCGCATGTATGTCATCGACGGTTCTCCGTGGTTAAGTTGTCGGCAAATTGGACCAAAAACCTTAGGGGATAAGGGGCACGTCGCCGCGGAGACTATCTGGTTTTACATCCCTTGTCAATTGCTTTTCCGGTTTCTTGTCAACCTAATTTGAAAATGTCCCCTTTCTTATCTCGATAGAAGTTTCCCCACAATAAGCCCAGCCCCGGAAAAATTGCCTGAAGACAAAGCGCCCTTCGCTCCTGAATGCGTTTTGCACTTCTCTAGGAAATCTTCGGCCCACTACACTAGAATCGCAGCGATGCTGAGAGGCGGCTGGGCATTCCACGCCGCGAAGCCCTTTTCTCGCTCTCTGCTGTACACAACCAAGAAACCATCCCGCGGAGAATTCGATGAGCATCCGTGCCGAGTCGAGAAGGAAGTTCCTAAAGACCATCAGTCTCGGGGCTGGAGCCTGCGTCCTCTCCGTCAAACGCACTCTTGCCCAGACGGCGATTGTCACCCTGCCGAGCGAAGCGTCCTATCCACAAAACGCTAACGATTCCGCGGACCACACGCTCCACATTCGAACGTCTCCCGTCGAGATCGCCCCCCAGCGCATCATTTCAGCCACGACCTACAATGGTCACTTCCCCGGACCACTCCTTCGCTTCAAGGAAGGCCAGCAAGTCACCGTAGACGTGTACAACGACACCGACACACCGGAGCAGCTGCATTGGCACGGTCAGAAAGTCTCAACAGAAGTGGACGGAGCGGCCGAGGAAGGCACACCATTCATTCCCGCACATGGCCAACGCCGCTTGGTGTTTACGCCCAATCCCGCGGGCTTTCGTTTTTATCACACCCATAACCGCGCTGGTGCAAATCTCGCCGCAGGCCAATATAGTGGCCAGGTAGGTCCTGTGTACATCGAGCCGAGGCACGACCCGGGCAAGTACGACCGCGAAGTATTTCTTGTGCTGAAAGAATTCGAGCCAACCTTCAGTCAAGGTGGCGACATGGCGCAAGATTTCCTTTCTCCCTCTGTACCAAACAAGGAACTCGAAGCCGCCGGTGAGTCCGCCATGAAGGCCTCGCTCGCCAAAGGCATGCCCCACGGCTATGAAGTTGGCTACGCGTCCTTCACCATCAACGGCCGCATGCTCGGCCACGGCGAGCCCATCCGCGTAAAGCCGGGCGAACGCGTCCTTTTTCATATTCTTAATGGAAGCGCCACTGAAATTCGCAGTCTCGCTTTGCCCGGACACTCCTTCCAGGTTGTGGCGCTCGATGGCAATCCCGTCCCAAATCCCGCGCACGTCCCCGTTTTATGGCTTGGTACTGCCGAACGCATTTCGGCCATCGTGGAAATGCATCATCCCGGCGTCTGGATCTTGGGCGATCTCGACAACGATGATCGCCGCCACGGCATGGGC
>QHZB01000483.1 GCA_003224525.1 Acidobacteriota bacterium | reverse complement strand
GAAAAGGAGAAATACACCAGCCAATAAACAGCCTGCAAATACCAACCGGCGCTGGGCAGGAAGGATGGCGCGGAAACGAACGACGACGGATTTCAGATAGTTTTCCATACGAATGCCTCCAGTTACATCACGGTTAGAACGGGGAGGCCGCGAATTCTTGCAACGCATCGCACCAAGAAAACGTGATAGGTTTGCCTGGCTGAAGGGAACCGCTCTGGGGAGGCGAAATTACGCGCCGATGGAGGAGCGCAGGGCGTTGGCGAGGGATTGGCTGAAGCGCTGGACGTCGGATTCGCGTTCGGCTTCGACCATCACGCGGGCGAGTTGCTCGGTGCCGGAGTAGCGAAGGACGACGCGGCCATTCTCGCCGAGAGCGAATTGGGCTTCGGCTAAGGCGCGGGAGACTTCCGGGAGCGTTTCAAGAGGCGGTTTGGAGCGCACCTTCACGTTGACGATGACTTGCGGATAATCCTTGAGGCCCTCGACGAGCGATTCGATTTTGCCGTGCAGGGAAACCAGCGAGGCAATTTTTGAGGCCGTGAGCAGGCCGTCACCAGCAGGGCTGTCGGCAAGAAAAATGATGTGGCCGGACTGCTCGCCTCCGAGTACGTTGCCGCTGCGAAGCATTTCTTCGAGAACATAGCGATCGCCGACGGCGGCGCGGGCGAGCGCGATATTTTCGCGGGCAAGAACGCGCTCGAGGCCCAGGTTGGACATGGAGGTAGCGACGACGCGGTCACCTGTGAGCTTGTTCTGAGATTTGAGGAAACGCGCGGCGGCAAGAAGAACGCCGTCTCCATTCACGATTTTTCCCGTTTCGCAGGCGAACAGCGCGCGGTCGGCGTCACCGTCAAAGGCCACACCGAGACGCGCTTTTTCGGCGACGACACGTTTCTGCAAGCCCTCCAGGTGCAGCGAGCCGCAGCCGGCGTTGATGTTGCGGCCGTCGGGTGAAACGCCCATGGCGATAACCTCAGCGCCGAGCGACCGGAACAGCTCCGGGCCGAGCTTGAAGGCTGCGCCATTGGCGCAATCGAGAACGATCCGGAAACCGGCGAGCTTCGCGCCGGGAATGAACCGCTTCCGGAGAAAAGCGAGATATTCAGCATCGAAAGATTCATCGGCCGCAAGCGGCGGCAGATTCTTTGGCGCGGCTTCGCTCCGGCGCCTCAATATTCCGGCTTCCAGCTCTTCTTCGACGGCGTCGGGGAATTTCATGCCGGCGTGTGAAAACAACTTCACGCCATTGTCCTCGAAGGGATTGTGCGAGGCGGAGATGACCACCCCGGCTTGAAAATCGTTCTGGCGAACCAGACAAGCCACGCCGGGAGTGGTAATTACGCCGGCAAAGGCAACCGTGGCGCCAGCCTCGGCCAGACCCGCGGCAAGCAATGAGCCGATATGCGGGCCGGATTCGCGAGTGTCCATGCCGATGAGCACGTGCGCTGCGCCATGTTCGCGATGGAGATACGCGGCGAGAGCGCGTCCGGTGGCGTAAAGAGTGGCGTCGTCCAGCGGCGGCCTGCCCGGGATGCCGCGAATCCCGTCGGTTCCAAAAAACTCCTTGGCCATGTGAAGAAGCCTGTCTCTCCAGAGTGTGGTACCGGCCCCGGGGGGCCAACTTGCGCGTGGATGACCTCAGCAAAGCTTAACACACGCAAAAACGGTGACTTTACGGTCCGCTCCCGCTCATGCCGGTTACATCACTGAGACCAATCGTAAAACCGATCAAACAAATCTCCAAATACGCTGCTTCGGAACAGCGGCGTACGACGTCCTCAATGGTTTCTGAGAGTGTGCTAACGTGGAGCCACGGAGTCGCTCGTGTCCGCCACAGAAACGCCACCATCGGTTGTTCGCTTCACCACTTCAAACTTCAGCATGCGCGTGATCGCGGCGGCCATCATTCTGCTGTTCTTCTATTACGCCGCGGGCGTGGTGATCACGCTGTTGCTTTCGATTCTGCTGGCCTACTTCCTGGATCCGGCGGTGGAATTCCTGGAAAGATTCGGGCTGCCTCGAACGCTGGGGGCGATGGTCATGGTGCTGATCTCCATCTCGGTGCTGGCCGCGGTCGGCTACGGGCTATGGACGCGGACCGCGGATTTCGCCGAGAACTGGCCGAAATACAGCAGTGTTCTGCGGCAGGCTGGCGGCGCCGTGGAAGGCAAGATCAGAGGAATCGAGGGGCAGGTTTCGCAGATTGCGCCGGAGCAAGGCGCGTCATCCTCGGCAGCAGTGCGGACCGAACCCAGCATCGTGCGCACGCTGATCTTCCGCGGCGTTGGCTCTCTGTACGCGCTGTTCCTGGAAATTACCTTCATGCCCTTCCTGGTTTTTTTTATGCTCGCGGAGAAGCGCGAGCTTTGGCACGGGACGTTGCAACTTTTTCCCGCCTCGCGCCGGACGCAAGTGAAAGAAACGCTGGAAGATTTGCGCGACGTCCTGCGCGATTACCTCGCCGGAATGACCATCGTGACGCTGGTGGTAATCGCGGCAAGCAGCCTGTTTTTCTGGATCATCGGGATGGAGTATCCGGTCCTCACGGGAATCGCGTCAGGGCTCCTGAACATGGTGCCGTACATCGGGGCAGTGATGGCCTGGCTGCCGGCCTTTGTCATTGCGCTGGCGAAGTGGAAAACGCTCGGGCAGTTCGTTCTGATTGCCGCGACGCTGACTACCATCCACGTTTTGGCTATCAATCTTGTGGCGCCGCAACTGGTGGGCCGCCGGGTGCGCTTGAATGCCGTGGCCATCACCATTGCACTGCTGTTCTGGGGCTGGGTATGGGGAGGCATGGGATTGGTATTGGCCATTCCCATTACCGCGGCCTTGCGCGTGATCTGCGATCATACCGAATCGTGGAAACCGATCGGGCGCTGGCTCAGCGCTTGAAAAAGTCAAAGGTGACTCGTGACTGCTGACTGGTGGAAACTTGCCAAGACTCGAACGCTTGCTCCTTGGCTTGCGGTGTGCGTGCTGGCGGGCTCGCTCGGGGCGCCGTCAGCCCCAGCGTGGGGTTGCAAAGGTCACCAGACGGTGGCCTGGATTGCGGAGAAGCATTTGACTCCCGAAGCGCGGCAAATGGTTCAGAAGCTTCTTGGCGACAACCCGATGGATCCGAAGCTGCGACGCTGGTGCGGGAATGCCACGACGGACCTGATCGTGGATGCCTCGACATGGCCGGACGATGTGCGCAACGAGCGCAAGAACGGACCCTGGCATTACATCGATATTCCGAGGGGGAAACATAACGGTGAACTGGACGGATACTGCGGTCCCGAGGGATGTGTGACGCGCGCGATCGAAGAGCAGCGCGTCATCCTGAAAGACAAGTCCGCCGATCCTCTGAAGCGCGCCGAAGCGATACGCTACCTCATCCATTTTGTCGGCGATATGCATCAGCCGCTGCATGCCATCAGCAACGCCGACAACGGCGGAAATTGTGTGGCGGTGAAATATTTTCGCCACGAAGCGCTCCCCAACGCTCTCCATCCGGAGCGTGAAGATTATTCGCCCAACCTACATCAGATCTGGGATACCGAGATCGTGGAACGCGACATGGAAATCTCCAACCCCCTCCGGTACGCCGATGAGCTGGACGAGAAGTTTCACGCGGAGAGCGCCGCCTGGGAAGCGGCGGGCATCCATGTGGACAACTGGGCCTGGGAGAGCCACGAGCGAGCGGAGACCGCGGCCTACCATGCCTTCCAGGAAAAAATCGGCATCGAGCCAGGCGTGAAACTGAAAAGCTGCGCCGACGGCAATCATATGGGAAAGCGCATGTTCGACAAGCAGCTAGCCGTCGGAGAGACTTATCAAAGCAACGCCGCCAGGGCCGCGCAAACGGCCCTTGCGGAAGCCGGCGTGCGTCTGGCGATGATTCTGAACGAGGCGGCCAAGGCTGTGAAATAGGATTCTTCCTTGACATCCTCCCCCTCGTGAACGAGGGAGATTCCCTACTGAGGTTGGGCACATAGTGCCGCCTCTTCGATGGGTTCCTGCTTCATCGTGGAGTCCCATGACCGACCACTCGGCAGGCTATTCACTGACGCACGATATCCCGACGCCAGAAGGGCCAGACCCTTATTGCTGCTTAGAAACCTCTTCAGTTGATTCT
>QHZB01000482.1 GCA_003224525.1 Acidobacteriota bacterium | reverse complement strand
CACTCGTTGACGAGTTCTCTGACGCTATTTCAGCGTGCATCCAAGGCGGTTTCGACGGAAACATAGAAATCCTTTCGATTCAGGAGTCCACGTCTGATTACCGTAGAAGTGGTTCGTGAACATCCAGACCCTAAGAGATTCAGATGAAGTCGACCAAAGCCCGCCGGAAAGATGCCTCCAGCCGGACTACGAGTTTCGGGTCTAGCATATTCGCGATGTTACGTCGGTTGCCATCCGTGCCGCTAAGTTTTTACTTTTGAGCCGACGTTTCCGTAAAAGTGTGGGCGAATTTTCCACCATCGAATGTTTCAAATGACTTTCGAAAAACGAGGGAACAATCAGGGAACATTAACCGTTCCGGACCGCTCCATAGACTCACTTTGTGCTCCGTGTAGTTCCTCGTAAGTTCTTGAAATTCCATGAGTGGTTACATTCGACTCCCACACGCTTCCGCCAAGCCCTTTCTTTACGCGGTCTTACCTACCGAGGCTGACTCCATTTCAGAGTCTGACTCCAATTGAGTGATTTGCTGCCCGATCCGCTGAGAGAACTTCTCAGAAGCGACGCGCTCGGCGTCGCCAAGGATGTGCGCGTAATGCTCCAACGTGACGTTAGAATCAGCATGCCGCATAAGCCGGGTGACGACGTGAATTGGAGTGCCTGCTTCGAGCAGCTCCGAACTTACTCCGTGCCGGAAACAATGAATCCCGACGTGAACACCTTTCGCAGTTTCAATCCCTAACTTTTTCATAGCCCGATGAACGCCGTATTTCACAACGTTGTCGGACAGGTAGGGCCTGCCTTTGGAATTGGTGAAGAGGTAGCCGTCCACGTTCGCCACGTAGCGGTTGTCGAGCCAATCGTGCAGGTGTTTGGCGAGCAGCTCGGACATGTGAATCGGAGCGGCGCTATTATCGCTCTTCGGCGTGCTTTCCTTCCGAGTGGCGTAGTCCAGAGCGCCGGTGACCCGGAGGAGTTTGCGCTTGAAATCGATGCTTGCGACTTTCAATGCCGTCACTTCGCCGATGCGAAGGCCGCAGACTGCGGCAATGAGAAACATCATCTTGAAGGGATAGGGCGCAATGTTGATGACTCGCGCGGCGGTGTCAGCGTCGAAGAAAAAGACCTGCGGTTGGGGTTTTTTGTCAGCGGGAAACACGATGTCCCTCTTTTCGACGCTCGGGATCGCGTAGCCCCACTTTTGGCCTAGGTCCAAGATTGAGCCCAGGGTGCCGTAGACATTCTCCGCCGTCTTCCGGCGATCGACTCGTCGGCCGACTGCTGTTACGAACGATTGGTGCTGGCTGAGGCTCAGCTCACGCAAAGGAACCTCGCCAAGCTGTGGAAGAATGTATGTGCGAATGTGCGACAGGGCCGCACGCGCTCCCCCTGGCTTTCGATTCGGAAGTATTTTGTCAGTCCACTCCTGGATGAGGGCTCTGACTGCTTTTCCACCTCGGGGTGCTGAGGGTTTGGAATTTGCTTTGGCCCTGGCGTTGTAGTCATCCAGGTACGGTTGAAGGGCAGCTTTGGCGGCACGCTCCGATGTAACAGTCGCATCGAAGGTGATCGTCTTCCTCGCCCGCTTGCCGGTCTCGGGGTTGATTTCATACTCGCGGTACGATCCAACCCATCTGGTGCCTCTCAAATAGACGCGTCCAGACTGGAAGCGTCGCCGTGGCATGGTCTTGCACTCCATCCTCGGCGACGATGACGTTGCTGAGGCGGAGTCTACCACAGGCCCAAGTTGGGGAGCGATCGCCATTTACGCTCGCAAGCTCGAAGTGAGCGGTTCCCCAGGTCTCGGAGTACCCAAGTACGAGAGAGGCACTTTTTGCGTCTGCAAGCTCTTTGTTTCTGATTGAATACGGACAGTTTTTTCCACGTTAGGATGCGATCGATAGTCCTGCTGCTGTCGTGTCTTTGCGGCTCTGCGTTCGCGGTCGGTTTTGTATTTGCGCGGGCGTCCTGGCCTAAAGGTCGCAGACCTTTGATCAGCACCCCTGCATTCGCGAGAGCAGTACACTTCCGATTCGCCGTGCCGCGTGAAGCGAACCGCACCGAGTACGTTTCCGCATTTGTCGCAAATCTCAAGGGCAAAGAATCCGTACTTCGCGAGAAACTCGTAGCTCTTCTGGATGGCTAGCATCCCTATCCCCCTTCGCCCCGCAGCGTGCTTCAGCGAACATGTGGGCTGGAGCGACCCTCGATTCACTTT
>QHZB01000140.1 GCA_003224525.1 Acidobacteriota bacterium | reverse complement strand
GCCCGTCCGCGAAAGCTGTTCGGCGTGCAACCGCGGTGCCAGTCCCCATTGGCGGCCCGCTTGCAAAACGCGCTTCGACTGCGCGACCGAAAACGCGCCGCGATCGCAAAACACATCGCAAAACTCCGCCAGCTTCCTCTCCCCGATCTCCGGCAACAGATTTTGTTCGATCAACTGGATGTACCGGTCTGCTCCGCCCGTTTTTCCCCGATACTCCGCCGGCACCACATGAGCGCCAAGAAATGTGGACACGATCTCGAGCGGCTCCTCCGCCGCCAGCTCCTTGTGCAATCGCAAAATCTTCAATTCGCTCGCAACGTCGAGCCCGTACCCGCTCTTTGCTTCGACCGTCGTCGTCCCGTATGCCGCGAACTGTTTCAACGCGGCATGCGCGCGTTTCTTCAAAGCCTCGCTCGTCGCCGCGCGCAGCTTATTCGCCGAATTAAGAATCCCGCCGCCTTTGCGCGCGATCTGTTCGTAACTCGCCCCGGCAATTTTCAATTCATACTCTTCCGCCCGGCTCGCCGCATGAATCAGGTGCGTATGCGAATCGACAAACCCCGGTAGTGCCACGCGCCCACCCAGATCGAGCTTCTCCGCCGCGCGTGCCTCCGCCAGCGCCTCGACCTCCGCGCGCGATCCCACGGCCGCGATCAAGTCATCGCGCACCAGCAGCGCGCCATCTTCGATCACTCCCAAATTGGAAAGGGAACTGCCCCGCCGCGGACCGCGCCCGCGCAGCGTCAGGAGTTGCGATGCACCCGTGATAAGAAGGGAATCCGCCAAGGCTTACGTATTATGACATGGGAACTTTGACGCCGGTCTTCTTCGCGAACGCAATCGCCTCCGGGTATCCCGCGTCCACGTGCCGCACCACTCCCATCCCCGGATCATTCGTCAGCACCCTTTCGATGCGTTTCGCCATCTCTTTGGTTCCATCCGCCACGGTCACTTGTCCCGAGTGCTGCGAGTAGCCGATCCCCACGCCGCCGCCATTGTGGATCGATACCCACGATGCGCCGCTCGCCGTATTGATCAGCGCGTTCAGCAGCGGCCAGTCCGCTATCGCGTCCGATCCATCCAGCATCGACTCCGTCTCGCGAAATGGCGAGGCCACCGACCCGCAGTCCAGATGATCGCGCCCCATCACCACGGGAGCCTTTATTTCGCCTTTGCCCACAAGCTCGTTCAGCGCCATCCCGAATTTGTCGCGCTCCCCATATCCCAGCCAGCAGATGCGCGACGGCAATCCCTGGAACTTCACGCGCTTCTGCACCTGCTTAATCCAGCGATTCAGATGCTCATCTTTCGGAAACATATCCAACACCAACTGATCCGTCCGCGCAATATCTGATGCCTCCCCCGAAAGCGCCGCCCACCGGAACGGCCCTTTTCCCTCGCAAAACAATGGCCGGATGTACGCCGGCACAAAACCGGGAAAGTCGTAAGCATTTTTCAAGCCTTGTTCGAACGCAAACGTTCGAATGTTGTTCCCGTAATCAAACGTCACCGCACCCAACTTTTGTAACTCCAGCATTCCCTGGACGTGCCGCGCCATCGCCGCCATCGAATGTTTTTTGTACTCCTCCGGGCTCTTCTTCCGCAGCTCCAGCGCCGCTTCCAGCGTCATTCCATTCGGCACGTACCCGTCAATCGGATCGTGCGCGCTCGTCTGATCCGTCAGCAAGTCCGGCACCACGCCGCGCTTCGCCAATCCCGGAATCAAGTCCGCGCAATTGCCCACCAGTCCAACCGAAGTCGCCTCGCCTTTGCGCACCGCATTCTTCAAAATCCGCAGCGCCTCATCCAGTGAAGTCACCAGCACGTCGCAATAGCCTGTCTTTACGCGCCGCTTGATCCGCTCCGGGTCCACATCGATTCCCAGAAACGCCGCCCCATTCATCGTCGCAGCCAGAGGCTGCGCCCCGCCCATTCCGCCCATTCCGCCCGTCACAACCAGCTTGCCAGCCAAAGTCCCGCCGAAATGTTTCTTCGCCGCCGCCGCAAACGTTTCGTACGTCCCCTGCAAAATCCCCTGCGTCCCGATGTAAATCCAGCTTCCCGCCGTCATCTGCCCGTACATCATCAATCCCGCACGATCAAGCTCGTGGAAGCGGTCCCAATTGTTCCAGTGCCCCACCAGATTCGAATTGCAAAGCAGGACACGAGGCGCATATTCATGCGTCCGGAAAATTCCCACCGGCTTCCCCGATTGCACCAGCAGCGTCTCGTCCGCTTCGAGCGCCTTCAGTGACCGCACAAGTGCATGAAAACATTCCCAATTCCGCGCCGCCTTCCCTGTCCCCCCGTACACCACCAGCTCTTCCGGCCTCTCCGCCACTTCCGGGTCCAGGTTGTTCAAGAGCATCCGCAGCGCCGCCTCCTGCTGCCACCCCTTGCACGAAATCTGTGTCCCCCGCGGCGCCCGAAACGGCCCCTTCGCCAAGCCTACTTCTTTCACTGTTCCTGGCACAGTCACGCCCATGAATTTCCCTCTCCGCCGCTCATACTAGCGCACGCCACTCCCTTTTGCACCAGCTCCCATTCCTCGGTGGACTGTCAGTTTCCGAAAACGCCTTCCTTCGGGCACACTAGCCGAAGGGTAACAGCGCGAACCACGTCTGCGAGTTGTCAACGATTAGGCCTAGTCGGAGAAGGGGGTAAAACGACGACTGGACCGAGTGTTTCGCGCAGCCTCTGCAGAGCGCTGAGCGGGATCATACTGCGCGATTTCGAACCGCGCGAGAACTTCCCTCAGCGCAGCAACGTTTCAAATCCCGCTTGCGCAAAGTGCTGGTCATGCGTCAACGCCGCTTGAATCTGCTCCGCTTCCATCACCTGAAAGCTCGCGCAATCGGTCAGACTCCAACTCTTATCCGCACCTTGCTTGTAGCGCCGCAGCGCGCTCTCAAATTGTTCCGATGTCTGCGGAACGATGACAACATCCCGATTGCTGCTGAGTTTCTGGACCATGCCGCCAACGGCATGGCGCAACGGACCACCATCGCTAAAACTGTTAAGGACTTCCGCCAGCACCATTTCGCTGGTCAAGATCCTTACCGGAGAAATCTGCTGCGTTACGCTGACGGCCTTCGCATGAATCTGATCCCGCGGATTCACCAGGGCGATCCAATAGCCAGTGTCTGCGAAGACCCGCCTCATTGATCCGTCCTCTTGCTACCGTAAAGATAATGGTCAACATTCCTTGACAGGTCGGCGGGAACGCGTTCCCATTCGTGTTCAGGTACTTCCCTCGTAACGGCCGAAACCATCTCAAGAATCGAGCCCGATTCCTTTTCAGAAGGTTCCTCTTTCTCCTCTATTTCCATCTCCCCTTGGTCCTTGGCGTACCGAGTCTCAAATCCTAGTCTCCGCAATATCTCGACGGCCTGGTGGGAGTTTATCGGGTCATTCGGAGGAACTCCCGCGGCCTCCAGAACAAGCGGGCGCGCCGGAAGCTCTCGTTCACCCACAATCACCGTCCATTTTGCCCCTTTTCGCGTCCATCGGAAATGAATAGCGGCGCGAACGATCTCCGCTCGTGTCAGTTCCTTCGGGCTTCGCATAAAACACCTCCATCTTCATCGTATACAACTTATTATTCGTCGTCAACAACTAATTGGCATGGTACCGGAGGACTGCTTTTCTCTGGCCCCTATCCTTTGTCGGCGGATGGATCACCGCAAACACGCTGAGCCGACTGAGGATGCCCTACGTTTTCGGGTTGGTGGGCGAGCCGATGAGGGTTAGAACAGACTCTTTCAAGTTCTTGAAGTATCTTTGCAACTCAGCGCCAGATTTTTAATAGATTCATGTTCTGGAAGCGGGAAGCGGGACGGGCGGTACCGAGGCAGTCTAAGTGCAATACTGTTCACTTAAGAATGTAAATGCATTTTGCGATGCTGAGACACTTGCCTGGCACTTGGTGTCTCGGCCGCAACGGGTAGTTGCTCATCTTGCGCTTCACGCCCCGCGGATTCCATCGTTTGCGACTGGAGACCACGCGTTCTTCGAGTATTTCGTCAAGAATCGTGTGGTGTAGGTTTTTTCTCGCCCGAGGGGGGAATAGCGTCCCAGACCGATAGCTTACGGCGAACTACGCGTACCGCATGAAGAAAAGAGAGGCGGTCGGGATCTTCCGCCACCGACAATGCCGCTTCGTGCATCAACTGGCGGACGGCGAAGTGCGCCAGCAAAAAACCATAGAACTCCTGCCGTACCAGTTCTGGGGTTTTGCTGCGCAGCACGATCTGGCGCCCCCGGAGATGGGTCTTCAATTCGTCAAACGTGTTTTCTATCTCCCACCTCTCGTGATAGAGGGCGGCCAGTTCTTCGGCTGGCGCCCGGAGTGGATTCAGGATGGTAGTCACCAGCCGGTAGATCGGCTCAGCGTCGGGTATGCCTTGAAGCTGATAGTCAATGACACGAACTCGTACGCCTTTCGTTTTGTGCCGCGCATCCTTTTGGGAAGGATAGATGACGCTCCGATAAGAACCATCGCTCAATCGTTCGTGTACCTCGAGTCGCAGGTGCTTGCGCACTCGCCAGAGCAAGTCGCAACCGCTAGCCTGGGCTTTGCTCCACAGCGTGAAACCGAAGAACAATCGATCCGCCAAACACAGCATCCCGGGCTTCAGTTGGGGAACCACCTCCTTGGCCAAAGCGATCTCACCGGTGGCGTAGCTTCCCATCCGGCCACCCAGCAACACATGCGTGCCATTCTCCAAAAGCGCCACGAAGCGCAACTGCGGATAAGCACTGGCTCCCCGGCTGGCGGAGGGACGCCCAAACTCGTTTTGGTTCTCCTCGGTGTCGGCCACATCCAAGGTGCTGCCGTCCAGGCTGATCACTCGCCAGGTTCGATACCGCGCCCCGCGCGTCTTTTCCGAAGCGATCGGTACAACGACCTGCTCATACAGCCGCCGCAAGGGTTCCGCGCCCAGACGCGAGCGCGCTTGCGAAATGCCGCTCTTGCCGGTGGCCCGCACGGTTTCCTCGGGCTTGGTCAGCCACTGGATGCCTTCCAGCAAGCAGCGCAGCACTTCCCGATAGGAAGATTGCATGTACAGCGCCAGCGCGATCACGTAATACACCACCAGATGCGCTGGCAGTTCTCTTTGCCGGACGCTGGCCTTACCAGTCGAGGCCAAAATCGAATCGATTTTCTCCCGAGGAATCGCTCGGCTTACCACCCCAAGGCTGATGTAATCCGTGACCCGGCTTCCGGTGGGCAAACTGGCAAGAGTGCGAGCCATGGCGATATTCTGTCCTCCTGCCAGACAGAATACTCTACAATTCCTTAAGTGAACAGTATTGAGTCTAAGTGTTATTAATTAGTCCTTGATGATTCGCAAATCGCCCTTAAACACTCCCCATTCACTGTGGAATCGATGCTTGGTGTCATCGACCTCGAGCCGATTCTTGAGGACCAGTTTTGCTTCCTCGGTGGCAGCGCGCAACTCCGGATGCTTATCGACGTCGCTTGAAGCCAGGACGGCACTGGCCAGGCGCTGTAGGCAGTTCTCCAGCGCAGTGATCCGCTTCACTACCTCGGGCGCGGACGTCTGTGCCTTGACGTAGGTATCGAGTGCGACTTCTCCATCGATCTTCTCAAGGTATTCGGTGATGGCGGTTTCGCCATCCTTTACTTCATGGACGGCCCGAGGAAGGATGCCTGCCAGTGGATCGCGATTCGGCATGAAACAGATTATAAACCGAAAATTCGTCAACCGGAAGTCTGGCGGAGACGGTGGCGAAGCGGGCGCTACCGCTCATCCGGGCGTATGATATTACTATGCAGCACACTAAGCTTGTTGTCGTCCAGTCGTACGGTAGCCGCGCTGAGGCGGACTTGGCCAAGGGTGCGCTCGAAGATGCTGGCATTCAGGCAATGATACAGGCTGACACGGCGGGAGGAATGCGTGAACACCTTGCGTGGTCCGGCGCGGGGTTTAAAATTCTGGTGCGCGAGGAAGAGGCAACCGAGGCGCGTGATGTGCTCACCCCACCAGCTGAAGGCGACGAAAGCCAAGTCGCGAACTTTCAAACTGACAACGACCCCCGACCACCATGGCGCCGGTTTACCTAGAAAGTGCCCACGCCTACGCCAGTCAGCCGGCGGTTGGCAGCCCCGCGTTCCTCTTGAACGCTCCCGTGTGGCACATCCTTATCTTCCGTATATGCAGAAAGGGTGGCACTGCTTCGGGCGCGCTCCGACCTGGTCTCGGAGGGCTGTCTTTCGCTAGCCTCTTATCCGTCAATCTTTTATCAGCGGCCCACGAATGGCGCAGCGCGCCCGACGCTCTGCGCCTACCACACCGACCGTCTCAGGGCCGGCTGTCCCCATCGTGGAGCCCGAGGTCCTTGCCGCCGAACTTCTCGCCGAGAGACAGTTGGACGCTGAGCAAGAAGCCGAGGAGGATGCGGAGATTGCTCGCATCAACACCCGCATTCGCCAGGAAAACCGTGAACTTGCGGCACGTCGCAATCAACAAGCAACCAATAGCTCCCAGGCCGCTGCTCCTGACACGGGAACGCCTGCCGCCCCTGTAGGGGCGGGTCTTTAGACCCGTGCGTTTCAGATCGGCGGCCCGGGCAAAGATCATGGGCCGAGCCCATCGTAAAAACGCCGAGCCAGCGCCGCATTGCGCGGTCCAAATGGGTAGAGTAAAGTGACCCTGGGACCATGAACTACGGCACGCTTCCCTCACGCTTCCTCAACGCCATCGATAATCTTCCGAACCCGCGCGCTCAAATGGTTCGCCGTGATGGCCGTTGGGAGGCCATTTCCTCGCAGGAATTTCTCCGCCGCGTCGCTGGTCTGTCTACCGCCCTTGTTGAACTCGGCGTAAAGCCCGGCGACCGCGTTGGTCTCTTTTCCGCCAACCGCCCCGAGTGGCATACTGCCGATTTTGCCATCACCGGCGCCGGCGCTATCACCGTGCCGGTCTACTTCAACGAATCGCCCGACCGCATGACCTACATCCTGAAGCATTGCGGTGCCAAGGTCGTCTTCGTCGTTGGCGTGCCCCAGTTGCAGAAGCTGCTCGCCGTACGCTCCAATCTTCCCGGGCTCGAACAAATTGTTGTCGCCGATGGTGGCGCGGACGTTCCCAGCGAATGTCTCCGTTACGAAACCCTCATCGCCGGCGCGAGCGCGGCGGACGTCTCCTCTTACCGAATGCGTGCTTCCCAGGTTCTTCCAGGTCAGGTCGCTTCTCTCATCTACACCTCCGGCACCACCGGCGAGCCCAAGGGCGTGATGCTCACGCACACTAACTTCTGCTCCAACGTCACCGACGTCGGCCACGACTTCCAGCTCAATCCCGCCGAAGATGTCGCGCTCTCTTTCCTTCCTCTCGCTCACGTCTACGGCCGCACCATGGATTACATCTACATCTTTCAAGGCGCTGCTCTGGCCTACGTCGAGTTTATCGATGCCGTCGCCCAGGCTCTTCTCGAAGTCCGTCCCACGATTACCGCAGCGGTACCCCGGTTTTTTGAAAAAATCTACGCCCGCCTTGTTGAGCAAGGCTCGAAAAACACCGGCGTGAGGAGAATGCTTTTTGATTGGGCCATGAGAGTGGCCGAGATGTCCGCGCAATGGCGCGCCAGCCAGAGCCACGCGAATCTCGCCGTTACCCTCCAGCAGAAGCTCGCCGATGCCCTGGTCTATCGGAAAATCCGCATCGGTATGGGTGGCCGTCTCCGCCTCATCAGTTCCGGCGGCGCTCCACTTTCCAAGGAACTCGCGGAGTTTTTCTGGGCTGTCGGAATTCCCATCTATCAGGGGTACGGTTTGACGGAAACTTCTCCCATTGTTTCCAGCAACTACCCCGAAAACCGCATGGGCAGTTCCGGCAAACCGATTCCCAACATCCAAGTGCGCGCCGCCGAAGATGGGGAAATCCTTGTCAAAGGTCCGTGCGTCATGCAGGGCTACTATAAAAATCCCGAAGCCACTCGTGAAGTTCTCAGCGAGGACGGCTGGTTCCGCACCGGCGACATCGGCTACGTGGACAAAGACAACTATCTCTTCATCACCGACCGCAAGAAAGACTTGATCAAGACGGCGGCGGGAAAATTCGTCGCCCCGCAACCCATCGAAAACGCGCTCAAGACCAGTCCCTACATCCTGAATGCCATGGTCGTGGGCGACAAACGCAAATTCATCGTTGCGCTCGTCGTCCCCAATCCCGCCACTGTCGGCGCCAAAGCCGCCGACCAGGGAATCAAGTTCGCGTCCAACACTGAACTGGCCGCCCATCCCTGGGTGCGCGCGTTAATCGATTCCGAGGTCAAGCGCCTCACCGTCCATCTCGCGCAGTACGAAACCATCAAACGCTTTGCTCTTCTACCGGAAGATTTCACCTTCGACAACGGCAGCCTCACCTTCACCCTCAAGCTCAAGCGCCGCGTCGTCGAGCAACAGTACGCCACCGTCATCGAATCGCT
>QHZB01000481.1 GCA_003224525.1 Acidobacteriota bacterium | reverse complement strand
CGGTTAGTGCGGTTCTCGTCCATTTTCGCGACAGGTTCCACTTGTCCGCGATCGCTGTTTCCCAGGACCTGGCGGTCGAGCGAAGGCTGAAATAAGAGTGCGTTACTGAAGCAACCATTCGTCTGGATCTTCAGTCTCATTGGTTATTGGAAAAACGGTTACCCTCAGTGAATTGGATTGCGTGAGAGTCCAGACCTTTGTAGTTATGTACGATCAATAAGGGGGCCTGTGTATTCCATAAGCATTCTTGGTGTGGCTGCTCTTGGCGTGGCCTATCTGGCGGGAACTGCTGTCGTTCATGCTCAGGCTGTTGCCGGGACGCGTGCGTCGGGCACGAGCAAGACCGGCGTGATTGACACCCGGCGGGCAATTATGTCGACTGCCGAAGGGAAGCAGGCGTCCGCGGAATTGCGCTCCCAGTTCGCACCGCGTCAAAGGGAACTGGAGGTCCTCAGCAAGCAAATCAATGATTTGCGCCAGCGACTGGCGGCCGGCCAGATGCTCAGTGATGAAGAGAAGCATCGCCTGACGTGGCAAGGACAACGTCTTGCCACTGAGTTTGATCGCAAGAACAACGAACTGCATGAAGACATGCAATCGGCGCAAGCCGAGGTGGTGGACCGCATCGGTCGCAAGCTGATGGATCTGTTGGATCGTTATTCGCGTGAGAACAGCTATGATGCTGTCTTCGATTCGTCTGCACAGATTCTCTACAAACCAAGCAACATTGATCTAACCCAGGACATTATTCGTCTCTACGACCAAGCGTACCCAGTTAAGGCAGTAACTCCCTCGATCAAACTTGTAGTCGCACTCCAACACCAACGATGACTCCCCCTGCTGGCAAGCCGCAATAGGGTTTCTCGTCAATTGACCAGCCCGGATTCGCGACGGATTTCACCAGGACTTGGTGATAGTCTTTCTCTGAAATGACCGCGTCAAAGGGACTAGCTATCGTCGCCGCTTTTCTGGTGGTTCTTGTCGCATGGCCTCGGTCGGGATTTACGGACAAGAGTCAATCCGTACGTGTGCACAGCGAAAAGAAGGTTTATGTGGGATTTGACCGGAATGAGTACCCGGGAGACGCAGCTCTACCAGTGCTCCGCAAACTATTTTCTTTCTCGGGCTACTGGCTTACGCCACCTCCGAACACATCGCAGAATACGTGGGTCGGAAAGAGAAAGGCCTTGCAGGAGCAAGGGTTCGGATTCTTGCTATTGGCGAGAGGTCGCCCAGCCTCCACCATCCAATCGGATGCGAACGAGAAGGGACTTGCGGATGCGCGAGAAACGGCTAGGAATGCGGAGCAAGAGGGGTTTGGCTTGGGAGCGGCCATATTTCTGGACGTGGAAGAAGGTGGGCGACTACCACCTCAGTTCCATGCATACTTGCGCTCGTGGGTCGATGAATTAAGACGCCATCGATTCAGACCCGGAGTTTACTGTTCTGGTATGCCGGCGAATGACGGAAATGGTCGCAAAATTCTCACCTCGGACGACATCCGGTCGAACATAGGACAGCGAGACATAGAGTATTGGGTGGTTAACGACAGTTGCCCGCCGTCTCGCGGATGCACTTCTGTGGGGCTCCTCGGACCAACGAAGAGCAATGTGGATTATGCAGTCGTGTGGCAGTTTGTGAGATCACCGAGGTCGAAGGAGACCGCATTAGAATGCCCGGGTTATGCCAAAGACGAGAATTGTTATGCCGCGCTGGACACTGCGCATCGCTGGCATCTCGACCTAGACGTGGCCAGTTCGTCCAATCCTTCCGCACCTCGCCTACCGTGATCTCGGATCCCGCGATCCCCCAACTAACCGACTGGCGCGACCCACGCAAAGGGCTACGCACTCACCATCCCTTGAATGTGACCTCGAAATCCATCTCCTGCGTGGCGGGCTCATACACACACATCGCCGGATGGAAGGTCCAGGTGGAAACCACACGCACAGCCTCTTCCGCAAAATCCGGGCGGGCGACGTCCAAAGCCTTCAGTGCGGCCGGCTTTCCGTCCTTACCGACCCTGCCATGCACCCGCACCGTTATGGCCTCATTTGACAGCGTCTTCGGCACGGGCTGTGGAGTGTTCTCGGCAAAGGCGCGGTGGAACTCGCGGCAGGAATTATCGATTTTCGCGTCTGGCGGATAGTCGAAATACTCTGGCGGGTAGTCTGTCCGAACCACTACGCTTGAGTCGATATCGAGCAATTTCTCGTTGGCCACCCAGCGTTCGATATGGCCGGGGAGCGACGCGTTATTGAAGCGGAAATAGGCCGACTGGCGAATCGTCTCATCGCCCTGCCGCACGGACAAAAGGAATCCCCTATCCGCATCCACGCAGACCTGGCCAGACTGCTGCTGGTCGCCTTTGAGGGTATCGAAGTCGATGCAACGCGCCGGGCGGCCTTCCATGGTGGTATCCACGATCGCGCGGATGATGTCGGCGGGTTCGAACCGCCCGTGAAATGCAGGCAGCAACTTGCGGTATGTGAACTCCCAGCGCTTGTTCACAGGTGTTCGTACGCCGATTTTTATCGAGCCTTCCGAGGCTTCTCCAGGAGCGGGGTGCGGCACTCGGAAATTGGCAAATTCCTCGTTGGCTGGCCACACGGGCACCGTAAGCATCACCGCCCGCTCCAACAGCCGCACGGCCTCGGCGTGTAACAGTGGATCTTCCACTGGAGCCACATCGCGCCGAAGCGTGGTGGTCTGTCCAAAGCAGAGTGGAATGCAGAGCCAGACACAAAGAAACACACTTCGTCGCATAAATGCAGTATAAACCGGAGGATCCGTCCTGCGAAAGGATGAAGACATCAGCCAAGTAGCCGTCGTCGCTGCGTAAGCAGGAGACAAATTCACTTGGATGTGTAGTGGGGTTCGCGGACAAGTGCCCGGCCAGG
>QHZB01000480.1 GCA_003224525.1 Acidobacteriota bacterium | reverse complement strand
TTCGCAGCGGCGACGTAGCCGCCCTGAATCTGTTCCTTTCGCAGAATCCCGCGGCTGTTCGCGCGCGAATAGACGGTCAGAGGACGCTGCTTCACGTCGCGACAGACTGGCCCGGCCATTTCCCAGACGTCCGGAAGACAATCATGGCGCTGGCTCATCGCGGAGCGGATTTGAACGCTCCGTTTCACGGGCACCATTCTGAGGCTCCGCTTCATTGGGCGGCGAGTTCGGACGACATAGACGCGCTGGATGCCTTGCTCGATCTCGGCGCGGACATAGAGTCGCCTGGATCCGTGATTGGCGGCGGTGCACCTTTGTCAGATGCTGTTGCTTTCGGCTGTTGGCGCGCGGCACGCAGACTCATCGAGCGTGGCGCTCGCTCGACCATCTGGCAATCCGCGGCCTTGGGACTAATGGATCGTCTCCAGGAACACTTCGAGAGAGATACGAAACCTTCACGGCGAGATGTAACGAATGCGTTTTGGAATGCCTGTCACGGGGGCCAACTGGAGTCGGCCCGTTACCTTCTCGCGCAGGGTGCCGATCTGAACTGGGTTGGACACAACCAGCTGACACCCTTGGATGCTGCTGTCCGCAAAGGACAAGAGGAAGTCATTGTCTGGCTGCGCGCCGAGGGTGCGGTATCACACAAGGAAACGAGTCCGTAGCTCATGACTTGGCGGGAAACCCGAGCCGTGAGGCGTCTAGCGCCGAGAACATCGACCCGTCCTATCTTTCACTTGGGCAGATCAACTACGGACCCGACGCCCGCGTACAAGTAGTGGTCGCCAAATGTCTTCTTCAAGGCGGCAAACTCTGGCTCGCCGGTACAGTGCCCCGGCGCTATGCGATCCAGCTTGTATTGGTCGTGCAGCACCCTGGCGATACGCTCAACCTCAGTATCCGGTGCCTGGATCTGATGCAGCCCGCCGAACAGAAGATTGATGTGATGATCAATCGCACTTGCCTCCTGCACGATGCGCTCCACCCCGGGATGCGAGCAACCGACCACTAGCACGAGGCCGTCAGGTGTACGGATAGCGAGCGAAAGCTCACGCAATTCCAGTGTACCGGATTTGTCGGATACCAGCGCAATCAGATACATGCCTGGCACAATCTCGATGTTCTTATCAATCAGTTGAAAGTTGGCGGCGGACCAGGCCTCTCCCATGTGTATGATTTCGGGTGGAGCGCCGCTGTAATAACGCTGTTCCGCGGGCAGAGACGGGTCCTTGCGATACCACGTACTGCTGGGTTGGTCATCGCCGTAGACTCCGGATCTCTCCTTCGGCGCATAGATTTTGACGGTAGGGTTCACCTTGAGCAAGTAGGCCAACCCGCCCATGTGGTCTCCGTGTCGATGCGACATAACGACAAAATCGAGGTTTCGCAGATCGACACCCACAGCTTTTACGTTGTGTTCAAAGATTTTGGCGTTGTTGCCGGTGTCGAACAGGATGCGTTTGCCGCCATATTCGACTAGCGCCGCAAACCCCCAATCCATGGTCACCGACGGAGATTTGCCGAACGAATCGTACAAAATGATGACGCGGTTTGGCGTTCCTGCGACCGCAATTTCCGCCAGCAGCAGAGTGATAACCGCCAATGCGCGTAAGGAAATGTGCCGCATCATTGGTTCCTCCTTAGTACTCAAGCATCTTCAGTTTTTGATTAACGTTGCTAGAATTGGTCGACCCAACGGGGGAAGATACGAAATCTTTGCATCACAGGCCTGCATTTAGCAACCTCAATAGGCCGAAAGAGGGAAAGGTTATCGCGGTTGGTCGGCGATTCGGAAGTCCATTTAGGGTGCTCCTTTCTTTAGGGGATGAGGTCACCGCTCAAAACCTACCCCAAAAGCCTGAACTCCAAGCCCAAAATGCTCACTACGATCTGGCAAGAGCAAACCGATTGTAAAATCCCCTGAATTTACGCGAGGTTAACCATTGTTGCTATTTTTTCAAAAAAGGTTGCATTTCATCTTGGCGTGTGTATATTGCTCACTACAGGATGAGCTTCATCCGCAAATATAAGCGAGGGAAAAGAATCTACCTGGCGGAGGTGGACAGCCGTAGGATCAAAGGCAAGGTCGTGCAACGCTTCCTTCGCTATGTCGGGAAGCGGGCGGATGGACATACCGTTCTTTCCACTTCGATCTCCGAAGCCCAAGTCGACGAGGTGAAGCTCTATGGCCCGCTGTTGGTGCTGCACCACCTGGCCGAGGAGATTGGTTTGCGCGAGCACCTGGGCCCCTACGCCAATGAGATTCTGAGTATGGTCTACGCGCATTGTATCGACTACCGGAGTGTGAATCATATGCGCACGTGGTTCGCCCGCACCGATCTCCATTGGATGTTGAACCTGGAGCGACTCACCGAGGACCGGCTTCTGCGGGCCATGGATTTCCTCGAGAGCGATGGGGAGCAGTTGCAGCGCGCGATCTTTCAATCGGTCAAGCAACGTTACCGGCTGCAAAATTCCGGGGTGATCTATGATGTGACCAATACCTAT
>QHZB01000214.1 GCA_003224525.1 Acidobacteriota bacterium | reverse complement strand
TCAGGTTCAGGAGGAAAACATGGAAATTGGTTTTGTCGGGGCGGCGCTGATCGTGGGCCTGTTGTTGATCTGGTTTTGGAATTCGATCTATATCATCAAGGAATGGGAACGCGGCGTGGTACTTCGGCTCGGACGTTTGATACCGGAAGCAAAGAGCGCGGGCATCAATCTGGTTTTTTGGCCGATTGAAACGCTCTACCGCATCAACATGCGCATCGAGACACTTGACGTTCCGCCACAGGACATCATCACGCGCGACAACGTCTCGGTGAAGGTCAATGCGGTTTGCTACTTCCGCGTGGTCGACGCCAATCAGGCGCTTTCGCAGGTGCAGAATTACACGTATGCGACTTCGCAGCTCGCGCAGACGACGATTCGCAGCGTCGTCGGACAGTTCGAACTCGATGAGATACTCTCGCAGCGCGATAGGGTCAACGCCAAGCTCCAGATCATCCTCGACACCGACACGGAACCGTGGGGCATCAAGGTTTCCAAAGTCGAGGTGAAACAAGTCGACATCCCCGAGCAGATGCAGCGCGCGATCGCGAAGCAAGCGGAAGCCGAACGCGAACGCCGCGCAAAAATTATTCACGCTGCAGGAGAGTTCGAAGCCTCGCAGAAACTCGCGGACGCCGCGAAAGTTCTCGAAACGCAGCCCTCCGCAATCCAGCTCCGCTACTTGCAGACGCTGACCGAGATAGGTGTCGAGAAGAACACAACGATTGTGTTTCCTCTGCCTATCGATATTATTAATCAATGGACTAAGAATTTAGGGGGACCACAAAAGTAGGAATGGCTTCCGGGGGAAAACGTGCGGGCGCCGGCGAGCGTGTGCTCGAGAGCCGGCATGTCATCGGACTGTTTCTGGTGATGATGCTGTTTTCTGCCGGCTTCTTTACGCTGGGCTATTTCATGGGGCGCGACCAGTACGGCGGACAAGTGCGCGCCGCGACAGACTTTTTCAAGAAGCCAGAGATTTCCGTTTCTCACAAGACGGATGTAATTTCGAAGCGGGCCAACAATCCTGCCCCCGCCACAACTCCGGCCGGCCCGGCGGCGCCGCCGAATTCGGATTGGGAGTTTTATCACGCGGGCGACAATAAAAAATCCGAGGACCGCCTGAAGCCCGTGGCAGCCTGGCCAGCTCCAGCACAGAAAAACGTACCGGTGCTCGTGAGGACCACGGCGGCCTCGAGAAAAGCCGGCAGTTCATCGAAAACTCGGAACGCGCCGCTTATTCCGGGGGGCGCTTACACCTTGCAAGTGGCCGCGGTGACGAAAGAAGCGGATGCGCTGGAACTCGCAGCGCGTTTGCAGAAGAAAAAATTCCCCGCGTTCGTTCTTTCTCCGCATGCAGACAAGTATTACCACGTGCAAGTTGGTCCCTATGCTGATCCAAAGGCCGCCGAGGTGGCCAGGAAAGGCCTCGAGGACGCAGGTTTTAATGCCATTGTGAAACATTGATGCCTCGGGGCCGTTGGCTCACCGATCTTCGTCCGCCGGCCGGTGCGGAAATGCCTGCGGGCTTGCGTCTCCTAGTCGCTGCTGCAGCCGGAGCCGCGCTTTCGCTCTCCTACACCGGCCTCCATCTCAGTATCTATTCGTGGGTTTGCATCGGGATTCTCCTCTGTTCAATCTTTGGCGCACGGCCGCTCGTGGCGTTTGGGTGTGGATTTCTTCATGGACTTCTTTTCGTCCTGACGTCGGTGCCGTGGATTGCGACGGTACTCACCGTTCATGGTGGCCTCTCGGTAGCGGGCGGATGGGGCGTTTTGCTTCTGATGGCTATTGCGTGGGGAATTCTTGTTGGCGGTTTTGCTTGGGCCGTACACAGGCTGTCCCGCCAAAGTATCGAGTTGGCATGCATGGGTGCGCCGTTCATCTGGGTAACATTCGAGTTTATCCGCGCGCATTTGCCGGAAATTAGTTTTCCTTGGAATTTGCTCGGCTATCCCGCGGCCGCGAATCTGGGTTTAGTTCAGCTCACGACCATCACGGGAATCTACGGGCTATCCTTTCTTGCGGCGGGTTTCAATGCACTGCTCTCCTGGACGAGCGCATCGAACGCGTTGACACTCGGAAGGCGGATCACTTGTGGAGTTGCTGCAACGGCGATCCTGTTGAGCGTCTCGCTGGCTGGGCCTCGCCTGGTGCCACAGCCGCAAGCACATCATTTCGCGCGGTCCGTGCAGCTCAATTTCCCAGAAGTGGAATCGTACCCTGCGGATTGGTTTCAGGCACACGCCGCAGATCTCGACGAAATCGGACGAATCAGCCTCGCCCCTGCCGCGGAAAAACCAGACCTTCTCGTCTGGCCTGAGGCGCCCGCACCTTTTTCGTTCCAAGATTCGCAATTCGCAAAGCTTGCCTCGACGCTGGCGATCCGTTTCGGGCACCCATTCCTTACAGGGGCCATCGAATGGAAAGCACCGGTGGACCCATCGGACGTGGCGCCCCATGGCAGTCTTGTGCCGTACAACAGCGCGCTGCTTTTTGACGCCCAAGGCCAGCGCGTATTCGTATACGACAAAGTTCATCTCGTTCCGTTCGGTGAGTACGAGCCCTTTCCATTGATCCATCGCGTGGTCACCAGCGTGTCCGGTGAAGTGGGCGGCTTTCACAAAGGGAACAAGTACGTCGTGGGGCAGCTTCCACGCGGGTATACCGTCGGCGTTTTTATCTGTTACGAAGCGACCTATCCCGGCCAGGTGCGCCGGTTTGCCGCAGGCGGGGCGCAGCTCCTCATCAATATTTCGAATGACGGATGGTTTGAGAGGTCCGCCGCCGCCGAGCAGCACCTGCACATGGCGCGCGTGCGAGCCGTGGAAAACCGCCGGTGGCTCGTGCGTGCGACGAATAACGGTTTTACCGCTTCGGTCGATCCCTACGGCCGCATTTTCGAGCCGCTTCCGCCGGATGTCAGGGCTGCGGCCGATCTTCCCTATGATTTTCGAACGGACGAAACGCTTTACACGCGCTTCGGGGACTGCTTCGCCTGGCTCTGCGTGCTCGTTTCCGTTATTCTAGTTGCAGCAACTTTTCGAAAGGCAAAGTGACGCCCGTTCCCGGCGGGCGATTTACCAGAAAAAGCATGATCCTCGAAGATCTCCAGCATCGCTACGAAGGGCTCAAGCAGCGCACCACGCTCGTGCGGAGCTATCTTTGACGCACCGCAGTACCGCGAGCGCCTAAAGGCTCTCGAAGCGCGCGTCGCCGACCCCAATTTTTGGAACAATCAGGAAGCTGCACAGAGCGTTCTCCGCGAACGGAAGCGCGCCGAAGAGCAGATTGCCGCGGACGAGAAGCTCACGGCCATCTCCGGCGACATCGAGACGTATATCCATCTCGCCCAGGAAGAGACCAACGTCGAGCAAAAGAACGACCTGCTGAAAGAGCTGGACCGGGAGCTCAACGCCGCGGATAGCTATATCTCTGAACTGGAAACCAAGACACTGCTCTCCGGGGAGACCGATCACCTCAACGCCATCATGACCATCAAGCCCGGCGCGGGCGGAACGGAATCCCAGGATTGGGCATCCATCCTTCTTCGCATGTACCTGCGATGGGCGGAGCGTCGAGGGATGAGCGCCACGGTGCTTGACGAGACCCCGGGGGAAGAGGCTGGCATCAAATCTGCCACGATTCAATTTTCTGGCGAAAATGCCTACGGTCTTCTGGCGGGAGAAACCGGTGTTCACCGTCTCGTTCGAATCTCCCCCTTCGACCAGGCCGCGCGACGGCACACTTCTTTTGCCTCCGTCTTCGTAATTCCCGAAATTGACGACCGCATCGAGATTAACATCCGGCCGGAAGACCTGCGAGTGGACACGTTCCGATCGGGCGGCAAAGGCGGGCAAAACGTCAACAAAGTAGAGACCGCCGTCCGCATCACGCACATCCCGACGAATATCGTCGTTGGGTGTCAGGCCCAGCGCAGCCAGAGCAAGAATCGCGAGCTAGCGATGAAGATGCTTCGCTCGCGCCTTTACGATCTGGAAATCCAGAAGCGCCAGGCGCACACCGACAAACTGGACGAGAGCAAGCTGGACATTTCCTTCGGCAGCCAAATCCGGTCCTATGTGATGCAGCCTTACCGCCTAATCAAGGACCACCGCACGAAGTTCGAAGTGGGCGATGTGGACCGGGTGATGGACGGTGATCTGGACCCTTTCATCCGCTCCTACCTGATGGCCAAGAAGACGAAGGGAAGGCTCGAGGTCCAGCCGGACGACGACGCGGACGTGGCGTAGCGCGTGCCCGTTCAATGCGGCAGCTCGCCGTCCGGAGCCTGATTTCGACCGTTCGACGCACTGGCAAGCTAGTTGGAATCAATGCGTTGATTCTTCTCCGCGCGAATGGTAATTTTGTAAGGTTTAGTAGGGTGCCGAATGGACGGGGGCGTTTGCAATGGGGTGCCCCCCGCAAGTCACGAAGGAGAATTAGTTTGAGCGAAGCCTTACGCAACTTTCTATTTACGTCGGAATCCGTAACCGAGGGCCATCCGGACAAAATTGCCGACCAGATTTCTGACGCGGTCCTTGACGAGGTTATGAGGCGCGACCCCCAGGGGCGCGTGGCTTGCGAAACGCTCGTCACCACCGGCGTGGCGGTCGTCGCTGGTGAAATCACAACCAGCGCGCACGTCGATTACGATGAGCTAGTACGCAACACCATTCGCGGCGTCGGCTACGATCGCGCGAAGTACGGCTACGACGCGGATACCTGCGCCGTCATGTGCACGGTGAGGCGGCAGTCGCCGGACATCGCCATGGGCGTGGATACCGGTGGAGCGGGCGACCAGGGCTTGATGTTTGGGTTCGCCTGCGATGAAACCGAAGAATTGATGCCCATGCCTATCCAGCTCGCCCACCGCCTCACGCAGCGCCTCTCCGATATTCGCAAAGCCAACAAAGTTGATTTTCTCCGGCCTGATGGAAAGTCGCAGGTCACTATCGAGTACCGCAACGGCCGCCCGGCGCGCGTCGATTGCGTGGTTGTCTCCACGCAGCACAGCGAGAAAGTGTCGAACGCGGACCTTCGCGACGCCGTCGCCGAGCACGTCATTAAACCGATTATTCCCGCCTCGATGCTGGATGCCAAGACGAAGTATCACATCAATCCGACGGGCCGCTTTGTGATTGGCGGACCCATGGGCGACGCAGGCTTGACCGGGCGCAAGATCATCGTCGACACCTACGGTGGGTACAGCCGGCATGGTGGCGGCGCTTTCTCCGGCAAGGATCCCTCAAAGGTGGATCGCTCGGCTTGCTACATGGCGCGCTATATCGCGAAGAACATTGTGGCCGCGGGCCTGGCGCGAAAGACGGAAGTGCAATTGGCCTACGCCATCGGCGTCGCCGAACCCGTCTCGGTAATGGCGGAAACCTTTGGCACCGCGACGGTGTCGGAAGAAAAAATCACCGCGCTGATCCGTGAATTTTTTACGCTGACTCCCAAGGGTATCATTGAGACGCTGGACCTACGACGTCCGATTTACAAGGCCACCGCTGCTTATGGCCACTTCGGCCGCAGCGGGGCCGGATTTACCTGGGAGCGCACGGACCGCGCGGATGCTCTCCGCAAGGCCGCCGGCCTCGGGACCGCCGCGACTGCGGAAGTCGGAGCTCGACGCTAGCTTCCAAAACCAGAGCAACACAAGACCCGGGAGCAAGCGGACCTTTGGCCGGGGACTCGGGGTTACTCCCCTACGGAACGAAATGCACAACTGAGGAGCAAGACGTTGGCAATCGCTGAACTGAAAAAAGGTGATGTGAAGGACATGGGGCTGGCCGATGCCGGCAAGCGCAAGATCGAATGGGCGGCGCAGCAAATGCCCGTGCTCGAATCGATCCGCAAGCGTTTCGTCAAGGAACAGCCCCTCAAGGGACTGCGCGTTTCCGCCTGTTTGCACGTGACCAGCGAAACTGCAAACCTGATGATCGCGCTGCGCGACGGCGGCGCTGATGCCGTGCTATGCGCCTCCAATCCGCTATCCACGCAGGACGAAGTCGCCGCCTCGCTGAATCGCGACTACAACATTCCTACTTTCGCCATCAAGGGCGAAGACAACGACACCTACTATTCGCACTTGAGCGCGGCGCTGGAGCACAAACCGCAGTTCACCATGGACGATGGCGCGGACCTGGTTACCATGCTGTTGACCAAGCGAACCGAGCTCGTTCCGAACGTGATCGCCGGAACGGAAGAAACCACCACCGGCGTGATCCGCCTGCGCGCCATGGCCAAGGATGGCACGCTGAAGTATCCGATCATCGCCGTGAATGATGCGATGACAAAACACTTCTTTGACAATCGCTACGGCACAGGGCAGTCCACGATTGACGGTGTCATCCGCGCTACCAACGTGCTGCTCGCCGGCCTAAAGGTAGTTATTGCCGGTTATGGCTGGTGCGGCCGCGGCGTGGCCATGCGGGCCAAGGGCTTGGGCGCGGACGTGATCGTCACGGAAATCGACCCGGTGAAGGGCATCGAAGCGGCCATGGACGGCTTCCGCGTAATGCCCATGGCCGAAGCGGTGAAGGAAGGCGACGTTTACATCACCGTGACGGGAAACAAGAACGTCCTCCGTGGCGAGCACTTCGAACACATGAAGGGCGGAGCGATTGTTTGCAACTCTGGACACTTCAATGTGGAGATTGACATCCCGGCGCTCGAAAAGTTGTCGAGCGGTAAGAAGGAAGTTCGCCCGCTTGTCGATGAATATAAACTGAAGGATGGCCGCAAGGTGTACCTGCTTGCTGAAGGGCGACTCGTCAATCTTTCCACCGCCGAGGGGCACCCCGCCTCCGTGATGGACATGAGCTTCGCCAACCAGGCACTTTCCGCCGAATACCTGCGCGCGAACCACAAGAACCTCAAGCCGCAGGTCTACGTCGTTCCGGAGCACTTGGACAAGGAAATCGCGCGTCTCAAACTCGATTCGATGGGCCACAGGCTCGACAAGCTCACGGCCGAGCAGGAACGTTACCTCGCTTCCTGGAACGAAGGCACTTAACTCTTGCCGCCATTCTCGGCTGCTCAATCATGTTATCTTTGCGGGGGCGCAGCATTCCGACAGGTTCGGAACAGGTGCTGCGCTCTTGCGCATTTACTGATGGTTTTTTTCAGTTTGATGTAGACCCATGTGGGATCTCTGCACGAACTCACTTGATACCGCCGGGCTGCGCGGCGCTTCCTATGGCGACGCGCGCTTGATGCATCTGCGCCAGCGTGACCTCACGACGAAGAACGGCCGCGTCGGCACGCTGTCCCAGAGCGAATCGATCGGCCTTGGCATTCGTGTGCTGGCAGATGGTGCCTGGGGTTTCGCCTCCACGGATCGTTTGACGCGGGAAGGCGTCGCGGCTTGCGCGGCGCAGGCTGTTTCTCTCGCCAAGGCATCGGCACTAGCGAAACGCAGCAACGTTGTTCTTGTTCCGGAACAAGTTTACGTGGACAGTTGGCAGAGTCCGTTCCGCAAAGACCCCTTCGAAATTCCCCTCGAAACACAGCTGGCACTGCTGCTTGCTGCCGACGCCGAAATGCGCCGCGTAAAAGGCGTGACGCTGACGGAAACGGACATGCAATTCCGCAAGATCGATTCGTGGTTTGCTTCCAGCGCCGGCTCGCGCATTCATCAGCACAAAGTGATTTCCGGATGCGGAATTGCCGCCACTTCGTTTCAGGATGAAGAAATTCAAAAACGTTCTTATCCCAATAGTTTTGGCGGCCAGCATTCTCTCCAAGGTTACGAACTCGTTGAAGCGCTCGATTTGATGAGAAACGCGCCGGGCATCGCAGAAGAGGCCGCCGCGCTTCATTCCGCGTCGCAATGCCCGGAAAAGGTCGGCACCCTCCTCCTCGGCGGCAGCCAGCTCGGCCTGCAGATTCATGAATCGATCGGCCATCCCATCGAGCTGGATCGCGTTCTTGGTCAGGAAGCGAATTTCGCCGGCACGAGTTTTCTGACGCTCGACCAGTTGAACCAGCTGAAATACGCTTCGAGCATTGTGAACGTCGTCGCCGACGCGCGGCTCGACCACGGCCAGGGGCTCGGCACCTTTGCTTACGACGACGAAGGCGTTCCCGCGCAATGCACGGACATCATCAAAGATGGCAAATTCCGCGGGTATCTTTCGAATCGCGAAACCGCGCACCTGGTGGGACTGGACCGCTCTTCCGGGACGATGCGAACGGAAAGCTGGAACCGCCTGCCGATCATTCGAATGACGAACGTCAGTTTGCTGCCTGGCACCTGGGACTACGACGATTTGATCGCCGACACGCACGACGGAATCCTCATGGAGACAAATCGCTCCTGGTCCATCGATGACCGGCGCTACCAGTTTCAGTTTTCAACGGAAATCGGCTGGGAAATCAAAGGCGGAAAGAAAGTCCGCATGCTCAAAAATCCCAGCTACAGCGGAATTACCACGGAGTTCTGGAATTCCTGCGACGCCATCTGCAAGTTCGATCATTGGACGCTGTGGGGCACCCCCAATTGCGGAAAAGGGCAGCCCATGCAGACCATGGGCACGGGCCACGGGGCTTCCCCGGCGCGTTTCCGCGACGTGCATATCGGGACGGCATTCTCGAGCCAATGAAACCGGCGGCCAAGTCGAAGAAAGCATCAACAGGGGCAAGCGCAGGAGCCGCGGAGCTTCTCCACGATCGCGAGCTTCGGCGCATCGTCGGCACGGTTCTTCGTCTGGCGAAATCCACGGGAGCCCAAGAGACGGAAGTCCACGTGGACGAAGTTGCGGACGCATTGACGCGTTTCGCCAATAACGCCATTCACCAGAACGTCGCCGAGCATGGCCTGACGGTTTCGATTCGCACGGTCGTTGACGGCCGAACCGCGCGCGCTACCACAAATCGCATTGATGAAGACTCGATCCGCGCCGCGATCGAAGCTTCTCTCTCGCTTGCGCGCAGCCAGCCAAAGGATCCGCGCCTCCTCCGGATGCCCGGAAGACAGAGTTATCATGCCGTGAAACGGTTCATCAAACAGACCGCCGCTCTCAACGCCGAAGAGCGTGCCCGGGCCGTCCGGCGCGCCTGTGACTTGGCTGTCAAGAAAGGCCAGGTCGCCGCTGGAATCTATTCGAACGGCCAAAGCCAGTCCGCTTTGGGCAATTCTCGAGGCCTTTTTGCGGCCTATCGCGAAACGCACTCCGAATTTTCCATCACCGCGCAGGAAGACTCTGCGGCGAGCTGGGCCAAAGCCAACTCCGCTGACGTCCGCGCGTTCGATCCACAGAAACTGGCGGCGCGAGCCAGCGAGAAAGCACACCTTGCCGTCAACGCGCGCGAGCTTCCGCCTGGACGTTACACGGTAGTCCTCGAACCCGCGGCCGTGCTCGATCTCGTCGGTTTTCTTTTTTACGATTTCGCCGCCACCGCCCTAGAAGACAAGCGCTCCTGCCTGAACGAACGCATGGGCAAACAGCTCTTTGGACAAAGTATCAGCATCAGCGACGACGTTTACCATCCGCTGCAGCAGGGCGCGCCGTTCGATGGCGAGGGAATGCCGCGTCAACGGGTATTGCTGGTGGATCGCGGGGTTCCCAAAAATCTTGTATATTCGCGCGCGGCCGCCAAAGCTGCGCACAAACAGCCCACCGGGCACGGTTTTGCGCTTCCGAATGAATACGGGGAAGCGCCGATGAATCTTGTCTTCGGCGGCGGAGATTCCTCGATAGAGAAAATGGTCGCTTCCACTGAACGAGGGTTGCTCGTGACCCGCCTGTGGTACATCCGCGAAGTCGATCCCTACGAAAAGGTGATGACTGGTATGACCCGCGACGGCCTGTTTCTCGTTGATAATGGGCGGGTTAGAGGCGCGGTGCGAAACTTTCGCTTCAATCAGTCGATCATCGAAATGCTCAAAAACGTGGAATTGCTGGGTCCCCCCGTCCGCGCCACCGGCGAAGAGGCGTTCGAGATGGTCGTGCCCGCCATGAAAGTTCGTGACTTCTGTTTCTCCGAAGTGACCAAGTTCTAGCGCTTCGGGCTCCTAGGCTCACTTATCAAGAAATCAATTCAGAGAATCAAAATTCTGCGTTGTACATCCACTCCCCACCCGTTTAATAAACTGGTATGTACCATCGGCATGGTCGAGGCCAATGCGGTCATCAGGATGCGCGACCTCGCTTGACTCGGGGTGGTCACCCCAACTGGGGCCACCCGGACCACGACGCTTGCGGTACAGGCTTCATTGCCCGCCTCGGTGGTACGCCTAGCTACGACATCATCCAGTTTGCTTTGACGGCTTTAGAGCGCCTCACCCACCGTGGAGGCGTCGACGCGGATGGAGCCAGCGGCGATGGCGCCGGTTTGCTCACCTCGCTCCCACAGGCCTTCTTCCGTGCCCGCGCTCAAGAGCAGGGAATTGAGCTGCCCGAAATGTTCGGCGTCGGCTTTGCATTTCTTCCTTCGTCCGTGGTTGAGGAAGCCCGCGCGGCCGTTGAAGTCGCGGCGGACACCGAGCGACTGCGCGTCATCGGCTGGCGCCGGGTGCCGGTAAATACCAATTCTTTGGGGCGCCGGGCGCTCGAAACGATGCCCGAAATTTGGCAGTTTTTTGTCGAACCCTTCCATCCGGCGCGGGGCGCCGAGCGTTTCGAGTGGCGTTTGGCGCTGTTGAGAAAGCGCGCGGAATCGCTCTTGCCGCCGCGATGCTATATCTGCTCGCTTTCCTCGCAGACCATCGTATACAAGGGTCTGCTTACGCCTTGGCAATTTCCCCAGTTTTACGAAGATTTGCGCGATTCATCGTTCGCAACCACATTTGCCGTTTTTCATCAGCGCTATTCAACCAACACACAGCCTTCCTGGCATCTGGCGCAACCCTTCCGTTACGTCGCGCATAACGGTGAGATCAATACGATTGTCTCGAACCGGCGCTGGCTGCGTGCCAAGGCGGCCGAGATCCGCTCGCGGCTCACGGTGGGATCGTGGTTCCCCCTCCTCGAAGAGCACGTCAGCGATTCGGCGAGTTTCGACAACGGTTTCGAGCTCCGGCTCCTCGAAGGACTGTCATCGGAAGAAGCCATGCTCGCCATGGTTCCGCCGGCTTTTCAAAAAGATCCCCTGCTTTCGCGGGACGTGCGCGGTGCGCTGACCGCGCTTTCGCAGCAAAGCGAACCCTGGGATGGCCCTGCGGCTCTGGTTTTCTCAGATGGCCAGTTTGTCGGAGCGAAGCTGGACCGCAACGGCTTGCGCCCGCTCCGCTACACCCTTACGCATGATGGTCTGCTGATTGCCGGGTCCGAGACGGGTTTGGTCGATCTGGAAGAATCGCGTATCGCTGAGCGCCAGCGGCTCGGTCCCGGAGAAATGATCCTTGCCAATCCCGCCACCGGGCTCTTTTTGCGCTGGCGCGACATCCTCAAGCGCCTTGCGATCCATCAGGCGCGCAACGCCATTCCGCAAAGAATGCTGACAGCCCCAGCTGCCGCACCGCTGGTCCCCGTCAATGACCCAAAGCGCGTCGCGGGCGCTGCCGGCTGGACCGATGATCAATTCAAGATTCTCTTTTCCGCGCTGACACACGGCAAAGAAGCGGACTGGAGCATGGGAGACGACGCGCCGCCCGCATTTCTTTCCGCTCTTCCAAGGACTTTGTGGGATTACTGCAAGCAACGGTTCGCGCAGGTCACCAACCCGCCGATCGATCCCTTGCGCGAGACTCACGTGATGTCTCTCGATGTTCACTTGAAAGATGGAATCACGCTTCCCAGTCCCGTGATTTCGGCTGGTCAGTTGTCGCAGCTCTCCGCGATTTTTGGAACCGAGCAACGAATCGATATTACTTTTCCTGCCGCAACTGGAGTCCCGGGGGCGCGCTGCAGTTTTGCTCAGCTGTCTACTACCCCTCTGAGTGGCAGCGGGCGCCCGGGGCTCTTCCTCCTTTCCGACCGTGCGATCGATGCCCATCGCGCACCGCTGCCTGCGCTGCTTGCGACCGCGGCGGTGTGGAAAGCAATGGTTCGTGAAGGCTTGTGGGACGTGCCGCTGATTGTCGAATCCGCGCAGGTCTTTGACACTCATCATGTGGCCCTGCTAGTGGCGGCTGGCGCCAGCGCTGTCGTGCCATATCTTGCCGATGAGTTTGCGGAATCCCTTGAACCGGGTGGCTTGGAAAAAGCCCGTGCGGCCATCAATGCCGGCCTGCGAAAAGTTCTCGCACGCATGGGCGTCTCCACCCTGGCTAGCTATCGCAATAGCCATCTCTTTGAGATCGTGGGTCTCTCCGAAGATCTTTGCGCGGAAGTGTTTGAAGACGCTGCGGATTATCCTGGCCAGAAATCGCTGGACGATCTCCTTGCGGATTATCTGCGCCTGCACAAAGCGGCCTTCTCCGGCGAATCCGATGAATTGACCGATTCCGGTCTTTACCGGTTCCGGAAGGGAGCGGAGCTTCACGCCAGTTCGCCCGAGGTTGTCCGCCGGCTTCACGCTCATGTGCGCGCGCCCGGAGCGAAATCTTACTCGGCATTTGAAGAACTGGCAGAACATCAGGGCGCGGTTTTTCTGCGGGACTTGCTCGACCCCGTTCCGGACACGGCCGTTCCACTGGAGGAAGTCGAGCCGCTGGAGTCCATCTTCAAACGTTTCAGCACCCAGGCCATGTCTCTTGGCTCGCTCAGCCCGGAGGCGCACCGCACGTTGGCGATGGCGATGAATCAACTCGGTGGCCGGAGCAATACCGGCGAAGGCGGCGAAGATCCGAACACCTATCGCTTCGAGCCGGCTGCGGCCAATAAGATCAAGCAAGTCGCCTCGGGACGTTTTGGAGTCACGGCGGATTATCTCGTCCACGCCGAAGAACTCGAAATCAAGATGGCGCAAGGCTCGAAGCCTGGTGAGGGTGGACAATTGCCCGCCAAGAAAGTCACCGAATACATCGCGCGCATCCGGCACGCCACGCCGGGCACCCCGCTGATTTCACCTCCGCCGCATCACGATATTTACAGCATCGAAGACCTCGCGCAATTGATCCACGACTTGCGCGCCGTGAATCCGCGCGCGCGCATCGGCGTAAAACTCGTTTCCGGCTCCGGCGTCGGCATCATTGCCGCGGGCGTGGCCAAAGCGGGCGCGGACGTCATCACCATCAGCGGCCACAACGGCGGAACCGGCTCTTCGCCGTTGACCTCCATCAAGAACACCGGTCTTCCCTGGGAAATTGGCTTGCGCGAAACGCATGACACGCTGGTACGCGCGGGCCTGCGTTCGCGGCTCTCTCTCCGCGTAGATGGAGGCCTGAAATTCGCGCGGGATATCGTGTTGGCCGCCATTCTCGGTGCGGACGAATTCGGTTTTGGCACGGCGTCCCTGCTGGCCATCGGATGCGTCATGGCGCGGCAGTGCCATCTCAATACCTGCCCGGTGGGGATCGCCACGCAAGACGAAAAGTTGCGTGCCAGATTTCAAGGCAAGCCGGAGATGGTGATCGCCTACTTTCGTTCACTGGCTGAGGAAGTACGCAACCGGCTTGCCCAGCTTGGCGTGCGTTCGCTCAGCGAGCTCACCGGCTGGTACGACCGGCTCAGTGCGCGATCGGGAATGGATCCCTTCCTGGTTGTGCCCATCTCTCCCTCAAGTCGAGTGGCTTCACAGCAGGAGCCCGGCCTCCATGTCATGGCGCTAGAAGATTCCGTTCACTTCAATGCTTCGCTGACGATGCAAAATGAGTCCCAGCCGGTTCAGAACTCCGATCGCAGCGTTGGCGCCGGCCTGAGCGGGGAACTGATGCGCCGGCGCAAGAACGGCCACCCCGTGGTTGGCGAAATCAGCCAGGAATTTCACGGCGCGGCCGGTCAGAGCTTCGGCGCTTTTCTTGCCGAGGGAGTGACGCTCAAGCTCAACGGCGAAGCCAACGACTATGTTGGAAAAGGACTGTCCGGTGGGACCATCGCCATCGCTGCGGGGCTTGCTGCTTCAAGGCGTGGTGACGTCCTTGCAGGCAACACCGTGCTCTACGGTGCCACATCGGGCCAGCTCTTTATTGCAGGCCGCGGCGGAGAGCGTTTTGCGGTCAGAAACAGCGGCGCGCTTGCCGTAGTGGAAGGTGTCGGCCAGCATGGATGCGAGTACATGACCGGCGGCGTGGCCCTCATTCTCGGGCCGCTCGGCCTGAATTTCGGTTCCGGCATGACCGGCGGGTTGGCTTATGTGTTGCGTGCCGAAGCCGAGGATGTGCTCCACCGCGATTTCGTGACCCTCGCTGAACTCGATTCCGAGGAAGAGAACTGGTTGCGGCGCACCCTGGAGGAACACGTGCACTTCACGGCCAGCCCTCGTGCGGCTCGCTTGCTCTCACGGCGTGGGGCGTTACCCTTGATGCGCGTGCAACCGTGTCATTTTCAGGGTACGGTTGAGGCCACGTGGGGTCCCATTCTCTCTCAATTCAAACGGCGTCACACGATTTTGCCGGCGGTTAGTGCGCCGATTTCGCAAGCTGCGCTTCATGCTTGAAAGGAAAGATATTAACTCCGCAACCGGCAATCAGAATCCGCTATAATTCTCGCCGGACGTTCTGACTATGGACTTCGATCAACTCGCTACTTTTGTTTTCGTCGCCAAACTGAAGAGCTTTTCACGTGCGGGCCAGAAAGTCTTTCGCTCGCAATCCGCCGTCAGTGCGCAGATTCGGCAGCTCGAACAAGCCTACAAGGCCAGGCTCCTCGACCGTTCCGCCAAGTCCGTCGAGCTGACTCCGGCCGGCGAAGTTCTTTTCGAGTACGCGGAAAAGTTGCTTCGCATGCGCGACGAATCCGTTCAGGTCGTTGCGGACCGCGGCAACGTTGTTCAGGGCCCGATCGTCTTCGGCGCCAATGAAGCCACCTGCCTCTACCTGCTCCCCGACATTTTTGCCGAATTCCAGCGGCGTTATCCGCTGGTGCACATCAGCATCTACCGCAACTTCAGCCATAAGATCCTGCAGCGCATAGAGGACGGCTCGGCAGATGTGGGCATCGTCACCCTGCCTATCAAGTCGCCTAATTTGAAAATGCACCACATTTACAAAGATCGCCTGCGCTTCATGGTCAGCTCGCGAAACCCGCTCGCTCATCGCTCGAAGATCACCCTCGCGGAAGTCGCGGAGCAGCCGCTCATTTTTCCGAGGACCGGTTTTACGCGCCAGGTGCTCGATAAACTCTTCCGGCCGTATCGCTCGCGACTTCACGTGACTATGGAATTGCCCAGTATCGGCATGATCAAGCGTTTCGTTGCCGCTGATGCTGGCGTCTCCTTCATCAGCGAGAGTTTTGCCAAGGACCAGGTAAGGGCCGGGGAAGTGAAGCTGCTCAACGTTGAAGGTGTGGACCTCTGGCGCGAGCTGGGGCTCGTCTACCGCCGCGACCGCAGCCTTCCGCGCGCCGCGCAGGCGCTCATCGGCATGATCCGCGAACACCGCAAGCTCGCCGAGCCCGGCGAAGTAGCCGCTGCCAGCTAGCTTGGCAGTCTCGAAGGCCGCAAAGTTTTACTTGACTCTTTTTTATGCCTTGGTATAATTGACCCTGTAGATAACTCCATTTGCAGCCGGGAGATTGCTCCTCGCTTTTCTTCCTTCTGGGACTGCATTTTCGGTTCGATCTCTTCCCGTAGAGCCAAAAACATATCTTTTTGAATCAATTTACGAAGTGTAAATTCTGTAAGTCCTTTCCTATGATATTCATTGATGCGTATTGATGCGTTATTGACGGGGGGTGGGGGCATTTCCTTCTTTCCTACCGACTATTCACGCCGAGTATTCACTATCCCCTGTCTTTTCATATTCTTGCGCACTCTTTTGCATTTTTTTGCACTCACAAGAAACGCAACCCGCTTGTTTTCAAGGGGTTACCGCACTCTGCGTCCAAAAACACAGGGTTGTGGGGTACCCCTTACGCCTGAATCCGACAGAGAAGCCCCACCGGAAGTTCGTAGTCCAGGTTGTTGGACTTAGGAATCAGGTCGCCTAACGGACGTTGGAACCCGATCGTGATGAGGGCTCTGTATTTTTTTGGAGTAAACCGAAGAAAATCGGCCTCTTATTCTTCTCTTACTAAAAACTTAAGACTAACAACTTAAAACTGACAACCGCGCAGCCCCCGCTAGTGAACGCTGAAGTCCAAGCTTGCGATGGCCCGGGCAATCACGTTTTCCTGAATCTGAATGAGGTCGCTGTCGGCGTAGGTCATGGCCAGCACCGTAAACATGTCCTTGCCGCGCGCAACGACGACCAGTTTTCCAGACCAGTCATGCTCGTCGGCCTTCCCTCGATATTGATACTCGACCCCAGGTAATCCGCCGACCACCGTTTTGCGCTCCGACAGTCGCTGGTAATTGGCGTAGACGTCGTGCAGCCGCTTCTCTACCGCTGCGGCTGCCGCATCCAACGGTTCTTTCGTCTTCTCCTCGCCGACCACCATCAATGTTGATTCGTTGGATGTGCCCATCGCCACAATCGCGTTCGGAAGCGCGCCGCGCGCTTCTTCGATCAAGCTCCAGCTCGGCGCCTTGTACATCCGGAAACCATGAGTGTAATTCGTGTAGAGATTTCCCTGGACCTCTTCGCGGTTTGCGGGAACTTCAGGCTCCTTCGGGGGAGCAGGGGATGCCGCAGCCGGTGCTAGTCCGGTCGTCGTTGCCGCCGGCGATCCTTTGATGGCAGGCGCTGCGACATTGGCCGCCGCTGTACTCGTTGGAACTTCCGGTTTCACAGCCGCGTTCGTTATTTTCGGCGTCGTTTTGCCGGTTTTCCCTGCCATACCGGGGTCTACGGTCCTGGCGCTGGCGTTCGTTGGTGTCGCCGAAGCATCTGACGAAGATGCCACCGCTGGCTCAGCCTGTGGTTGCGAATCGGCCGCTGGTTTTGAAGGATGCTGGCTTGCATCTTTCTTCCCCGCGGATGCCGCTTCCGGCTTTCCTGCCGGCGTCGATGGAATAATGGACTCGATTTTGTCTTTTCTGACCAGCTCATATCCATCGTCGGTCTTGATCTTGAACATGTCGTCTTCGTAAGCGACGATTACGCCATACAGTTTCCTGCCGCTCTTGAGGCGAATTTCATCCGCCCGCGCCGAAACACCGATCGCGGGGAATGCCAGAACAATCATCACAAGCAGAAAGGGGCCGCGCTTATTGGGGACAGCCATATAGAGAGTATCCCGCCGCTGGGTGTGGCCAGCAACCCTCACAAGCGCGGCGGTGTCCGTCGTGCTACCTCCGCCAGCAGCGCCCTCAAGCGGACCGCCAGCCGTTCCACCTCGTCCATTGCTGCGCTCAGCCGCCCTCGCACCGAATCTGGCAATTGCGCGTGCGTCTGCTGCAGCGCCAGCGCCTCGGCAATCATGCGAATTTGTCTTCGGCTGCGCGGATTCAATCGCTCCCAGAGCCGGCGCTTGCTGCTGCGGTTTCGCCCCAGCCACTCCTCACCCGTCCCCGCCGGTCGCCCCGCCTCCGGCTCCGCCATCTGCTTCTCTGGTCTTGCGAGTTCTCTTGGTCGAATCATATTCGTAGAGAGTAGACTGCAACCGGGCGTATGGTAGCCGGCGCTGCGCTCTCGCTTCTCAATCCATCCCCGATTGCCGCGCTGTCGTATGGCTGGGAACCATTGAAGGAACGCCAACCATCCAAGTAGTTGCTCCTAAAAACCAGGAAAAACCAAAATCTAAATTCAGAAAACCAGGAGCCAAAAACTTAAAACTTAAAACTGAAAAACTGGCTACCGTTCACTTTTTCAACGCCTCCAACTGCTCTCCCTTGATCTGCCCATCCTGCTCGACTCGCCCGGTCACGCGCATTAAACGCGTCTCAAACACCAGGCCGCCATATCGGGCGTAGGCGTCGGGGAAGAGCACCACTTCATACATGCCGCGCTGGTCCTCGAGCGTGACGAACATCATGTTGCGGTAATTTTTTGTTCCGACGTGGCGGTAGGTCACCACCCAGCCGCACAAGGTCACGCGCTTTCCGCGCAGGCCCGGCAGCTCATCGCTCCAAGTTTCGCCGTTGCGCGGTAAAAAATCCAGCGGGTGGCCGCTCACGCAGACTTCCAGAATCTCTCGTTCGTAGCGCAGCTTCTGTTCTAGCGTGTATTCCGGCGTCTGCATTTCCGCCAATGCCGTGCCAATGGCGTCCGCAGCGCTTGTTTCTGCAAATAATCTTTCTGTTTTTTCCGGCGGCACGAGCCCTTGTCCTGAGCGCAGTCGAGGAGCGCCCGGCTGCGCGCCTTTGCCGGCCGCTTGCAGCATATTCCACCGCCACAGCAGTTCCGGCCGCGTCATCCTGCAGACTTCATCGTTCATTTCGTCAAATGCGCCGCACTTGATCAGCGACTCGATCTCATCCCGTTCGACGGGCACGCGGCGCAGAAAATCTTCGAGTGCTTGAAACTCGCCGTCTTCTCCCCGCGTCCGCAGGATCACCGTGATCGTTTCGACGTGCAGACCTCTCACCTGCATCAAGCCAACCCGCAGTGCACGTTTTCCATCTCCGCCATCCTCCGCCGTGTACTCCATCCGCGAATGATTCACCGACGGCAGCCGCACCGCGATGCCCCAGCGTTTTGCTTCTTCCACATACGCCGACACGTGATAGAAACCCGCGCCCGCGCTGCACATTGCCGCGAGAAACTCCGCCGTGTGGTGCGTTTTCAGATACGCCATGCGGTACGAGATGTCCGCATACGTCGCGGCGTGCGCTTTGCAAAAGCCAAAGCCCGCGAATTTCTCCACCATCATCCAGGTTTCTTCGCGTTGCTGGCTGGTCAGCCCCATCATTCCCGCAGCTTTCAGAAATTTCCCGCGTAACCGATCGCGGTCACTCCGGCTGGAGAATTTTGCGGACGCCCGCCGCACAAGATCGGCTTCGGCCAGCGACATTTTCCCAAGCGTTTGTGAAATTTGCATCACCTGTTCCTGGAAAATACATACGCCCAGCGTGTCACCAAGAATTGTCTCGAGTTCTGGATGTGCAAATGTGATTTCTTCCTGTTTGCGCAGCCGCTTCAAAAACAACTCTTTCGATCCATACTCCGCTGCGCCTGGCCGGATCAGCGCTAATGCTTGCGCTAGTTCTTCAAGTGTCCGCGCCTTCATCGTGCGCAACAGTCCGCGCACTGCCGGCGATTCGATCTGGAACACTCCCATCGTTCGTCCCTCGGCGATGACAGCGCACGTCGCGGAATCGTTTTCCGGTATGGCTTCAAAATCGATTTCACGCGGCTTCGGGCACGGCGTCACTCCATCCGGTGCGACGTTCGATGCATCAGCAGCGGGCGGGGCCAGCCCCGCCCCTACCGGTCGAAGGGTGCGTTCGATGTTGTCCAGCGCGAGCGACATCGTGGTGAAGCCGCGCTGGCCGAGCAGATCCATCTTGATCAAGCCGAGCGCTTCGATGGCGTTCATGTCGTACTGCGTCACGACGATGCCTTTCGTCGCGCGCTCCAGTGGCGTCAGCCATGTCAGCGGACGCGCGGAAATCACCGTGCCGCAGGGATGAATCCCGAGATGCCGTGGCGCGTCGTCAAGCCGCAACGCCACTTGCAGGATCGTTTTCCAGGGCTCGTCGTTCACGGGAAGGTCGCGGCATTCCGGCAGGCCGTGAATCGCCGATAGAATTTCACGCACCGGCCGGTGCGGCAATCGCTTCGTGAATCGGTCCACCTCACCCGGCGGTACGCCGAACGCTTTTGCCACTTCGCGCACGGCGAGCCGCGCATGCATGGTGATGAAGCTTCCGATCATGGCGACATGTTCGGCGCCCCAGTGCGCGTAGACGTAATCGAGGAGCTCGTCGCGCCGCGCGCCGCAAATATCGATGTCGATGTCCGGGCAATCCCCGCGCTGTTCGTTCAAAAATCGTTCGAAGTACAGCCCCCAGCGCAACGGACAGACGCAGGAAATGCCCAGGCAATACGTCACGATGGAGCTTGCCGCCGACCCGCGCGCCACCGCGGGAATGCCGCGGCGCCGCGCTTCCTCCACGATGTCCCATACCAGCAGAAAATACGGCGCCAGGCACAACTTTTCGATGACTTCGAGTTCGTGCGTCAGCCGCGAAAGCACTTCCGGGCGCAGCGGTTTGTAGCGATTGCGCGCGCCCTCGAAGCTCAGCTTCCACAAATACGAAAAGGCGGATTCGTTATCGGGAACCGGAAATTCCGGGAAGATCAGTTTTCCCAGTTCGAGTTGCAGGTTGCAGCGATCGGCAATCTCCAGCGTTGCTTGCAGCCATTCCGGATGATCGGGGAAACATTTTTGCATTTCTGCCGCTGGCTTGAACCATGCCTCGCCCGTGGTGATTTCTGGTGGAGCGACGGTGGTAAGTAATCCGCCGGTGCGGATTGCGTTTACCGCGCGATGATGCAGGTGTTCCTGGGGTCGCGGAAAATGAACATTGTTTGTCGCCGCCAGCGGCACGCCCAGTTCGCGGCCGATGCGTTCGGCTTCGCGCAATATGCGCCCATCTCCCGGCGAGAGGTGCCGCACCTCGATGTACAAGCGGTCGCCGAAAATTTCCTTGAGTTGGGAAAAGTGATTGGCAACTGGTGATTGGTGACTGGTGACGAGTGACTCGGGACTCGTGCCGGAGCACAACGCGATCACGCCGCGGCTGTGTTCCGCCAATTCCTGCATGGTCACAGGCCGGCCATCGATTTCCGCAGCAGCGGCATTTTGTGCCAGCTTGGTCGTGCCCAAATGCCGCAGCGTCACGAGTTGGCACAAACTGCTATACCCCTCCATGTTTGTCGCCAACAAAACTAATGTGGCGCTTGACTTGTTTCCGTCTGTCCGAGCGAAGCGAGGAATCTCTCTTCGGTCTTGTGACCATCCCACATCCAGCGCCACCCCGACGATGGGCTTGACACCCGCTTTTTTCGCCGCCTGGTAAAACGATACGGCGGCGTACAGTCCGTTCGTATCCGTCAGCGCCACGGCCGGCATGTTCTGCTCGACCGCTGCCGCGACGATCTCTTCCGGCGACGCCACGCCTCGTAGAAACGAATAGTGGCTATGACAATGCAGATGTACGAACACGTGATTGGTGACTCGTGACTGGTGACTCGTGAAGCCCGGGTCGCGAAAGTGGATGTTCCACGAGTCACGAAATAGGAGTCACGAGTCACACCGCGCGAGGACGTGGTCCTTTGGATTCAGTAAAACCAGGTAGAGGGAGGGAAGGAAAAACCCAGCAAATTACCGCGATAAACATGGCGTCGAGAGAACCAGGCCGTTCGGCTTGGTCGCGTAATGTTCGCGCAGCTCGAGGCCTTTGCCGTAGAAGACAGCGTTCCAGCCGTAGCGGCCGCGCACGGAATCAACGCCGCGGTTCAGGTACCAGCGGCGGTTCGCGTTGGTGTCAAAGAGTTCGTGCTGGCGCTTGTCGGTTTCGAGGTTGTTCACACTGACGCCGACCAGGCGGACGGCCACGCGCCGCGTGAACAATTTGCCAAACAGATCTTTTGCCGCGGCGAGCAGTTCGCGTTCGTCGTTGGTTGGTTTGCTGATCCGCGCCGTCTGGTGCGCCGAAAAGTGATCGACATAGCGGATGCGCAGGCCGATGGTGCGCGCCTGCTTGCCGTATTCGCGCAGCGTTGAGCCGATGCGCTCGCTGAGATACTCGATCAGGCCGCCGAGGAATTCCATGTCGATGGTGCCGCCTTCGATGGTCGTTTCGCGGGAAACGGATTTCGGCGTCGAAGGCAGCAGCACTTCGCGGCCATCGAGGCCGCGGGCGCGCTCCCAGATTTGCTGGCCGAGGGCTTCGCCGAAGGCGGCCTGCAGCGCGGGCTTGGGTACCTGGCGCACTTGGCCGATGGTGGCAATGCCGCGTTCGGCGAGCGCTCCCGCGTGCACGTGGCCGATGCCGTGGAGCTTTTCCACGGGCAGCGGCGTCAGGAAATTTTCTTCTTCGCCGGGCGCGATCATGCGAAACCCACGCGGGCGCTCCAGCCGTGAAGCGATGGAGGCAACAACTTTTGTGCGCGCCGCGCCAACCGAAACGCTCAAGCCCGTTCGGCCGCGTATCTCCGCCTGCAAGCGCCGCAGCGTGGCTTCGTAATCCGGATACAGCCGCTCAGTGCCGGCAAAGTCGAGGTAAAAGTCGTCCAGCGCGGCGGTTTCGACCGCGGGCGTGTAGGTTTCAAGGATGCGCCGCACGCGCTCCGCAAAATCGGCGTAGTGCTCGTATTGTCCGGGCACGACGATGGCTTTCGGGCAGATGCGCAGCGCTTCGCGAAAACCCATCGCCGTTTTCACGCCGCGGAACTTCGCTTCGTAGCTCGCCGAAGCCACACAGCCGCGTCCCACCAGCACGGGCTTGCCGCGCAGCTTGGGATTCAACACCTGCTCCACCGACGCGAAAAATGCGTCCACATCCACGTGAACAATGTTGGGAATAGTGTTGAGAATTTTGCGGCTGGAGTTTTTGCACATTCCCAGCCACGCCCAGGCAGACCACGGGTTTTTCTCCGCAGCCGTTTCCGTCCGTGGCGTTTCCGCTGAACCCGCAGGACTGGCGCTGGCACTGGGATCGTTCGCAGGACTTTGCGCTGCAGTTTCCTGCCCCGCGTCCGTCTCTCGATGCCCATGATGCGGGTCGAAAGATGCCGCGCGATCATTTTCCTCGGCGGTTGCTTGAATCACGTTGATTGCTTCAACGGCGGGGGTGATGAATACGTTTTCGAAACAGACGTCCATGGCGGCTCCTGTTAACTATGACCGCACAGCGGTCCACACAGGGAAGCGGGACGCATATACTGTCTCCGAGCGAAGGAGCCGACTCGTCGGCTTCCGGAGTCGAGGGATCACTCTTTCGAGTTGACCCCTCACCCCGCTTACGGCTCGGAACTTTCAACGGGCGGCGGCCGTCTCGTGAGAGCCTAGTCGGCAATGGAGCCGGCGCGCCACCCGTTTCCCGTTTCCTCTACCGCCCAACACCATAGGCGAACAAAAAGCGAAAGTCAAGGAAAAACTGTGAGCGGTCCAAAATCTCCGCCCACCGTCCTTCGCTTAGTTTTCCTCGGTTTCGCGCAGCGCATCTGCTGAAACGAAGCCGATGCGGCGCCCGGACACCGAATCCGGGCTGCGACGGTCGGTGTATCCGGTACACTCGCTCACCGGGAAGGGGACAAGCGCGTTCGGGCCAACCAGGCGGCAGAAGGTCTCCACTTCGCCCGCGCGGTAACCCTTACGGACCACTCCCCAGATGCACGTCCCGCAAAGCGACGCACCCTCGTTCGGCACAAGGATCTTCGGAGCGAATAGTCACCATGGCGCCCCCTTTCAAGAGAAGTGTTTGCTGTTCTTACTGTTCTGTATCTGTCGTATCGATCGCTGCCGCTGGGATGATTTCTGCATCATCCCCTTCGATCTCCCGGAACTGCTTGGCCGTGACGAAGCCGATGGTGCGGCCCGTCTTTTTCGTTAGCAGAATCCAGGCGATCTTCTCCATGTCACATTTGCTCGGAAGTCGCTTGTCATCATAGGTGCTGCACTGACTCACCGGAAATTGCACCAGCGGGTTGCGCCAGAGCCAACCGCAGTGAATCTCCTCCTGTGACAAACTGAATCCCTTCACGATACGAGCCCAGCGACAGGTCACACACAAGGTTTCGGCTCCCTGTGGGGTGCCGTCCTTGACTTTGATGGTGACCATACTCTTCTCTTTTCTAAGAAGCGCTCCAGCGCTTCGGGTTGTGCTCTTGGCGCGCATCACATCGTGAAGACGCACCAGGAGCGGTGACTCGAGCGAATTACAAGACTCGCTCGACAATGCGGCACACACTTGGCCGCTCAACGCCGAAATAATTTAAAAATGTCGCCGGAAGAAAAGTGGGCTAGCTGAAGAGAGCAGACGACGCCCACTCGCTGCCGCGACTATGTCGCACCGGCAACGCCGCAAAACGGCAATGAATCGACCGCTGCATGGACGTAGTCCTCCTTAGGACAGCTGCCAAGATGCCATAGAACTCGTTCAGGAAAAAATAGAAAAAACTAATCGCAAACAGGAAAAGTATAAGCGGGCAAATGCCTTTCTGCTCCAATCGCCGGTCAGAGGGGTATAATGATCCCATGACGTAACAAGCTTCCGAGTTACTTCAGAAGGCTCTCTCCCTCTCCGAGGAAGAACGCGCCGAGCTGGCCGGCTCGCTCATCGAGAGCCTCGACGCCACTGTTGACGAAGCTGCCGAGGCTGCATGGAATGAAGAGGTTGCCCGCCGGATCGAGGATCTGAACTCCGGTAAAGCGAAGACCATCCCCTGGGAAGTAGTTCGATCAAGGATTTCCTCCAAATTTGCTGAGTGAATACAAACCAAGAGCGGAGACCCGCGCGGAACGCCGCATCAAAACACGCGCCCCAGTTGGAAAAACCACTTGCGGTGGCCGGAGTCGCCGACGCTGCCACCGATAAAGAACGGGCCCAAGGCCGTTTCCGCCAGGAGGCCGGCTGCCACATCGTTCGGGAACTCGCTGCCGGTGGTCACGCCGTACATTTTTCCGAACTCGTAGGAGCCGACGGCGTAGACCTTTTTGCCCAGAAACGGAGGAAGGGTGAGCAAGTCATGCAAATATCCCGCGCGAAATAAATAATACTGATTGCCGTGAAACTCGTTCTGGCCGTAAGCGCTGAGGCGCACCGGCCCGCCAAGGAAGAATTGCGGGATTCCCGTGCTGGTGGTGCCGAATGTGGTGCCCCCTTCGCCCTCAAGAAAAACCGACGCCGGCCGTGTAATGGGCTGAAAATATCCCAATTTCAGGTCCATCGACGAAAAACTGCCGTTTGCACCCGGACTTTGGTGGAACCACCGAAAATTCGATTCCGCGCTGAAACCGCGTCGAGGAATCACGGGATCGTCGGTGTGGTCCAAAAGGTAGTGCAGCCGGGCTTGTCCCACGCGCCCTGCCACCGAGGGGATTTCGGGCGCGCCTAGCCGCAGCTTGGTATTCAGCGAACCAACCTCATATCCAACGCGAAGTTCACTGGAGCGCCCGAAGCTGTATCCCAGGTCGCCTCCGATATTGATGCGGTAGATGCGGTAATCCGCCAGCGGATCATTCTTCGCGTAGATCTGAAACGTCGTATCGCTGGCGTCCCCATGGGGCGCAAAAAACCAGCGGCTCTCCGCCCTGAACGGCCGATAGAGTTCGGTCTGGATTCCGTAGGTATTCCCGAGCAGCAAATCGGTCCGCCACTCCGAGCGGAAGCCGGCCACATCCATAAATGTGAAACGCGTCCCCATCGTGAAATCAACATTGCCGCCCTGCGAGCCATCCACTTCAAAGGCCGGCTGGAACATGGGAGGCGCATCGCTTTTCTCGACCACTTGGACGAGCAGCCCGGTCTGGCCGTTTTGTTCGGTGAACCGGTATCCGGCCGAATCATAGCGGCCCATTCCTTTGAGCCGGGTCAAAACATGGTCGAGCTTTTCCCGGTCGAGTGGCTTGTCCTGAAAAGACTTGAGGTAACGTCCGACGTCCCTCGCCCCATTCTCACTGGTTCCCTGAACCTTGATGAACTGCGGCACCGGAGCCTCGGTCCGTTTTCGTGCCGCGCGCTCCCGGAGGTACTCCTGCCAGTTGGCATTGTCGAGAGCGAAGGCCGCGAGCAAGCGTGATCTGTCATTTGCCGCTTCATAACCACGCTGCATGATCGGCGCGTTTTTTTGGTAGTCCGTTGAGCCGTATTCACCGAGAGGCACGGAGACGACGGCATCCGCGCGGGCCAGGCCTCGCACTTCGTTTTCTGCGATGACCACACGCACCGATTGCTCCAGCACTCTGAAGATCGACTGAAGGTCATTGGCCTCCATGGGGGCTCTCTCCAGATGGACTGCAATCACGATATCCGCACCCATCTGGCGGACCACATCCGTGGGTAAGTTGTTTGTCAGGCCGCCGTCCACGAAGACGGTTTGCCCGTCGTGCACCGGTGAGAACGCCCCGGGAATCGACATCGTCGCGCGCAGCGCTACCGCAAGCGAGCCGTCTTTGAATACATAGGGCTTCCCGCTGACCAGGTCCGTCGCCACGCAGCGGAATGGCACCGGCAATTCATGGAATGTTGACAGGCCGTAGTAAGGAAGAGCCACGCGATCGATCAGCAGTCCGATCTGATGCCCGGCATTCAGCCCCGCAGGCACGGATAAACCCTGGCGCAAACCAAAGATGAGGGAGTTCGGGTACGCGCGCTGATCTTCTTTCCTGCGGAACGACAAGTCTTCATAGAGCGGGCGGTCGCCAAGTATCTTCCGCCAGTCCAATCCTTCGATGAGTGCTTTCAATTCATCAGGATTCATCCCGGCAGCATAGAAGCCGCCAACTAAGCCGCCCATGCTGGTCCCTGCGACGTAATCCACGGGAATGTGATGCTCCTCAAACCACTTCAGGACGCCGATGTGTGCGAGTCCCAACGCGCCGCCGCCTTCCAGCGCCACGCCGATTTTGGGTCGCGGCCGCGGCGCGGTTTTCGACTCGGCGACAATGGGACCGCCAGGAGCTTGCTGGGAGGCTGGGCTCGCGTGGTTCTCCTGCTGTGCTCGCAGGCAAAAAGGCGCCAGAAGCAGCACTAGAATGGATAGAGCACGGCACATCGAGAGCCTCCTCACCGCAGATCGAGCATCTAGGAACTTTGATAAGCTCTTCCGAGTTTGGCGCAGCGTCTGGATTCCGGCAAACGGTGAGCAGCTAATTCAGCCGCCCTTGTTCTCCTGGAGAATGTTGCCTCCATCGACCACCAGGACCTGTCCGGTGATGTAGGAAGCTTCGGGCGAAGCGAGGAAGCAAACCGCGGCGGCCACTTCGTCCGGCGTCCCGGCGCGACCCAGCGGCGTTTGAAACCCTGCGATTTTTTCGGACTCCGTCGAGGACGCCGTTAGGATCCAGCCGGGAGCGACTCCATTCATCGTGATTCCATCGCCGGCGGTTTCGATGGCGACGGCGCGCATCATGCCGTCCATGGCCGCCTTCGCCGCGCCATAAGCCGCGGAACCCGGGTTGCTGACCAGCGGCCCCGTCACCGACGTGACATTTACAATGCGGCCGTACTTTTGCTGCGTCATTCCGGGCAACACCGCGCGGGTCATGCGGAAAGCGGTGTGCAAAGTGATTGCAATCTGGTTTTGCCACTCCGCGAACGAGGTCTCCATCAGCGGCTTGCTGTCCGTTGGCCGCCCGGTTTGCGCCATGCCCGCGTTGTTCACCAGGATGTCGATCCGGCCCGCGCGCGAGAGCACGGAATCGGCAAATCTCTGCACCTCGGTTTCGACGGTGAGGTCGGCAATGAAGGAAAGCACTCCTTCGCCGCCGGCGTCGAGTTCGCGAGCGCGGGTATGGATGCGATCCGTGGTGGAAGTAATCACCACGCGCACGCCCGCAGCGTACAGCCGCCGCGCGATGGCGAAACCGATTCCTTCAGCGCTTCCCGCGCCGGTAATCACGGCCGTCTGCTTGTTCAAGGGCAGATTCATGGAAATGTCCGCGGGAGGCATCATACCTGTTCAAGAAAGATTGCGATTCGCCCGGTTGGGTGAGAGTTCCTTCTGATTGCGAAGCGCCGAGGCACCCCCAGTGGACAGTTGCCGAATTAGCCTCCCCCGCGCGCGGTTTTCTTGTCGCGGACGCTTTCGGGGTCTACGGTTTCTTTGTAGCGTGAAAACGCGGTCAGCCGTATCGCCACGTGACGAAAAGTTTTGCAGGAGAGAATCATGACGCAACCGGCTGCCCCAGCGGGCCAGAATGAATTCGTCCATGTCGGTAAATCGCGCACCAGCCCGTGGAAGCGCATCTTCCGAGTTATCCGCTGGACGACCTACACGTTTGCTATCGTCACGCTCGTTCTGCTGTTCCATAAGGCGCCGCCACCGCTGGTGGAGACCAGCCCGCAGGCCGCTGCGCGAGCGGAAGAAAAATTTGAACAGGTGGAAAAAGCCGTTGCGAACGGCCAACCCGCGACGCTGCGCATGGACGAAACGGAGTTGAATTCCTACCTCGTTTCCCACTTGGCGCTGGCCGGCAATGGCGCGCCGAGTCCGGCCCTCGCGGGACGCGTACAAGGCGCTCCCAATGGCGCGATCCCGACGCCGCAGGAAGTCGAGCAGATGCGCTCGAACGTGCGGGACGTCAAGGTGCAATTGATCGACGACCGGGTAAAGGCCTACGTCGTCTTTGATGTGCACGGAAAAGACATGACGCTGCAATTGGAAGGCCGGCTCGGCGCGCAGAACGGCTATTTGCATTTTGAACCCCTCGGCGGACAGATCGGCTCGCTGCCGATTCCTCAGTCCACGCTCGAGTCGGCAGTGCAGCGGCTCATGAACTCACCCGAAAATCGCGAAAAGCTGAGACTGCCTTCAGAGATTTCCGATTTGCGGATTGAGAACGGCGAAGTTGTGGCCAGTTATAAATAATCAATCCCAGACTCGCAACCTTCCGACAGATTGATCCAGCAATGCATGACGGAAAACCGGGCACCGACCCCGCCAGCATGCTAGAAAGACTACTTGAAATGTGTAGAGTTGGCCGGAGCAGGCTATAATCTGCGGCTGTGGATTGCGCTAGAGGGCCATGGATGAGCGAAGAGAAAAAAGATAAAGATCTGGGTATGGACCGCGAAATCACCAGGCGTGATTTTCTGAATGGCGTGGCCATCGGCGTTGGCGGAACGCTTATAGGAAGAGGGATTGGAAAAGAAACCCTGCTTGCGACGACCGCCCTCGATGAATTCGCCCCGGAAAAAGCGCCGGACTATTATCCTCCGGCGCGCCAGGGAATGCGCGGCAATCACGACGGAACATTCACCTTTGCCCATCGCCTGCGCGACGGCGAGGGCGCGGATTCCTTCGGCGATGCGGCAAATACCGACGAGAGCTACGACCTCATAGTCGTCGGCGGCGGGATCAGCGGACTGGCAGCCGCCTATTTCTTCCGCAAGCGCGCAGGGAAAAACGCGCGGATTTTGATTCTCGACAATCACGATGACTTCGGCGGCCATGCCAAGCGCAACGAATTTCACGCCGGCGGCAGGACGCTCCTTAGTTTTGGTGGCACGCTCGCCATCGAGAGCCCTTCCCAATACAGCAGCGTCGCCAAGGACCTGCTCATCGAACTGGGCATCGATACGCAGCGCTTCTACAAGTCTTACGACCAGAAACTGTATTCCAACCTGGGTACCGCGGCTTTCTTTGATAAAGAGACGTTTGGCGAGGACAAACTCGTTACGGGGATGAACACCACTCCGTGGCCGGAATTTCTCTCCAAGGCGCCGCTGCCGGACGTGGTGAGAAAGGATATCGCGCGTGTCTACACGGCAACGACCGACTACCTTGCCGGACTCTCAAACCAAGAGAAGTTCGCCAAACTAGCGAAGACGAGTTACGCGGATTTCCTCACGCAGCATTGCAAGTTAGTCCCGGGAGCGTTGCCGTTTTTCCAGACGTTTCCTCACGATTTGTTCTGCGTCGGCATTGATGCGGTCTCCGCGCTGGCCTGTTTCTACGCTGGTGATGACTATGGCTCGTTCACTTATCCCGGTTTCGCCGGCCTGGGGATCGGCGAAAGGGAAAAAGAAGAACCGTACATCTTTCATTTCCCGGATGGAAACGCCTCCATCGCCCGGCTGCTTGTGCGGTCCCTCATTCCGGGCACGATTCCGGGCCACACCATGGAAGACGTTGTGACCGCGAAGGCGGACTACAGCAAGCTCGATCAGCGCGGCTCGGCTGTGCGCATCCGGCTGAATAGCACGGTAGTTCACGCCCAACACGACGGCCCAGCGAACGCTGCGAAGGGCGTGCAAGTCGCCTACATGCGCGGCGGAAAACTGCAAAGCGTCCAGGGGAACAACTGCGTCTTGGCCTGCTATAACGGCATGATTCCATATCTTTGCCCCGAACTGCCGGAGAAGCAGAAAGAAGCGCTCTCCTATCTGGTGAAAGCGCCGCTCGTATACACCCATGTGGCGTTGCGCAACTGGACTTCCTTCGCGAAATTAAACGTGCGCCACATCGTCGCGCCGGGCGCCTATCACACCATTGCCGCGCTCGATTTTCCTGTAAGTCTCGGCGAGTATAAATTCCCAAGCAAGGCCGAAGAACCTATGGTTCTCTTCCTGTTGCGCACCCCATGCAAACCGGGCTTGCCGGCACGCGATCAACATCGCGCCGGTCGCGCCGAACTCCTGCAGACACCCTTCTCACAATTCGAGCGAAATATCCGCGATCAACTCGCGAGAATGCTTGGCGGTGCGGGCTTCGATCCCGCGCGGGACATCGACGGAATCACCGTCAACCGCTGGGCCCACGGCTATGCGTACGAATCCAGGCCTTACAACGCGCTCTTTGACCCGCAGTGGAAGGAAGGAGAGCAACCCTGGGTGCTCGGGCGAAAACGCTTCGGAAAGATCGCGATCGCCAATTCCGATGCCGGGGCTAGCGCGGAAACGGATGCCGCCATCGATCAGGCTTGGCGCGCCGTCGGCGAACTCCTGCACGGCTAGCGGTTCCTCCAGATGTAACTTGACTCGGCCCGGAAATCCGAGTTAGATGCAGAGCACAACATTAAACCGTTTTAAGGGGGCTCGAAATGGCCGGCTCTAAATTGTGCGCGCTTTGTTTAATGCTTGTAGGAACGCTGGCTGTGCCCATTCTGCGCGCCCAAAGCATCCATGTGGATGCAACGCCTGGCCATGCCACGAACACCATCAAGCCGACCGAAGCCCTGGGCGCCGGCATCGACCGCCTGCCCTACGGGGCCGCAGACAAGCTCTTTGTGGAAGACACGATCAAGCAGATTCTTTCCGCAGGATGGCAAACCGTAACTTATCGCCAGAACACGGAATTGCACGTGGAAGCCTGGCACTGGAATCCTCAAGGAGCATGGAGCGACCCCGCAGGGAAGGGATACTTCACCGGCAGCGCCACGCCCGGCACCGAGCTGGTTCGCCATTCCTACGGCTATGCGCTTCCGCATCGCGGCGTAACCCGCGATGATGGCACGGATACGGAAGGATATTCGCGTTTGACAGATGGCGATGAGGATTCCTATTGGAAGAGCAATCCGTATCTGGCGAAAGCATACACGGGCGAAGACGACGCACTGCACCCACAATGGGTGTTTTTCGATTTGTCCGGCAGGCAAGACGTGAGCGCCATTCGAATCGCCTGGGCCGAACCCTTTGCCGCGAAATATGCCGTGCAGTATTGGACCGGCGAAGATCCCATCAGGAAGCCCGCGCAGGGTTCGTGGCAGGCGTTTCCCGGCGGCGTCGTGACGAATGGAAAGGGAGGTAACGCGACGCTGCAACTAGCCACCGCACCCGTAAACGTTCAGTGGGTGCGCATTTGGATGACGCAATCTTCGAACACCTGCGATTCGCATGGCAGCGCGGACAAGCGCAGCTGCCTGGGGTACGCCATCCGCGAGGTTTATCTGGGAACAACAACCAAGAATGGCAAATTTCACGATTTGCTTCGGCACACGCCGGACCAGGACCAGACCGCGACCTATTGCTCCTCCGTCGATCCGTGGCATGAACCTGGCGATTTGGCCGAACGGGCTGGAGACCAGATCGGCTTCGATCTCTTTTACACCAGCGGAGTGACCCGGGGCTTGCCCGCGATGATACCGATCGCCATGTTGTACGGCACCCCGGAGGACGCCGCCGCGGAGATTGCCTACATCGAAAAGCGCGGTTATCCGATTTCCTACGTGGAGATGGGCGAGGAGCCAGACGGCCATTACACGTTGCCGGAGGATTACGCGGCGCTATACGTCCAGTTTTCGGAAGCGCTGCACCGGGTTGATCCGAAGTTGAAATTGGGCGGACCAATTTTCACCGGCGAGAACAAGGACATCGAAGTGTGGCCGGATGGCGATGGCAAAGCTTCATTCACCGGGCGGTTCATCGATTACCTGAAGTCCCATGGCAAGCTGGGAGAGTTGGCATTTTTCTCGTTCGAACACTATCCAATGGATCCGGGAAAAGTGCAGTGGAGCAGTTTGTACGACGAAGCTTACCTGGTGCAGCACATCATGGACGTGTGGCGCGAGGACGGCGTCCCCGCGAATGTGCCCTTTTTCATTACCGAATCAAATCTTTCTTCCGCGTCGTCGGAAGCCTACATGGATATCTGGGGAGGGCTGTGGCTGGCCGACTATATCGGCGCGTTTCTGAGCGGCGGCGGCAGCGCCGTCTACTACTTTCATTACATGCCGGAACCGATCGGCCGTGGGCACAATGGCTCTCCCGGGACGTTCAACTTTTTCTCTGCGGACGGGGATTTCAAGATCCGGCAGCCTTTGTCGCAATACTTCGTGAGCCAGTTGATCAATCTGGAGTGGGTGCAACCCGGCGATGGCGCGCACAAGCTCTTTCCTGCTGCCAGCGATATCCGCGACGGAGCGGGGCATGTGCTCGTGACCACTTATGCGGCGCTGCGGCCGGACCGCCAATGGTCCCTGCTCATCATCAATAAGGATCAGGAAAACGCCCACACGGTGAGCATTTCATTTGATGACCAGGAGAAAAAAGCGGCCGCGACCTTCACCGGTCCGGTAAGCCTAATCACTTTCGGAAAGGCGCAGTATGCCTGGCATCCCAATCGAACCGGCGGCACCGCCGACCCGGATGGGCCTGCCATAAAATCCACCGTGAATGCCGGACCGTCCACAAACTTCTCGCTCCCCGCCGCTTCGGTCACGGTCCTTCGCGGCGTCATCTCGGCTTCAAAGCCGGGCTCAAAATGAAGATGCGGCCATTCGCGGAGAAATGTGTTACTGTGATGATGTAGACTCCCGAAGTAGAATTGTCTGAATTCCTTGTTGGGTGCGCTTTGCGGCCCCTCCTTCGATTTCAGCCAGTTTAGAACTAACCTCTCGTAGTGTCTGGGAAGCGGCACTTTACCAAGATCCTGCGCTCGTGGTGCTTCGAAGAGTACAGGGAGAATTAAGATGAAGAGTTTATTTGTGGGCAACATGAGCTTCCAGACCACGGAGAGCGAACTGCGCGAGCTGTTTGCGCCGTTCGGCCAGGTAACGCGCGTTCACATGGCCATGGACCGTGAGACCGGCCGCGCGCGTGGTTTTGCATTCATCGAAATGCCCAACGACGCGGAAGCGGCGGCGGCCATGACTGCCCTCGATGGAAAAGAAGTTGGCGGGCGCAATTTGAAAGTGAACGAAGCGCGCCCGAAGGGCGAAGGCGGCCCGCCACGCGGCCCAAAGAGTTTTGGTGGGCCGAGCGGAGGACGCGGGCCCAGCGGTGGACGCGGCAAGGGCGGCGGACGCGACCGTTTTTCGAATGAAGATTACCGTGAGTCGGCGCGCCAGCCGCGCGAACCGCGCTGGTAGTTATTCTTTTCCATGGGTGGGCTGGGACGGCAGGGGCCAGGGCCCTCGCCGCACTCTGCTGTGAGGAGAGGCTTATGACCACGACATTTCAGAAGCGCCAGAAAGAAATGAAGCGCATCGAGAAGCGAAAAATGAAGGAAGAAAAGCGCGCGCAGCGAAAGCTGGATAAGCCCGCTGCCACCGAAATTACCTACGATCCGGCCTCCGATCCAACCATCGATTGGAATCACAGCAACGAGATCAGCTCGCAAGAATGACTTCGGCCGAATTCAGCCGCGGTCCCGCCGGCGGGTTTCCTTTGCTCATGCGCAGGCCGTAGAGGCAGCCGCGTGCGAACGGTCGCGCCCGAATGAAATAGCAATCCACTCCGGCTTCTGTATAATTTTCTTCCAGCAGTCATAGCCCAACTTTCACGGAGCTTTTCGCCATTCTTGGCGAAGAGGAAAGTCATGCAGCCAAGCCGTCGAAATCCTTGTGCACTCATTCTGTTCGCCGCGGTCGCGGCTTTTTTCATCGTTGCTCCAGCCGTCGCGCATGCCGTCCTTCTGGAATCAAACCCGGCTCTGAAGAGCGCCGTATCGGGACCAGATGTTCCGATCAAGCTTCGCTTCAATGTCCGCATCGATGCGCTCCGTTCTCGCCTGACACTGATCCGTCCGGACGGCTCCGCTCAACCGCTGGAGATCAGCAAGCAGACTCCTGCGGACACGCTCTCGGCGGAGGCCACCGGCTTAACCACTGGAGCTTACCGCCTTCGCTGGCAAGTGCTGGCCTCCGACGGCCACATCACCCGCGGTGAAATACCTTTTACTGTATCGCCGTCCTGATCGGCATTCATGGCCCGCCTGCTCCAAGTCTTTGGCTTCCTCTCCGTGCTGTTCCGCGGCGCAACCCTCACGTTTCAGTCCCTCGCGATTGGCGGCATTGTTTTTTTGATCTTGGTCGTCCGCCGCGTGAATGAAAATTCGGCGGCGCTCCAGCAAGCCTGTCTGCGCTGGATTCGGCGCGCGGCGATCGCGCTGGCTGCGATGCAGATCTCATACGTTCTGGCGAACTCCATCATTCTGAGACAGTCTGCCGACATGTCTCTTGGTGAAGTCGCCGGCGCGAATTTCGTCCTCGCCGGGGCAATCGGCGTCGTGTCAGCCTTCACCGTGATTGCCCTAACCGCTGCAAGGCGATCCACCGGCTACACCGATTTGCTTCTTCCCGCGGCCGCCATCGTCACCTCTTCGGTTATGACCAGCCACTCCATGGCTCGCTTGGAATACCGCGCGCCGCTAGTCGCTTTCACTGCCCTGCATCAAGCGGCCACCGCGGTTTGGCTTGGCGGCCTGCCGTACCTGCTAATCGCCATCCGGCGAGCGCCGGCCGCGGACTTCGCGCGCCAGCTCAGCGCCAGATTCTCGCAACTCGCTCTGGTAAGCGTCGCAGTGCTTGCTTCCGCAGGTCTGCTGTTGAGTTTTGCTTACGTTGGCTCATTCAAAGCGGTTTACGGTACTTCCTACGGGGCGATGGTCGCCACCAAAGTGCTCCTCTTTGGCCTTCTTTTGTTCCTTGGTGCGCTCAATTTTCAGCTCGTCCGCCGCGGGCCGGCCAGCTCCATTCTTGCCAGCCTGAAGCGCTTCGGCGAAGCCGAAATTGGCATCGGCATTACCGTAATCCTCACTGCTGCTTCACTCACTTCGCTCCCTCCCGCCGCCGATCTCACTGACGACCGCGTCACCGGTCAAGAAATCTTCGCCCGCATGTCTCCACGCTCGCCAAGATTCGCCAGTCCGTCCGTTCAGGAGTTGCCCGAAGACATCTACGCCGCTCAGAAAAAAGCATTCGAATCCGGCTCGCTCTCGACCGAGTCTTACGTTCCCGGCCAAAGCGGAACGCGCCCGAACACTCCCGCCGAACAGGCTTGGTCCGAGTACAACCATCACTGGGCAGGCATCGTCGTTCTGGCGATGGGACTGCTGGCCCTCGTCGCGCAAGTCGGACAAGTCTCCTGGGCGCGCCATTGGCCGCTCGCGTTCCTCGGCCTCTCGGCTTTTCTATTTCTCCGCAGCGATCCGGAGACTTGGCCCCTCGGACCCGTCGGTTTCTGGGCGACACTTGCGGATCCCGAAGTCTTGCTGCATCGCTTTTTCGCCCTGCTCGTAATCGCTCTGGCGGTTTTTGAATGGCGCGTTCAAACGGGCCGCGTTGCCCCCGGCCGTGCACGGCTGGTCTTTCCTGTCCTCGTCGCCGTTTCCGGCGCTTTGCTCCTCACGCATTCCCACAGTCTCGGGAACCTGAAGGAAGAAGTCCTCGCCGAGCTAAGCCACATCCCGCTTGCTATTCTCGCCGTGACTTTGGGATGGTCGCGCTGGCTAGAACTGCGCCTTCCTGCCGAAAATCAAACGCGAAACGCAATGGCCCGCCTCTGGCCGCTCTGTCTCGTTCTGATCGGCGTAGTCCTGTTGAACTATCGCGAAATGTGATTCCAGGATTTCATCCCGGAGCAGGGAATTAGTGCGGAGGGAAATTTGGTTCCGGGACGTGGACTCGAACCACGATACTCAGCTCCAAAGGCTGATGTCCTACCGATTAGACGATCCCGGAACCGGCCCAAATAGTGTAGCAGACGCCCGCAAATGCGCCCAAGAGCCGCCCGTCCACCGAATTTCAAGCCCGTTCATTTTTCGCGCCATTCCTAGACAGCCGGTGATAACGTTATCTAAGCCGGACAGCGTCAAACCGAAAATAGGCTGAGTGGCTCGAAACCTTTTCAATAACTTGCGCGTAGAAGAGACAGGGGAAACGCACGCATGAAACGCCGGCTTTTGCTGCGTGAACCGATCGGCGTGGCCCTTGAGACCTTGCGCGCCCATAAAATGCGCTCCTTCCTGATGCTCCTAGGCATCATTCTCTCGGTTTCCACCCTCATCGTGGTCATCGCCCTAATCTCCGGGGTGAACCGCTACATTGCAGACCGCGTTGCCAACATGGGCTCCAACGTCTTTCTGCTGACCCGCTTTCCCATCATCACGGACGTGGAAGAGTACGTGAAGGCCAACCGGCGCAACAAAAAGGTCACTTGGGACGACTTCGAAGCTCTGCGCGATAATATGAAGTTGCCGGAGCGTGTAGGGGTGGAACTGCGCATTGATGGAAAAGTGCGCGCAGGCTCGCACAGCCTCAACGACACCAATATCCGCGGCGTGACCGCCAACATGGCGGATATTGACATCGTCACGCCCCGAGACGGACGCTACATCTCCGAGGGCGACGACCGTAGCCGGACCCAGGTCACGATGATCGGCAACGACCTGGCCACCAAACTCTTTCCGGACGTTGACCCCATCGGCCACGAACTTTTGATCGAGGGTCGGCCCTTCCAGATTGTCGGCATTGCGAAAACCATCGGAACGGCCCTCGGCCAATCGCAGGATAATTTTGCGTATATACCGATCCAGACGTATTTCAAGATGTATGGAACAAACGACACAATTTGGCTCAACATTCAGGCACGCGGCGCGGAGTGGATGGATCAGACGCAGGACGAAGCGCGGGCCATGATGCGGGCACGGCGCCACCTGTCTCCCAACGAAAAGGATAACTTTGGCATCTTCGACCAGGCCACGCTGATGGAATTATGGAAAAACTTGACGGGTGTAATCGCTACCGCCATGGTCGGTGTCGTCTCTGTCTTCCTGGTGATCGGCGGCGTCGTCATCATGAACGTGATGCTCGCTACCGTCACGGAGCGGACGCGCGAAATCGGCATCCGTAAAGCTCTCGGCGCCCGCCACAACGACATTCTCCTGCAATTCCTGGTCGAAGCGGCGGTCATGGCGGCGGTGGGCGGCGCCATTGGCGTCGGCCTAGCCTACGGAATCGCGGGCCTCGCCACCGCAACGACGTCCGTACCCATGCACGTTCCCGTTCCCGCGGTTTTGCTCGCGGAGCTGATCTCTGCCGCGGTTGGGGTTTTCTTCGGTGTTTATCCGGCGCGCCGGGCCGCAGACCTGCAACCCATCGAAGCGTTGCGCCAGGAATTGTGAGAGCCATGGAAGTCACCATGCGCATGAACATCGGCGAGAACGCTCGGATGGCTCTCACCACCCTGCGTGAGAATAAGATGCGCTCCTTTCTCACCGTTCTCGGCGTGGTCATCGGCATTACCGCTCTTCTTTCCGTCGTCTCCATCCTCGTCGGCGTCTACGGTGACGTGAACGCGTATTTATCCGACTACGGATCAGAAACCCTTTTCATCTTCCGCTTCGATCCCGGCATCCACGCCGGGAGACTTAGTCCGGATGAACGCGCGCGCAAACCCCTCTCGCTTGAAGATGCCGAGGCCATCGCTCAATTGTGTCCCGCGGTTCGTGCGGTCACCGCCAGTGTCTATCCACGATGGACGGATGAAGGTCCCAGTCGCGGGCCAGTCACCGCCCGCTATCTGGGCAAGGAAGTATCGGGCATTGATTACAACGGGACGCTTCCTTCCAACGAAGAGGTGTTCAATTCCAGGCCGAAAAGCGGGCGGTTCTTCAGCGACGCGGAAAACATGCATCGTGCCGACGTCGCCGTTATCGGTCCTGATATCGCCAAGACCCTGTACCCGGATATGGATCCGCTCGGAAAACCCATCCAAATTGACGGTATCTCGTACGAAGTCATTGGCGTTCTTGAGCCGCGCAAAGGCCAACTCGTCAAGGATCAATCCGCGGACAAGGCGGTGATGGTTCCTTATCGCACCTATCACAAACATCTCCCGCAGGACGACGAAAATATGATCGGTGCCGTCGCTTATCCGGGCCGCATGTCGGAAGCCGAGGACCAGATCCGCGGGGTGTTGCGGCGCCGTAGAAACGTGCCCTACAGCAAGCCTGATAACTTTGGAATATCCAGCGCGCAGCAGATCGCCGATCAGTTTCGTCAAATCACCGCGTCCGTGGCGCTTTTGATTTCCGTCATCAGTTCCATCGGACTTCTTGTCGGCGGCGTCGGCGTGATGAACATTATGCTGATGTCCGTCACGCAGCGCACTCGCGAGATTGGCGTTCGCAAAGCCATCGGCGCGCGCCGCCGCGACGTCATCTGGCAGTTCCTCACCGAAGCCGTTGTGCTCACGGGCGTGGGAGGCGTCATCGGGGTGTTGCTCGGCGGTGGTATCAGCCTGCTGATCAACCTTGCGGTGCCCAGTCTGCCGTCGTCCATTCCGCTCTGGGCCGTGGTGCTCGCCGTGGGCGTTTCGATGAGCGTGGGCCTCTTCTTTGGGATGTACCCCGCCATCAAAGCCGCCCGCCTCGATCCCGTCGAGGCCCTGCGCTATGAGTAGTCGGCCCGAGATCCGCGAGATCGCCGCTGTGCGCCAAGAGGAGGTTTCTGCTAAATTGGTAGCGTAGTTTCCATCGCGGGAGAGGTGGCCGAGCGGTTTAAGGCGCACGCTTGGAAAGCGTGTGTAGGTTAACCCCTACCGTGGGTTCGAATCCCACCCTCTCCGCCATAATTCAAAAACCCCAATAAACTTGAGTACTATTGACGCTGGTGTACTGGAGGTGTACTTTTAGGGGGTAATTTGATAAGCAATGGTCTTCGGAGGTAG
>QHZB01000213.1 GCA_003224525.1 Acidobacteriota bacterium | reverse complement strand
CACGGCTGCACCGGCAAGGGCAACGACCAAGTCCGTTTCGAATTGGCTTACAAAGCCATCGCGCCAAACGTGCAAATTATCGCGCCCTGGCGCGAATGGGACATCGATTCCCGCGAAGATGCCATCGCCTACGCGCAGAAGCACAACGTTCCCGTTGAGCAGAGCAAAAAAAATATCTACAGCCGCGATCGCAACATCTGGCACCTCAGCCACGAAGGCGGCGAGCTCGAAGATCCTGCCAACGCGCCAAACGAAGCGATGTGGCAGTGGGTCGTTTCGCCGGAAAAAGCTCCGGACAAAGCCGAGGAAGTCGAAATCGGATTCGAATCCGGCACGCCCGTTTCCGTCAACGGTTCGAAACTCGGCCCCATCGATCTTCTCAACACCCTCAACGAAATCGCCGCGAAACACGGCATCGGCCGCACCGATCTCGTCGAAAATCGCCTCGTCGGAATGAAATCGCGCGGCGCTTACGAAACTCCGGGCGGAACCCTCCTCGTCAAGGCGCATCAGGAGTTAGAGCGGCTCACCATCGATCGCGAGACCGCGCATTTCCAGCAGGCTCTCTCGCTGCGCTATGCCGAGCTGGTCTACTACGGTTTGTGGTTCGCGCCGTTGCGCGAAGCGCTCGACGGATTTTTCAACGTCGCGCAACTGCGCGTCACCGGCGCCGTCGGCCTGAAATTGTGGAAGGCCACGCTCAATGTTACGAAACGCGTTTCGCCCTTTTCGCTCTACCGCGCCGACCTCGCCAGCTTCACCATGGGCCGCTACAACCCCCAGGACGCCGAAGGCTTCATCAATCTTTTCGCGCTGCCCGTTACCGTGCGTCCCAAAGCCAAGGCCGAGGGCAAATTGTGAGATAGCGCCAGCACCATGCCGATATCAATTTTTCCGTGGCCAGCTGACTACTAATCACCGACGACTGAGAACTGCAATGACCGAACGCAAAGACGACCGGCTGTGGGGTGGACGCTTCGAGCGCGCACCGAACGAAGGGTTCGACGCGTTCCAACGCTCGTTTGCATTCGATCGCCGTCTCTTGCCTTACGAGATTGCCGTGGATCGTGCGTGGGCTAGAGCTTTGGAGCCCATCGGCATTTTCACCGCGACGGAAGTGAAGCAAACGCTCGCGGCGCTCGATAAGATTTCCGGGCGGGCCAGGACGGATACCGGGTGGCTCGAAAAATTCGGCGCTGAAGCCGAAGATGTGCACCACTTCGTCGAAAAAACTCTCGTCGAAGAACTCGGGCCGCTCGGCTGGAAACTGCATACTGGCCGCAGCCGCAATGAATTGGTGGCCACCGATTTCCGGTTGTTCGTCATCGACGCCGTCGCCGAAGTTCAACGCGGCCTTGAAGCCTTGCTCAGCGCTTTTTTGCAGCAGGCCAAAGCCAACATCGGCGTGCCCATGGCGGGCATGACGCACATGCAGCACGCGCAGCCGATTTTGCTCTCGCATTTCCTCCTTGCGCATGCCGAAGCATTCACCCGCGACATCACTCGCCTGCAACACGCCGCGGCAAGCGCGGACGCCTGTCCGATGGGTTCGGGCGCGCTCGCCGGAAATTCCTTCGCGATCGACCGCAACGCCCTCGCGCGCGAACTTGGTTTTTCTCGCATCACTGCAAACAGTCTTGACGCCGTCGGCGACCGCGATTTTGCGCTTGATTACCTCTTTGCGCTCAGCGGCATCGCGACGCATCTCTCGCGTCTCGCCGAAGACTTTGTCATCTTTGCGTCGCAGGAATTTTCTTACGTCATTCTTCCCGACGAATACTCCACCGGCAGCAGCCTGATGCCCCAGAAGAAAAATCCCGACGCCTGGGAATTGATGCGCGGCAAGACCGGGCGTATCACCGGTGCGCTGCTCGGCTTGCTCACGACGCTGAAGGGCTTGCCGACGAGTTATCAGCGTGATCTCCAGGAAGACAAAGAAGCCCTCTTCACCGCGCACGATCAGCTCGCGGACATGCTCGCAGTTGCGGCGGGCGCCGTCGCATCTACGAAGTTCAACGCCGACCGATTGAAAACTACGGCGTCCAATCCAGCGCTGCTTGCCACCGAAGCTGCGGACTATCTCGTGCACAAAGGCATTCCGTTCCGCCAGGCTCACGATATCGTCGGCAAAGTGCTGCGCGAGGCCGAAGAGCAACATGTTTCATGGACTGCCCTTCCGATCGACACTTTGAAAAAAATCTCGCCCGCGTTTGAGGCCGATTTCGCGAAGAGCCTCAGCGTGGAGGCAGCCCTTGCCGCGAAAAAAGTTCCCGGCGGCACCGCGCCCGAAAATGTGCGCGCCGCCATTGCCGATTTGGAAGGACGTCTCAACAAGAAAGCCACCAAAACAGGAGCCAAGCCATGAACGCAAGCCAAGCAACGAAACACCAATCCTCCCTCGCTGCCGTTGCGGAGGATCGGAGGTCCCTTCCGAGAGCGTCGTGCTAGTCATACGGACGTCCCGTTGATAAAGCACGCACTTTCGGAAGCCTCCTTGCCGCGCGGGTTTCGCTTCGCCGCGACCGCCTGCGGCTTGAAGAAAACCGGCGCGCTCGATCTCGCGATTCTTTCGAGCGACGTTCCGGCCTCGGCCGCCGCCGTCTTCACGCAAAATCTTGTCGTCGCCGCGCCGGTGCTTCTTTCCAAAGAACACCTGCGCGCGTCGAAGGGCCACATGCGTGCAGTCGTGGTGAATGCCGGCAACGCCAATTGCGCCACCGGAGCTGCGGGCCACGCCGCCGCCGAGCGCACGGTTGCCGAAGCCGCAAAACGACTCGGCTGCATGCCGCAGGAATTGTTTGTCTGCTCCACAGGCGTGATTGGCGTCCCGCTGCCCCTTGAAAAAATTCTGCGCGCGCTGCCGGTCATCGCGCGCCATCGCCGCCCTTCCGCCCGCTCGTTCGCGGAATTGTCGCTCGCGATCTGCACCACGGACACGCGTCCAAAAACCGCGGCCGCCTCGTTTATAATGGCAGGCAAGAGAATTCATCTAGTGGGCTGCGCCAAAGGCGCGGGGATGATCCATCCGAACCTGGCTACGATGCTCGCGTTTGTCGCCACGGATGCGGCGATTGCTCCTTCGCTCCTGCAAGAAACGCTGCAGGACGTCACCGAGCGGACGTTCAACGCGATCAGCGTGGATGGCGACACTTCGACGAACGACACTTTGGTGGTTCTCGCCAACGGCGAAGCCGGCGTTCCTCCCATCAAAACGAGAACATCGGCGCATCGAGCATTCGCTGCTGCGCTTGAAGAAGTGTGCCGCTCGCTCGCGCTGCAAATCGTGGCTGACGGCGAAGGTGCACAGCGCGTCATCGAAATCGAAGTGCGCAACGCGAAGAACGAAGCCGACGCACACCGCATCGCGGAAACGATCGCCACATCTCCGCTCGTCAAAACGGCCTTCGCCGGCGGCGACCCCAACTGGGGCCGCATCTTCGCCGCCGCCGGGCGCTCCGGCATTTTCTTCGACACGTCGCGCGTGGATATCAAAATGGCGGGCATCCCCGTGCTGCGGCGTGGCCAGCCGCTCGATTTCAACGAGCGCGCCGCCAGCAACAAACTTCTTGCCGAACACGTTCCGCTGGTTGTGGATCTGCACGCGGGCAAAGCCATGGCCCGCTACTGGACCTGCGACTTCACGGCCGAGTACGTCCGTATCAATGCAAGCTACCGGACCTAGGGAAAAGCTTGCAGTCCGCGGTTCACAGTTGAAAGTAGGAATAGACTGGCGATTCGTTACTCGTAACTGGGGGCGAGAGCGCCTTCATTTCCCCTCGGTCGCTCGGGTGGGGTTGTCCCTTCGATGAGACACGCAGTTAAGAGGTGGTTTGCTGCTCGCTGCATTTTGATTGTACTGCCCAAAACGTTTCCTGCACCATTCGCCTTGGCTGCTGAAGCGGAGGCGGGCAGGGTCATCGATTCACGGCCATTGCCTAGGTATTTATGATTTGCGCTAGAATTGTATGGCTATGAAGCGCCGCAATCGCAAACGAAGGTCGAAAGGGGCAAATTCTCACAAGATTGCCGGCAACGAGGAAAAGCCGGCGAGCCCTTCAGGGATTTCCAGTGACGCGGAACAGCTGGCGCGCTCTCCGAACATCGCCGGTGAGGTGGAAGGCCTTGCAAGCTCTCCCCACATCGTCAGTGAGGCGGAAAAGCCTGCTGGCCCTACCGTCGCGCTTGCCGGGGCCGACCGCCGGACTCATCCTCGTTACGAGTTCATAGCCGCTGTTGAGGTAAGGGTGGCTGAAACCGGCGCGCGGATTGAAACGCGCGTCCGTGACTTGAGTCAGCAAGGCTGCTATGTGGACACGAACAACCCCCTCCCTTTAGGGACGGTCACAGACGTACGCATCACAAAGGGGGCACAATTGTTTGAAGCCCGGACAAGAGTCGTTTACTCCCGCGCTGGCAAGGGCATGGGGCTGATGTTTACCGCTATTGAGCCGGAGCAGCTTCGGACTCTTGAAACGTGGCTTGCGGAATCCCGCGAAACCTCCTGGCTCGCGGCAAACCGCAGAAGGAGTCAGCGAGTATTGATGACCATCCCCGTGCGAGTCTCCGGGCAGAACGGTATTGGATTGCCTTTTGAAGAAGAGACGCACACGCGGGCCATCAGTGCCCATGGTGGTTTGATCCTGGTGTCGACACAAGTGAACAGAGGACAGCGGCTCACTCTGTCGAACATCCAGACAAAAGCGGCTCTGGAGTGTGTTGTCGCACACATTGACAGGCATCAGGGCGGTCATCCTCAGGTGGGTGTGGAGTTCATGCTGCCCAATCCAATATTCTGGCACGTGGCCTTTCCGCCAAAAGACTGGACGCCCCGTCACCCAGATGCGAAATCCCACGTGAAAACGCGCGAATCGAGCTGAAATCCCGCACTCGGCTTCGGAGACGCAAGAAGGGTGTTTGTTCTCTTGCACGGAATGGTGAAAGGAAGGTGCTGGCGGAGAGCGGGTGGAAGGTTCGTCCACTGAATCTTCGGCATCGTTCATTAACCTCTACTGGGCGCCGAAAGTTATGCGGGCAGGTTCTTTCTTGTTTCTGCCGTGCTCGGGGGGGCGAAATGGCAAGGGAAAAGTCAAAACCCGCGGCCTCCCCGACCGGGCCGGGGCAGGCGCCACCGAAGGCTACGGCACCGGCGAACATGTGCACAAAGGAATTGGCACAGAGGAATTGGGTTGACATTAGGCGGGTGGGGGAATACTGTCGGCACACACTGGCCGGTGCCGCGGGCGGAAGCCCCATATTCCAGGTTACCCACTAGGCAGAACGCCGTATCCCCTCTCGATCCGTGAAGTCTGCGAGTGAGCAACGAGGAGCGACCTTCCAACGTCTTGCGCCGTGCGTCCTGCCAGAGAGTCCAGGAGGACTAAGTTAATGATGAAACGGATAGCGGGCCTGCTTGTGATTGTGTTGGCGGTGATGCTTGTACCTGCGGCTCTTCCCCAAATGGAACCGACGCCGAGGGTGTATACGTTTGTAAGCCAGTTCCAAGTGCCGCGTGCGAATTGGGCGGCAAACTCGGAGGATACCGAGAAGACGATCGTACCCATTGCAGAGAAGTTGACGGCCGACGGGACCATCCTTAGCTGGTCCACCTTTGAGCAGATCGTCCACACACCCGACGGATATACGCACGGGGCAGCGTGGTCGTCGACATCGATTTCGGGGTTGATGAAGGTGCTCGACGAAATCCGCAAGGCCGGTCCGCGGCCCGGGCAAATCGCAGCCACCAAACACGAAGACTTCCTGATGCAGACGTCCATGTACCACGAAGGTAGCGGAACGCCGACGTACTTGCGTGTGGTCTGCTCGAATGCTAGGGCTGAAAAGCCGGGCGAGTACACCGCAACGCTCAAAAAGCTCCTGGTGCCGACGTTTGAGGAACAGGTCAAGAAGGGCGTGGCTACGTACTACGGCGTGGACGAGCAATACGTAAACACTTCAGCGCCGTCGACGCGCTGCGTGGTCGTCAGCTACCCCAATGCCGAAGGCATGGATAAGTGGGCGGCAGCCATCAACGCAACGCAAGCTAAGTGGAGTCCGGCGGAACGCGCGGAATTTGCAGCTTCCACCGTGCTTGACAGCCGGCGCGACATCATGGCGCGGATCACGCACTCCGGCCATAAATAGCAGATTGCGGCGATTGCTTTAAGAGGAGGGGGCGAGGTTTGCTCCCTCTTTTTTTATTTTTCGAGGACAAGCAGGTGAAAGTTGAAAGTTAAGAGTTCAAAGAAAGAGCGCCGAAGATGACGATTGGGACGTTGATTCGCGTGACGCATGCGTTGGACAGCAGGGTCGAAATCAAATTGCTGCGGAGGCGGGCACGAAGGCGGGGCGGCGGCGAAATGGGGCGGGAAAGTCAAAAACCCGGAGCCTTTAACCCGAGGTTGCGGCACCCGGCAAGGAGGTTGCAATACAACAAGGCACAACGTTTATCGTCGGCCACCGTATTGAGAAGAAAGAAGTTTGGATCCTTGCGGTGATGCACGCGGCGAGAAAGTGGCCTGAAGAATTCTAACGGTCCGCGTGGCGCATGCGTTGGACAGCAGGGTCGAAATCAAATTAGTGCGCAGGAAAGGGACGAAGCCGGGGCGCCAGCGAAATGGCGGGGAAAAATCAAAACCCGCAGCATTTGAAGGCTGCGACACGCGCGGACTTTGTGCCGAGATTCTGCCGGGGGCACGCGCCCTCATTTTTGTCCAGATGATGGCCGACCGGTGCGTGGCTCCTGAAGGCGGCGGAGGTGGAACCGAGGAGGAGGAATGAGTGAGGTGAGAGGTCAGAACGAGTGCCCGCACGCTTGGCGGATAGGGCTGCCAGCGTGCGGGCGGGTTGCCGATGGTTGTTTCGCGTGGACTGCTTCTAAGGTCTATTGCTTCTTTGTGGGTTCCTTCGCAGCAGTGGGTTCCATAGTGGCGGCTTTGGGTTTGGTCGTGGCTGCAGCCATCATGGCTTTGGGGCGCCAGAAGTCGGCGGCGACTTTTGCGATTTCGTCGGGAGGATTGCTGATATCCGGCGCGAAGCGATAGAGAGTGGATTCAGCAGTCTCGACGGCGTCGGCGTTAATCTGCTGGAGCTTCTTGTAGCCTTCCTCGCCTAGGATTTCGCGAGTGGTGAGGTTGTGGTCGAAGCCGCTGAAGGAAGAGCGCAGCGTGGAGATGTAGAAGGTAGCGCCCTTGCTGCCTTCGACGACTTGGGAAACGAACACCGGTTGGGCGTTCGGATTCTTTTCGCCGGCTTCCTTCATGTCTTTCAGAAGAGCCTCAAAGTCCGGGACGTGTCCCGAACGTATGTGCACGGCGGAGGAGCGCAAGAGGCGCGATTCGCCAATGAACTTGGCGTAGGCATCGGGGTCGGTAGGAGGCTTGCGGCTGAGGTCCCAGCGGCGGCGGCGGAGTTCACTGCGGGACCATACCAGGCAGTTACTGAAGTCTTGCTCCATTTTCTGAGCGGTTGCCTTGCCGAAGGCCTTGTTGGCGGCGAGCATGGCGGCTGCTTCGGTTGCGCCGACATCGGCGTAGTCCCTGCGAGTGCTGGTGAATAAGTAGACATTGCTCTCGCCATAGACGGTCTCGAGAGCGAGCCAACGATCGCCATTGTAGCGGCGATTGGCGTCAGCCCACTTCTTGGTGAGTGCTTGGAAGTCGGCGAGTTTTTCCGGCTTCACTTTGACGGTGTAGACGTCGAGATAGTCCCCTTGTGCCTGGACGGCGACGGGAGCTGCGAGACACACTACGACAGCTAAGGCCCAGAGGGCTCTGCGGAAAGACATACATTCCTCCTTCGATCGGGAAGTGCTGGGAAGGTAGCTAGTAAACGGACTCTACACCTGCGAGGGGGAACGGTCAAGGAGGGAGAGCGGGTGATAAGCGAAGACGAGGCGGGGCTTGATGGGGTTGAGACCACAGCAACCGTGGAAATGAGAAATGCGCAAAAAGAAAGAAGGGGCACGATTTAACATGCCCCCGGGAAAATAGGGAAGGGCGAACGCAAAGGATTACGGCTGCGAAGGCGTGGCGGAGGCCACGGCGGTGTTGCCGATGGCGTCGCCGTTGACGACGAGCTCGACGCGGCGGTTGCGCTGACGGCCTTCGGTGGTGTCATTGGTGGCGACGGGCTGAGTCTTGCCGAAGCCGCGGGCGGTGATGGAAGAACCCGCGACGCCCTGCTCGGCGAGAAAATCGCGAACGGAGTCGGCGCGGCGTTCGGAGAGCTGCTGATTGAAATCGTCGCCGCCGACGCTGTCGGTGTGACCCTCGATCTGGAGAGAGAGGCCGGGGTGCGCGAGCACGATGCCGGAAATTTTGGCGAGCTTTTCGCGGGCGCCGGGCTTGAGCGTGTAGCTGCCAGTGTCAAAGAGCACGTCCGACATATTGACGATGAGGCCGCGGGCGGAGTCGCGGGTCTGCAAAATGGAATTCAACTGGCTGAGAAGCTGGGCGCGAAGCTGGGCTTTTTCGGATTCGGCCTGCGCGGCGGCGCGGCGCGCTTTTTCGGTTTCGGCCTCGGCGGCACGTTGCTGTGCTTGCGCGGAAGCCCTGTCTCTTGCGGCTTGGTCGGCGGCCGCTTGCGCGGCCTGCTGCTGGACTAAGGCCGCGGCGCTGGCCTTTTCGGCTTCGGCTTGCTGACGCGCGGCTTCCTGGGCGGCTTTCTGCGCTTCCTGCTGCATGCGCACGGCTTCAGCCTTGGCGGTTTCGGCTTGCTGGCGAGCCTGCTCGGCTTGCTGGCGGCGCTGAGCTTCAGCTATGGCGTCGGCGCGGGCCTTGGCTTCGCGTTCTTCGGCGGCTCTCTTGTCCGCAGCGATTTTTGCCTGGGCGTCTTCCTCGGCTTTTTGTTTCACGGCCATGACGCGGGCTTCTTCGGCGGTTTCGACGACCTCGCGGGCGGCAGCTATGACGGATTTCTTGTCGCTCTTGCGCCCGTAAACCTCTTCCGCGTTGCGCAGCTGCTGTTCGGCCTTAGCGAGCGTGGGAGCGGCATATTTGTCGGCCAGGGCGATGTGCGCGATGCGCAGGGAGTTGCGCGCTTCAAAAAGTTCAAGCGGGGTCTTGCGGTCGATGCCAAAGATGGCGTTTTCGATTTTGGTGTTGGAGGAAGAATAGATGCCGCGGCCGACAAGTTCGTAGCTGGCGTCGATGTTTTCGACTTTGCCGAGCGTGGCAGGACCAAAAACGTTCTCCAGCACGACGGTGTTACCGGGCTGATTGACAGCGAAATACGGTTCGGCGGTGACGATCATGCCGAAGGTTTGCATCTCGGAGATGGCTTTCACTTCACCGCCGCCATTTTTCAGCACGAGTTCGCCGAGGTTTACGGCGCGGCCTCCGGGAGAGACGGCCCAGAGAACGTAGGTCAGATATTCGAGGCCAAACTTGGTGGCCTCATCAAGGCCCACGAATCTTGCTTCAATTTCCGTGCGGCTGCCCTTGTTTTGCACCTTGGCTTCGCCGACGGCTTGCTGCATCAATTCCGTGCCTTGAAAATCGATCTTGGTGGAGCCGCCGGCACGGCGGTAATTCACTGCCTTGGTGGTGCGCGAAACAGTTTTAGGGGGACTGGCAGATGGGGGCGCCTGACCGAGCGCGGGAACAGTCAAAATGCCGAGGATGCCAGTTACAGCGAGAAATGCCGATCTGATTTTCACGTCAACCCCCTTCGAGGCGAAAACATGGCGGTGACCACAATGTGGCCACAATATCCATGGTAAGAAGATAGCGACACGCCCCATTTCAACAGATGGCCGATAATTTTCCACAGCGTGGGGTATGTCGTTTCGTATCTACAGACTAGCAAAGAAACAGGCGGAGCAAGGGGGTTCGGAATGGGCCTTTGCGCAAACAATTACCCGGCCGGACGGGCAGGGTGCGTAGATCGGGGATAAAGTTAGCACGAGCCGTTCAGAGCGAGCGCAAGAATTCGAGGAGGGCTTCCTTTTTGGCGGGATTCAGCTTCTTGAATTTCTTGGTGACTTGAGCGGCCTCGCCGCGATGGCGCAGGATGGCGTCGAAAAGGGTTACGGAATCGCCATCGTGCATGAGACGCGAGTGCAGGCGGACACCCCAAAGCGGTGCGGTGCGGATTTTGTTTGCGGCGTTGTTGTAATTGGGGATGGAGAGGTTTCTCCAGTTGGTCTGGTACATATTCTTGCCGTAGTGCTCCAGCATGGCCGCGACGATGCCGTCGCCGGTGCCGACATTGTGAAGCAGGAAGTCTCCATAAGGATGAAACTGCTTATCGCCGAGCGCCGGTGGGATGGTGAAGGTGCCACCGTTGAGGGTTGTGCCGGCGGGAGCGGTGGTGAGCGTCTGGACGTGACAAATATCGCAGCCGACCTTAACAAATAAATCGGCGCCTAATCTTGCTTTGGGAGTTTGCGCAAGCGTCGAGTCGCGCGCGGGAGTTTCGGTGGCGCGGATGTAACGGGCGAAATGATCGATGTCCGCGAGGCCGTCCGGGCCGGTGGTGTCGTTCGGCTCGTTGACGGTGTTGCAGAGGTTGGTGACTTCGTCGGTCTGGAGGCGATTGGTGATGCCCATTTCGTTGAGATAAGCGTCGGCGGAAAACGACAGCAGGCTGGCGTGCTGATCTTTCCAGCCGAAGCGGCCGACCCCGGTCAGGGGGGGAGCCTCGAGGATGGGAACGTAGAGAACCTGGCCGCAAATCTTGTTGTGGTTTTTCTGGCATTGGTCCTTAGCGAGATCAACAAAAGTCTGATCGGGGACGGCTTCCACAAATCCATCGCCGAGAAGGTTCAGAGAAACGCGGAAGGTACGAATGTTCTCCGAATCTGGAACGCGCTCCTGAATTTCCGTGCTGGGGAAGGCAGCGTTCGGGCAAATGGCGCGGTCGTTCACCAGGCTGCGGCCCTTAATGATCTCCGTACCGCGGGCGATGGGGATCTCGGGATTTTGGAACTTGCCGCCGGGGCCACGGTGACCGACACGCAATTCAGAGACCTGGCTGGAGCCGCCGGAAGTGGGATTCTGATGGCACTCGCGGCAGGATTGCGCGTTGTAGAGCGGTCCGAGTCCGTCGGAGACTTGCTCAATCTCATCGAACTTGACTTGATCCGCCGCGTGCGTGGCGTCGTCCACCAGCCCATTGCTCTTGTTGTCGAAGCCCGCAGGCGCCTCGGGAAGCGCCGGAGCGAAGAAGAAAAGAGATAGCAAGAGCACGGGAATAGCGATGAGGATTCTCATGGATACCTCGGGGGCTGGCGCATGAAAATTTACGCTGAAACAGCTGGAAAGCCAAGTCAAAAAACCGTAAAAAAAATGAGGCCGCTGCCGACAGAGCGTCACTTCACGAATTGGGGTGATTCGCCTCTGGACCAAGGGTCGTATGTGACGCCCAGGTGGATGCGGTCGGCGACGGTGGGATGATCGAAGAAGAGGAAGACGTTGACAGGATTGGGGTGAGGATCCACGAGAACGGTTTCGCCATAGGTCTGGAAGGAACGAGCGAAGGCTTGGCCGGGATCGGGAACTATGCCGTGGGTGACTTCGAGGCTGTAGACGTCGGCCTGATGCTCCTCATAACGGCTGAAAGCATTTCCAATAGCGTCGGCAGCAAAACCGAAGAGAGTCAAAAGCAAGAGGAGGGCGGGGAGCGAAGCCCAATCATCGAGTGAGAGGACGCCCCAGGCAGTACCGGAACGCGCGAGAAGCCAGCCGATGGAGCGGTAGCCGAGATAGAAAAGAACGAAAAGCATGGCCCCGAAGAACAGAAATCCCTTCCATATGTGGCCGAGGACGTAGTGGCCCATTTCGTGGCCAAAATCCGTGAGCACTTCATCGGTAGTTTCCTGTGCCAAGGTGGTGTCCCAAATGATGATGCGCTTGGAGGCGCCGAAGCCGTTGACGGAAGCGTTGGTGGCGATCGTTTTGTCGCTGGCCTTCATCCAGAACATACGCGCGGGAGCAATTCCCTGGCCGGCGCGGCGGGTGACGCGCTGGAGCTCGGGGACGAGCCGCGGCGCTTTGGTGGAAAGCGGTTCGTATTTGTTGAACAGCGGGTCGATTAGGTAGGGAGAGATGAAAATGCCGAACAGCAAGAGCGGCAGCGAAATGCTCCAGAAATACAGCCACCAGCGGCGCGGGCTTCTGCGGATGACGGCGTAGAGAATCCAGGCGAGCAAGCTGCCGATGATGATGGCGAGGAGCTGGGCGTTGGCCCAATCGGCGGTCCAGGATGGCCAGGGCTGGACAGAGATTTTGTAGAGCTTCGAGACCGATTCGTGAAAGATGTCGATGGGGAGATGGAGAACGCCGATGGTCAGGACGAGAAGCGGGGTGAAAACCAGCGCTTGAAGGAAGCGGTGGCGCGAAAACCTTTCGGCCCAGTCGCGATATTTCGCGGAGAGCTTGGCACGCAGGATGAACCAGAGGACCAAAAGGCCGTAGAAAAAGCCGATGAAACGGGAAACAAAGCCGATGCGGCCGCGGTTGCGGGCTTTGCGGTAAAGATCGGGCGGGAGGGTATAAGCAGTGATTTTATTTTTGGGTTGAGACTGCGCGCCCGGAGAAGTGGGTGATTGAGTTGCGGCGCTAGCGCTGGGTTGCTCAGACGTAACGGTACTCGGCGGCGAATGCGGCGAGGCTTGCAGGGAGCCGGCGAAAAAGACAACGGGAAGAAAAACGAGGATGAAACTTAGCCTGAATCTTGTCACAGCTTCTCCTGGTCGGAATGCGCGGACGTTTTGTGGAGCGCAGTATAGCTGAACTAGACCGGGCGGCGGATGCCGAGCTTGCGCATACGAGCCTGGAGCGTGGTGCGCTTCATGCCGAGGAGGACGGCGGCACCCTTGGGGCCGGCGATGCGCCACTGCGTTTGCTTCAAGGCGCGGAGGATGTGCTGGCGCTCGGCTTCTTCGAGAGTGGAGATCGAGGAGGTGGAGGAGGCAGACGAAGTTAAGGAGGTAAACGATGCAAAGGATGAAGAGGGATCGGCGCCTGCGGCGGTCGCGAGGGATGCGGCCTTCAATTCGGCGAAGGGGATGCGCAGCTCTTTGCCGGGAGAGAGCAGGACAGCCCGCTCAATGAGGTTTTCGAGTTCACGGACGTTACCGGGCCAGGAATAATGAGTGAGGGCGTCCATGGCGTCGGCGGGAATGTACTCGACGCCTTTGTTGAGCTGGCGGCTGAATCTCTGCACGAAGTAGCGAACCAGCAGGGGGAGATCTTCGGCGCGCTCGCGAAGCGCGGGGATCTGGATGGGGAAAACATTCAGGCGGTAATAGAGGTCGCTGCGAAAAGCGCGCTCGGCGACGCGTTTCGAGAGATCGGTGTTGGTGGCGGCGACTACGCGGACGTCTACGCGCTGCGTGCGGTTGCCGCCGAGCCGTTCGAATTCCTGCTCTTGCAGCACGCGAAGAAGTTTCGGCTGAAGTTCGAGGGGAAGGTCGCCGACTTCGTCGAGGAAGAGGGTGCCGCGGTCGGCGAGTTCGAAGCGGCCGATTTTTTGATTGATGGCGCCGGTGAATGCGCCGCGCTCATGGCCGAAAAGCTCGGATTCGAGAAGGCCGCTGGGAATGGCGGCACAATTGATTTTAACGAAGGTGCGATCGTGGCGCGGGCTGAGATTGTGGATGGCGCGGGCGAAGAGCTCCTTGCCGGTGCCGGTTTCGCCGAGGAGGAGGACGCTGGTGCCAGCGGGCGCGGCGAGCTCCACCTGAGCCAGGGCACGCTTGAGCGCGGGACTCTCGCCGATGATCTCCTCAAAATTGAATTCACTGCGAATTTCTTCCTCCAGGTAAAGCTTTTCTTCGGCGAGCTTATTCTTCAGAGCCTCGATTTCCTTGAAGGCCAAAGCGTTTTCAACGGCGATGGCGATCTGCGCGGCGACGGGCTGAAGCAGCTCGACGTCTTCCGGGGTGAAAAAATCGAGCCTGCGGCTCGCGAGGTTGAGAGTACCGAAAGTGTGGCCGTGATGGATGAGCGGAATGCAGCAGACGGCTTGCAGGCCTTCGGCGCGAAGGGTGCGGATGATTTCCGTGTCGTAACGGTCGAGTTCGGAGCCCCGCGCGATCAAGGGCTGGCTGGTGGCGATCGCGCGACCCGCTGGAGAGGTGTCGCGAGGGACCAGCGTCTCCGGCTTGAAGATGTTCTGGTTGCCGGGGAAATCGAGGGCGTGAATCTTGAGCAATCCGGTTTGAGAATCGAGGAGCGCGAGGCTGGTGTAGTCATGGTGGATGACGCGCTCGAGAGTGTTGACGATGCCGCGGAAAAGTTCGGGGAGTTCGCGGCTGGTGATCAGAAGGTTGTTGATTTCGAGAAGAACCTGGAGGCGGTCGCGCTGGCGCGCGAGTTGCGATTGGTAGGCCTGAGAAGTGGCGAAATTAATGGCATTGTCAACGGCGACGGCGACCTGGCTGGCGACGCGCTCCATGAATTGGAGCTCGGTGTCCGTGATGCGCTGGGGAAGCAGGCGGCCGAAACCCATGGCGCCGAGGCGGTGCTGGGCGGTGGTAAGCGGAAGAATCGCGAGCGAGCGGACGTTGTGCTCACGGTAGCGCTTCAGGAAATCAGGGAAGCGTGTCTCTTCGTCGGTGTCGCTGACCACAAAGGGCTGCTGCGTTTGCCAGACCCAGCCGGCGGGATTTCCCTCGACAGGGGACTCGCTACCAGCGGCCTTTTCTCCGGGGATTCGCGTGGCGAGAACGTGGAGGCGCATGACGTTGCGAGCGGGATCGTGGAGGACGAGGGTCAGGAAATCGAAGTCGATGACAGAGCGCAAGCGGTCCGAAAGATCGTGAAACAGCGCGGGGAGATCACGCTGCTGGGCGATGGCCTCGCTCACTTCGAGCAAGGCTTCGAGCTGACGCCGGGAGTGTTCGAGCGGGGAGGTGAACGCCACTTCCGGCGGGGAGATGACGGGATCCGCCATAGAAGGCAGGATAACACCCGGGTTGGCGGGGGCTCAACTTAAGGCCTGCGCGGATGGAAGATTCTTCTCTGTAGAGGGCGTGGATCGGGCAGCGCAAAGACCGCTGACGATAAGGCCTGTTGGTTACCGTTCTTAAGTATCGCTAAAATTACAGTATACTTTCCATCGCTGGTGGCTGATGCGACTTCGCTTTGCTCTGGCCATCATTTCTTTCCTGAGTACGGCCACGATGGCCCAAGTCAGATACTTCCCAACTGGTTCGTTGTCCTCTAAACAACGAAGTGGCGAGTTCCGCGCAAAGTGGTACTCGGAACAGCTCAAGCTTTCGAAGAACCTTCGTTGGGGGAGTCCTCAAAGACGCAAAAAACTGAATCGTATAGGTTTCTTTGGCTGCGAACGTTCCACCATCCCGTCGCTATACGGATTGACGTCAACGCCGACGGCACTTCCCGGCTCACAAAGAAAATCTCGAGTGGTGCTGGTGGATATGCGCCGGGCAAACTGATCGAGAACGACACGATGGCTTTGACCAAGGAACAGGCTGACTGGTTCCTTCGAGAAATCGAGGGGAACAAATTCTGGCAGTTGCCGTCCATTCAGGAGACCCCGGGAGGTTGTGATGGTTCCGGAGTGGGTCATTCAGGGAATCAAGAACTGGTCTTACCACTCGGTGGATCGATGGACACCAAGAGACGGCGAAGTCCACGCCATCGGATTGGCGATGATGAAAGAGTTGGCCAAACTAAGAGTGCCTGCTAAAGAGTTGTACTAAGCTTTCAAAACTTCCCTGCTCATCAAACTTATTCAAGTCAAATTCGATGTTTCGTAAGCCTGAGGATGCCGAGCGCCAGTTGTCATCACTTGCTCGATGGCTTCGAGGGAGTGGATGCCGCCGCGGGCGCCGACCGCAGTGCAGTTGAGCGCGGCCGCGGCGCAGGCGAAATCGAGCTGCCGCTGCAAGGCCCAGCCCTGTAAGAGCCCGTAGATGAAGCCCGCGTGAAAAATGTCTCCAGCGCCGGTGGTGTCAACCGTCTTCACACGAAAAGCGGTGGCGTAGTGGAATTGCGTCCCGTCCCAAGCCAATGCGCCTCCTTCGCCCAACGTTGCAGCGGTAAGGCGGCACCCAAATCGTTCCCGCAGCGCAGGCAGGGATTTGCGCAAATCCGGTTCTTCCATCAGCCGCCCCGGAATATCCCGGCTGGTGATGAGGTAGCTGATATTCTTCAGCAGCGCTTCGACGCCAGGATAAATTTCATCCAAATCAGCGATAACCGGGACGCCGGCGGCTCGGGCCCAGCCTGCGGCTACGGCCGCAGCAGCAGTATCGTGCCCATCCACGTGAAGAGCACGCGATTCGGTGATCCATTCGCGCCGGAGTTCCTCCGGGCGAAGGGTCAAGCGTGTGTCGCGTTTCCATAGAACGGTGCGTTCGCCGGCATCATCCACAAGAATGAACGCTTGCTGGCTGGGACATCCGGGAGCAGTGAAGAGATGCGCCTCGACGCCGAGCCGGGCAAATTCCGCGCGGTGCATCGCGGCAGCGCCGTCGTCGCCCAGTTTACCGACGTAACGGGTGCGCAATCCCCATTGCTGGCAAGCAACCACGGCGGTGGCGACTTGGCCGCCGGGCAAGATATTCGCGGATCGAAATTCGACCTTGGACCCGCGCGCGGGATAGTGTGCAACGGGAATCAGCGTGTCGGTAGCATTGAGTCCGACGCCGACGACGTCAACCTTGGAGGATTCAGCCATTTTCGTCTGCGCCACTGTAGACGAAGCGCTGGAATTTGCAAGGGCGGGACGGCTGACTCAGTGAAAACGCGTCGTTCGCCAGAGTTTGAGACCACAAACGAGAAGAAGGGCCAAGGTGGCGGCGCTCAAAACGGCGGCGGGCCCCCAATGGAAAGAGAGCCGCGGGGCGCGCGCCATCGTTGCAAAAACCGCGAAGATACCGGTGGCCACGGCAACCACGAACCAGTCCAGCGCGCTCCGTGAAGGTTTTAGTTCACCGGCGGCTTGCCGCCCGTCCATGCGGGCTTCCACGTAGTCTGCCGAAACGCCGTAGCGCTGGGATTCGCGCTGCGCGGCGTCTTTCCAGCGCATTTGTTCCTTGCCGATTGCGGAAGAAAAAGCAATTGCGCCGACTCCCAGCATCATCAGGACGGAGCCTCCAATGACTTGCGTGTAGGTAGAGACACCGCGGCCGTGCAACTCACCAAAAACCAAAATACCCCACAACAGACCCCACAGCTGATTCGAATTGGAGAGCGGAATGCCCCGGCTGATGCCCACGTACTTGGCCGCGTATTGCTGAAAGACGTCACCGATCACCCAAACAAAGCCGCCCAGCATCAGCCAGAAGAGAACGTCGCGCGCGCTCGTCAGTTCGCGCCACAAAGGAGCCAGGCCGAGATAGCTGACGGCCAGAGTGGCCATCATGCCCAGCTCCCCGAACGTGAAGAAGGTGACAAACGAAAGCGGATTCATCCCGGTCAAATAGGCTTTGCGATAGGGGATATACATCGTCCCCCAGAGGATTCCCGCGCCCAGGGCGGCCCAGACGCCGCGCAGGGAATGCGCCGCTGGAGCTGCGGTGGAAGAGGCCACGGCCAGCAAGGCTGCGCCCGCACACATTACCAGCGCGCCGCCCAACACACCCGTCCAGCGCCGCCAACCCGCCTGGCGCAGCTCATTAAAGAAAAGAAAACCCCAAAGAATGCCGAGAAGGCTGTTCGAATTCCACAAAGGAAAGGCGATGCTCAAGCCGATGTCACGGATGGCGAAAATCGTCAGCGTGTTGGCCACGGCCCAGAGGCATCCTGCAAGAAGCGCCCAGATGATCAGGTGAGGCGCCCGGAGGACATCGGCGCGGACAGACGAGGTGCCCAGAATCAGCGCGGGCAGGCTCCAGCGCGCGAGAAAAACGCCGATGACCATGATGAGCGAAATGACCATCGGCGAGATGCCGATGGAAACGAGCTTGGTGGGCGCTTCCGCGGCGCCGAGCCAGGCTCCCGCAGCGAAGCCGCTGAGGACGCCCAGCAGTTGGAGCTTTTTCGAACGCGACGCGTCTGGGACTGCGGAGCCGATCTGGGTATACACGGCAGGCGGCATTTTGCTCCAATCCGGAAATCAGCGAATAAATCGAAGTAGAAGCAATCCACCCATCAAGACGGCGACGGGGACCCAAAAATGAATATCGCTAAGAATGCTAGCCCATCTGCTGTGAACGTTCGGGTTCGGTTCAGCTACTTTCATAGATCATCGCTCATGAATCGCGTATCGTCAGCGGAGACATCGATAGTAAATTCTGTTCTCGACGGATAGACTCACCATTGGCGCGAATTATAGCTCGAAATTTCGCGAGATGGTTGATGGGCGAAAACATGGGAAGCACGTTGGCAAAGATCTATGTCGTACTGAGCGGCGCGATTTTGCTGGTGGTCGGTGTCGTGGGATTCTTTCGCCACGAAATGTTCAACCTTACGTTTCCTCCTGCGCATAACATCTTTCACCTGGTCAGCGGCGTAATCGCCCTTTGGGCTGGCCTGGGTAAGAGCGCGGATGGACCGCGGCGGTTTGGTCTGATTTTTGGAGCGATCTACACCGTGGTGGCCATCGCGGGCTTCGCCGGTATGCGCGACCTCGGTCCCATCCAACTGGATTTGAACCCTCATTTCAATTTCATCCACCTCGGAGTTGGTCTCCTGAGTCTGGCGGCCGGTTTTGCCAGCGCAAAGGCGGTCGTGGCCTGACCTCCAGTGAGCGGCGCACAAGCCCGGGACTTCAGGCCGGGGTAAGCCGAATCCCCTCCGTTCACGGGCCGTTCACGGAGGGGAAGATGTCAAAGATCGGACCGCCATCCCCCAGCAGCCCCGGCCTCATGCAAACGGCGAGCGGTTCAACTAAATTGCGAATGAAGGGATTCACGTCGTCAGGCGATCCGGGGAGATGGGGCGCAACTGCCAAGCTTCGAGCGAAATGAGCGCAGGCAGATCGTTGTCGTTGACGCGAGCGCGGAGGAGTCCGTCCGGCTTGCGATAAAGGCGCGTTGTGAGGACGTGCTGACGGTCGCAGATGAGCTCGGCAACGGAAGCGTCCAAGAAAAGATGGAACTCGATTTCGTGTTTTGGCCCAAGGGGCACTTCCAGTGCAAACCCATGGACCGTGAGTGTCACCGCGGCTGTGCCCTTCGGCTCAAGCTTGGCGGACCACCAGGGGCCGCTGCGGTCCTCCAGGGTAAACGCGGAGCGCGACGATTTGGTCTTCCAGGCCAACTCTCCGGCAAGATTCTCGATTTGGATTTCTTCCATCGCGTGGCCCAGCTGGGACAAGTCCGCATGTCGTTGAGGAAAAACGAACGATTTCGCGCGCAGCGCCTGTGTTACCGGCGCAACCTGCATCTCGAGGCCGCCATCAGAATTGAGCGATAGGACTCTGGGCAGAGCCATGCAGCCGGCCCAACCGGCGGCGCTGAATTCGGCTTCGGGACGCGTTTCCGGAATCCAGCCCCACAGGATGCGATTGCCCTTGGCGTCGAGTTGCGTTTTCTGCGCGTAGTAGGCGCCGTGATCGAGGATGCCGCGCCTTTCAGAATGGAAGACGAGTTCGCTGCGATCGAGCTCGCCAGATTCCCAAATCACCTGACCCGCAGTCGAATAAAGAAGGACGTGCTTCTTTCCCAGCGGGAAAAAGTCGGGGCACTCCCACATCTCGCCAGAGTCCACGGGATTGACCGATTCCCTTTCCGTCCACTTTCCGGAGGCCAGGGGATGCAAGTACTCCCACTGGCGTAGGTCCTTCGAGCGATAGAGAAGCACGCGGCCGCCCTGCTTGCAGAGACCCGAGCCGACACCGAGATACCAATTTTCATCTTCGCGCCAAAGAAAAGGATCGCGGAATCCCGCCAAACGAGGGTCTTTTGGCGGCTGGAGCACGGGCTGATTCCATTTGGTCCAGGTGAGAAGCTGCGGATCGGAAGAAGTGGCAAGGCACTGTACCTCGCGAAAGTTGTGGACACCGTCGCGGAGAGTCGCTTGTTCAGGGGCGGTGGTCTTCACACCTGTATAGAGAATCGTCGCGGTGCCACGATCGTTCACCGCGCTTCCGGTGAAACACCCATCGGCGTCACCCCAGCCGGGAGTCGGAGCAAGCGCAATCGGCAAATGGCGCCAGTGAATCATGTCCTCGCTTACCGCGTGAGCCCAGTGCATATCGCCCCACACAGCTGCGTTCGGGTTGTATTGGAAAAACATGTGGCACCGGCCATTCCAATGAATGGGGCCGTTGGGATCATTCATCCAATTTCTCGCGGGGAGCAGATGATATTGCGGACGGAGCGGATCGGCAGCGAGACGCTCACGCAAATTCTGGGGCCGCCTCTTCCAGAGAAACGGCGGCAAAGTAGCGCACGCGCCGAGAGCCCGCACGAATTCGCGCCGCGGAATGCGCATGGCAATTATCCCTGTAGTTTAGATCGGCCGGCCCATGCGATTCATTCACGGAATACGGGCCCGCCTCCGCAATGAATGCTCGGCTATTTTTTCTCGTGCCTGGAGTACGCTGCCTCTTGTTCGTTTTTGTAAGCTTTCCAGGCTTGGTCGATAACGTAGGCGTGCACCGCATCCGCCTCAGCGACCGTCATGTGGGCTTTGGGGAAGGCAAACTTCGGCGGATCCGCAAGCCCGGGCATGCCTTTCGACCAGTGGCTGCCGCCCAAGACGATGCCATACCAATCCTTATGCACTTCAGGCGGGGCGTAACGCAGATCGGGGATCGCGCCGTCCTCCACCCAAGCGCCGCTGCCGTCGATGAAGGGAGAGTGGCATCCTTCGCAGTAAAACGACACGTAAAGTTTTTCGCCCTTGCCAATGATTTCCTCGCTCACTTTTTGCTCCGGAGGTTTCGGCACGGGCGGAACTTCAATGTGCGGAGCCGGAAAGGGAACCTTGCCGTCGAGTTTGAAGGCATACAGCCGATTTGGGCCGCGCTTGGATTCGGGAGTGGCCATCGTGCGCGCGGGAGCAAAGAGGCGCGATCCGGAACCCCATCCCACGGAAGTAATCACGTATTGTTCGCTGTTCACAGAAAACGTGACGGGTGTGGAATCGATCGCGGACTTGGTCTGGATGGACCAGAGTTTTTTCCCGGTGTCGGCAGCATAGGCGGCAAATTCGCCGGTACCTTGTCCCTGAAAAACCAGGTTGCCGGCCGTCGAGAGCACGCCGCCGTTGACGGAGATCTGCTCTTCGACGGACCAGCGCGCGGTTTCCGCAATCGGGTCCCATGCGATCAGCCGCCCAAATAGTCCCTCGCCGGCTTCTCCCGCTTCCACTGCGGTTTTTGTGTCGGAGCGGCGGTCCGTTGATGGAATGTAGACGAGTCCCGTCAGCGAGCTATAACTCATGGGCCACCAGTTGTGGACCGTCCACTGTCGGCCGCCGCCCTGCGACGCGGGGATCAGGACGGGGCGTCCCGTTTGCGGGTCGTAAGATGTGGCCCAAGTGGTTTTGACGAGCGGCTTGGCGGAAAGAAGGCTGCCGGTTTTGGCGTCCAGGATATAGAAGAAACCATTCTTGGGGGCGGTCATCGCCACGTGACGCTTTTCCCCGTTGATCGTGACGTCGGCCATCATGATCTGGTTGTTTTCCGAGTGCACCCCCTCGGTGCCAGTCTGGAAGTGCCAGACGTATTCTCCGGTGTCCGCCTTCACCGCGATGATGCATTGGGAGAAGAGCTTTTCTCCGGTAATTTTGACTCCGGTCATTTCACCGTAGCCGACGTCCGCGCCCGCGGTGCCAAAAATCACGAGGCCTGTGGCGTCGTCATAAGTGATGGCGTGCCATACATCGCCTCCGCCGATTTTCCACGAGCCTTCGCCGAACCAGGTTTTCGAGGCCATCTCCAGTTCTTTTGTTTCGAAGCCTTTCGAGGGATCGCCCGGAACGGTCCAGAAGCGCCAAACTTCCTTGCCCGTCTCGGAGTCATAGGCCGCAAGAGCGCCGCGGACGCCATCATCCGAGCCGTTGTAGCCCATTAGGATTTTTCCTTTGGCAACACGGGGCGCGCCGGTGATGCCGGTTTGCAGGGGCTCGCAGACGGTGGCCTCCCAGATCTTCTTTGCTGTGGCAGCATCGATGGCAATCAGGCGGCAGTCGCCTGTGCCCACATAAACTCTTCCATTCCAGACGGCCACGCCTCCATTAGTGCGCGCAGAGTAAGAGCCGTTCAGCGCCTGGTCGAGCCGGATTTGGGGATCGTACTTCCAGAGGAGTTTTCCCGTGGATGCTTCCACGGCGTAAATCTTGGAGAGTGGGGCGCTGACGTAAATAACGCCATCCACAACAATCGGCTCGGAGACAATGCCCATTGCGCCGTCATAATCCAGATACCAGGCGAGGCCCAAATTGCCGGCGTTCTGATCGTTAATCTGTTTGAGCGGGCTGAAATGTTTCGAATCGTTGGTGCGGCCGTTCACCAGCCAGTTGTTCCCGGTGGCGGCATCGGACATGATGCGCGCCTCGTTCACGTCGCCGGGCTTCGCAGTGCTATCCGCCGAAGAATGGAGCGCAATGGCAACTCCGATCGCGACAATGACGACTGTCAGACCCAGAATGCGCCGTGTTTTCATGCCCGACCGCCTTTCGAATAAGCCCCCGAACGTCCGCCGCACCGCTGCGAGATCGCTCGCCCGAACGTGATTGGCGCGGAATTTCCCTGTGCCATGTTAGGTGCGCGGCGGAAAGAAAGTCAACGCGTGCAGGGGGTGACGTCAAGCCCCTCGAATGGCCAGTGAAAGCTCCAGGGCAATCAATTGTGGAGATTGCGACGAAAGGCTGCGTAAATAAATAAAGGCATCAACCAATCTCAATCCTTTGACGATCTCGGGACTGATGAGGTCTGATGACATAGTTCCATCCACCATGAAACCTATCCGGTTGAAGATGGATGCCCTTCATTTCTTCCTTGCTGACTTTGCGGCTGGTTGGATATTTGCGGCGGTCCAATCGGAGGTCACTTGCAGCCCTTTCGCAGTCGTCGTCTTGGCAATGAGATGGACGATCGTTTCGTAATCTCGCAGTGGCTCGCCACGCCAATTCGATGAGATGAAGGAAAAAGGCGGTGCTCGATCTTGTTCCACTTGCTCGTCCCAGGTGGAAAATGACAGACCGAGAGATGGGCAGGCACGCCGTGAAGAATCCCATTTGCGCACCCAGCGTGCGGCGGCCCAGAGCGTGGATGGTGATGCCGGTGGCCGCGATGATGCACTGAATGCCAAGCAGCACGATCGCGGAGGCCACGGAATACATGCCGAAGAGCCGGAAGACCAAGGCAGCCAAATTAAGGATAAACGGGAGCGCTCCAGGCGGTCGGTCCAGTGTCCTCGGAAAAGGGTGAACTGAAACGCTGCACGCGAACGATGTGCTCGGCGATGTTGCAAATTTCCGCGCCGAAAGGAAGAATCGAGCCGGGGGCGCGCATGTAGGTTTTTTTCCAGAGCACGAATCCGAAATGCAGGATAAATCCGCACACGAGAAGCACGATGTACAGGTTGCGATACCTTGCGGTCTCCGGCGGCGAGTCGGGCGGATCCGTCGGTATTTGTGGGAGCTTCCGGGGCAGCGACAGACATACCATTTATTGTGAGAGACAGTCTCGCGCATCGGCAAGGTGGCGTTGGAGTTTGAATTCTTATGCGGCACTGGGAAGGAGGATGAGCAGTTCAAAAAAGCAAGTCAACGCGAAGAAAAAAAGGACGACGGGTTGGACGTAAGAACAACCCCAGTCCGGAGTAGTACGCGGCTGAATGGTTCGCAAGGTAAACTCAAAGCAGAAAAATCAGGAAGAAGCAACCATCAAGTTTCGAACAAGCGACTCGATCCAACAAGGTGACGGGCTAGACGAGATGAAAGCGCGGCTACAGGTGATGAAATTCGGCGGCACGTCGGTCGGCGATGCGGCGTGCATCGCCAGGACGGCGCAGATTATCGCGAAGGCGGCGAAGGAGAGCGGCTGCATCGCCGTGGTTTCCGCGATGAGCGGGGTCACAAACCGATTGATCGAGGCCGCAAAAAAGGCGCAGGAAGGGAATACGGGAGAGGCTGCGGCCGTTGTCGATACGCTGCGAAAGCAACACGAGGCCGCACTAACGACCTTGATCCATCACGAAAACGAGCGCGCGCGGATCAAGCAGCGCCTGGAAGACGTGCTTGCGGAGGGGCGGCGTCTCTGCGAAGGAACGGCGCTGCTGCGGGAACTCACGCCCCGCACCCTCGACGCGATTTCGAGCCTGGGTGAAAGGCTTTCCGCACCGCTCGTGGCGGCAGCAGTCAGAGAGCTGGGGCTGCCAAGCGAAGCGATCGAAGCCACGGAGCTGATCGTGACCGACGCGTTTCACGGCGGCGCGGAACCGCAGATGGAATTGACGCGGGCGAGATCGCAAGCGCGGTTGCGGCCGCTGTTGGAGAAAGGAGTCGCGCCGGTCGTGACCGGCTTCATCGGAGCCACGGCTGCGGGGCAACTAACGACGCTCGGGCGAGGAGGTTCCGACTATTCGGCGACGATCCTGGGAGCGGCCATGGACGCGGATGAAGTCATCATCTGGACCGACGTCGACGGCGTGCTGACCGCGGACCCGCGGCTGGTCGCGGAGGCGCGCACGATTCCGGTCATCTCCTACCGCGAAGCAGCGGAGCTGGCTTATTTTGGCGCGAAAGTCCTGCACCCGAAAACGCTGAACCCCGTGGTGCAGGCGGCGATTCCCGTGTGGATTCGAAACAGTTTTGCGCCCGAGCGCCCGGGCACCAAGATCACACTGGAGGGACGCAGCATCGGGGGTGGCGTAAAAGCGCTGACGGCGATTCGCGACGTAACATTAATCAGCGTGGGTGGGCCTGGAATTGTGGGTTTGCCGGATGTGTTGGGGCGGACGTTTTCCACGACCGCAGAAGTGCGCGCGAACGTGCTCCTCATTTCGCAATCGTCCTCGCAAAACGATATCTGCTTCATCGTTGCGGCCGTGGATGCTCAGCGGACGGTGGAAGCGCTGCGCAAGGAATTTGCGCAAGACCTGGCGCACCACAAGGTGGAGCACATCACCGTGGATTCGAATGTTGCGATCGTCGCCGTGGTTGGCGAAAACATGCGCGGAACCCCCGGGATCGCCGGAAAAACATTCAACGCACTGGGCCGCGAAAACGTGAATTTGATCGCCATTGCCCAGGGATCTTCCGAATGCAACATTTCTTTCGTCATCGAAGAGCAAGCCGTGAAAACAGCCCTGAATACGACTCACCGCGAGTTTGGCCTGGACGTATCGCCAAACTGAAGACAATGGTAGGCCCGTGGGGACTCGAACCCCAGACCTCTGCCGTGTCAACGCTGGAATATCAAGTACTCACAACAACTTCCAAGACTGTTGGGAACTTGCCAAGTACTTGATTATACCCAGTGGTCGGACACATCTCGGGTTGGCCATCGGGCTGAAAAACCTGTGCCCGAATAGAACTCAGGACTGCTGGCGCGGCAAAGGCAGCAACAATATGAGAGGTAACGTGCACATTCCCCTCTGTTCTCTGCTGGCGTAGTTGACCCCATAAGAATACAGGTCACCACGGATACTGGGGTCAAGTCCCCTGTGAATTTCATTCACCGGACTCGGCTTTGATATACAATCAAAGTGTATATCACGGAGGGTCCTATGCAGGTATCGAAATGGGGTAATAGCCTGGCCGTGCGGTTGCCCAGAGCAGTGGTTGACGCGCTCGACCTCAAGGAAGGCGACCAGATCGAGATTCGCATCGCTCGTGAACGAGTCTTCGAAGTGAGCCGCGATCAAAGCAAACCCCAGGCCCTTGCTCGTCTGCGCAAACTCCGGCGTCCTTTGCCTCCTGGATTTGTTTTTGACCGGGAAGAGGCCAATGCCCGCTAAGG
>QHZB01000479.1 GCA_003224525.1 Acidobacteriota bacterium | reverse complement strand
AGTATGTCACTCGAGTGGTAAGCTCCACACTTCGTTATGTATCTGGACAAGGGCAATGCGCTTTCCCGGCGCAGAACCCAGGCCATCGGCCCCACAGATCCAAGTTTCTAATTTCCTACACCGAGGTGTGACATGACAGACGAAAAAGAAAAATTACTTGCGGCAGCGATATCGCAGATTGAAAAGGACCACGGCAAGGGTGCGATCATGCGCCTGGGCAGCCGGGACATTCTGGTGCCCGTAAGCGTAATCCCCAGCGGATGCCTCTCTATTGACGCGGCGCTGGGCGTCGGCGGCTTCCCCCGCGGGCGCGTTATCGAGATTTACGGCCCGGAATCCGGCGGCAAGACGACCATGACGCTGCACGTGATCGCCGAAGCGCAGAAGCTCGGCGGCCAGGCGGCTTTCATTGATGCAGAGCATGCGCTCGATCCGGTCTATGCGCGGAAGCTCGGCGTGGACGTGGACAACCTTCTGGTCTCGCAGCCGGATAACGGCGAGCAGGCGCTCGAAATCGCCGAAACGCTGATCCGCTCCGGCGGCGTGGACATCGTCGTGGTGGACTCCGTCGCCGCGCTGGTTCCCAAAGCCGAGCTTGAAGGCGACATGGGCGATCCGCAAATGGGTTTGCAGGCGCGGCTGATGTCGCAAGCGCTGCGCAAGCTCACCGGCATCGTTTCGAAATCGCGCACGTGTCTGATTTTCATCAACCAGATTCGCGAGAAGATCGGCGTGATGTTTGGCAACCCGGAGACCACCACTGGGGGCCGCGCGCTGAAGTTCTACGCGTCCATGCGCGTGGATATCCGGCGGATACAGGCCATCAAGGAAGGGGATAAGGTCGTGGGCTCCCGAACGCGCGCTAAGGTGGTAAAGAACAAAGTTGCGGCGCCATTTCGCGAAGCCGAATTCGACATCGTCTACGGGGAAGGCATTTCGCGCGAAGGCGATCTGATCGATCTGGGGGTTGAAAAGGGCGTGCTGGAAAAGAGCGGCACGTGGATCAGCTTCGGCGGCGAGCGCATGGGCCAGGGCCGCGAAAACGCCCGCATCTTCCTGAAGGAAAACAAGGACATCCGCGACAAGTTGGAGAACACGCTGCGGAAGAAGCTCGAAATCCCTGTGCCGGGCAATTCGAACGCGGCTGTGCCGGGCTCGAACGGCCACGCGGCTCCTGCGCATGCGGAAAAGCCGCCCATGAAGGCCACCGCGGCAGTGGCGGGCACCGACGCGTCCAAAGCCCGTCCCGCGCGTTAACCGCAACGGTCCGATCATGAAGACGGCCCTTCTGCCAACCGGCAGAAGGGCCGAGTCTTATTCAGGCGACGCTTGCGGTGCTTGCCTTCAGGCCGCGGCCAACAACCCGACTGGGCGAAGGTTCAGGCTCCTGACCTGACGGTCAGCTATTCAAAACAAAGCACATAGTCTCGTACTGGGCCTGTCAGGCTATTGCGTGGGAATGCCTGAAAGGCCAAAATATGTCTCACACTGAGAGAAATAGTTCTCTTAGGCGGTGAGACTGCCACTCGCGACATCCGTAAGTCGCATCAAATGAGCGGTGTCATTAAATGGCAGATGGGATGCAACCACTCTCTGCGGCAGGTCCGCTGGCGGCGAGCAGCCGGTAGCGGCAACGAACGGTCTTTGTGAATGATGGTTGACCGTAGGTAAGGCGTAAGGTAAAACTCTGACCCTAGTGGCTTTTTTTGTTGGGGGGCAGGCCAGGGCGGATTGACCGGTTGACGGTCACCCTGAAAAGGCGGAA
>QHZB01000478.1 GCA_003224525.1 Acidobacteriota bacterium | reverse complement strand
TCCTTTGGATAAGCCCGCAGGACAGGAGCCGGAAATTCCAAAAGGGTCGGGTACTCAATTTCAATTGCTGCTGGTGTAACAACGTCGCCAAAGCCAATATCGATTTGCATTGGGATTCGAGCGCGAGCAAGGGTTGCATGGAGGCGAACACGCACGCCCTCGTACTCGGCATCCTCTTTAATCCTGGCGACCTTTATCGATTGTGCATCGAATTCAATCCCGTCAGGTTCGGATTCGAGTTCGCAAATGTTAGCGATCAGAACATGAATGTGCTCAAGCTCGTTGCTCATTCGCCCGAGGAGATCGATATCCATCGTGGAGCGCGAGAGCGGTGCCCGCCAGGCCGTCAACAGTAGCGCACCTTTTAGGACGAATTGTTCCGCGTTGCGAGAACGTGAAAGGCGATACAGGAAGCGCTCCATCGAATAATACTGAAGCAATTCCTGAAAGGGTCGCTTTTGCGCGTGGGCCTGGTTCAACAGACGGGCGCGCACCGAGGCACCGAGGTCGTGTTTGGTCAAAGCACGGCCTCCAGATACGGCCGCATCACTCTTTCAACCCGGCAGATCCGCGCGTATTCCATGAGCTTGTTCACGGGGAGTTTTCGGACTCGCTCACGATAGGTTCGCAGCGCCTCGATAGCGACATCAATTCCGACTTTGTTGCGGTACTTGAAGCAGTCAGCAATTGTTTTTTCGGGCGAGTAGATTTTGATCGGCACCCGATCGACGGTAACGGTTTCAACTCCGGCTTCAAAGGCGCGAGGTGGAAACCAGAAGACTCTAACGGGCACGCCGTCCACCTTTGGTACTTGGGCGTGACTCTGAAGCGCAATATCGAGGTAGTGCGCTATGTGTGTGGTCAGCTCATAGTGTGCGAGAGCGGAGATCAGGCACATCACCGCTCGCGGGATACGAAGACCGACCTTTATCCAATCGGGATTCGTGAGAGCAGGAGCGTTTGCGAGACGATACAGACCTCTCCCAACCGGGATGACCTCGCCGGAATCCCGAAGAGCATACAGGGAGCGCGGGTGAATTCCCAGACGCAGCGCGTTGGTGGTCCGAAGCATTCCTCCGTGCTCGCGAAAGGCTTTCCGAGCGAGCGCGAGATTTGCAGAAATTTGAGGCATAACAATGGATATAATCCTCGGATATTATACACAACGTCCGAGTTATTTATCCATGCTCTCACTCGCTTTCCTACGTTACCGCCCAGTGCCGGCGATGCCAGCCGAGGGTTCACGAAGGGTTCCTGAGGGTGCTTTCTGCGTCAAATTGTGGCGATCCGTGCCTTTGGTTTCAATTACTTACGATTCATTTAGTTCAGTTCAGGGCTCATCGCGGCCTCCGAGGAAGTCATATCGGAGGCCATATTGTTTGTTTCTGTAACGTTTATGCCGGCGAGCGAAGCGAGCCGGCATAGGACGCAAGGAGAACGCGATGAGGAGATGGGATCGTTTGCAGGATTCATACATGGAGGAGTACCGGGCGCGAGGGGTAAGTGCAGTCACGATTTCTTACACGGAGTCTCGTCTGGATCGCTGGGGGCGATGGCTGAAGAAGCGACGGCCGCGAGTCGCGATTGAACGCATTGATGCGGACACGATCACACGTTACATGGAGGCATGTACCAGCTTCCGTTCGAAGTCGACGGTGTACGGGATGTTGAGCACGATGCGCGGCTTTGGCGATTACCTGGTACGCCAGGGTCTGTGGAAGATCAGCCCGCTGCGCTGGATGAAGGGTCCGAAGATCACACCCTATAGCCGCTTGCCGAAGCGGATCGACCAAGCGTACATGGAGGCGTTGTGGCGAGCGGCGGCGCATCTCGGCAGGCGCGAACGGCAGCAGCCTGAAATAGCTCTGTTCGATCTGCCGCAGGCGCTCCGTCGGCAGCGTCGGCGTTTCACGCCGGCTGATCTGGAGCTTCACCTCGCTCACGCCGCTCGCGTTCCAGTCATGCGAATAGGTCGGATTGACTCCCCACGACAGGCCGTCCTGCGTCTCGTAGTAGCTGTCGTCGGGGATGGCGAACCGGATTCCGTGAAAAGGCTGCTCGAAGGCCTGCATCATTTCGAGGATGATGTCCTCGTGATCGTGCTCCTCGATCCCCGTGAAATCCAGATCGGTTGAAAATCGTCCCTGGCTGCCGATGAACATTTTCCGCAGGCAGGTGCCGCCCTTGAAGGCCAGCTTGTCGAGGATGCCGCGCTCGGACAGAAGCTGAAGCAGGAATGTCAGCACTACTTCCTTCTCCGCGATCATGATGTCGCGAAGACCGGAGTCGTTGGAGTAACGCTGCACCTGCGGCTGCGTGAGCATTCCTAACTTTCTTTCCTGACGGCTTTGCGCCGGCCGAGCCCGGCGCTGCCGTGCAGTTCCTCGCGCGGTACGTTGACGAACAGACGCCAGGTCTTGTCATAGCCAATGGCGTCCTGCACCGTGTGGTAGTGCGGCGGACCGAGCCGGGCTCTCGTGCTGCCGCTACCGGTCAGTCTCGTGAGGCGTTCGCGTATCGCGGCCGGCATGTCGGCATTGACGTGATCGGCAAGCCAGCCAAAGCGCCGCACAAGGGCGCCGGAACCGATCCGTTCGAGATAGTCGGCTGCCTTGGTCCATTCAAAGCGGCGGCTTGCGGTTGCCAGGATGGTGGCGGCTTCGCCCACCCCGCCGGCCAGTATCGGGCGGTCGATGCAGTCGATGGCGGTCTTTTCGCGGTCGGAGATCATGACCTTGTAACCGAGCACATCGACCGGCTCGAAGCCGAAAAACTTGTTCGCGGATGGATTGACGATCCGGACGCGCGCCTCCCCTACTTCGCGCGCGCGCAGGCGCACCGGCGTTACCACGAAGATGACGTTGCGGTGCTGCGTCGTCAGCCCGTAATGGGCGGCGGCGGTGCTGAAGCCGATGTAGTAAGGATCGGCAATGCGGCTGGCAATCGCCAGAAGATTGCTGTTGCCGAGGGCGTCCGGTCCCTGCTCCGGCGGTATAAGAAGATACTCGCCCCAGGTCGCCCGTTGAAGCCACCCTTTGCGGCGCAGGGATTCGATCACATGGTCGGCGGCTTTGGCGCTGCCGCCGAGCAGATCGACAATCTCCGCCCGCGTCGCCTCGCGCCGCCCCCGTTCGGTGAGGGCCAGCACGACCTTGCTTTCCTGCGTCGATAGAGATCGGGCTCTGGGCTCCATGTCATTCCCTGTAATGAAACCCCCCAAAAAAGGGGGTTTTGATGAAAAGTATAGCAATTCCGGCCTGATCGGTCAACCATTATATGTAACGAAACCCCCTCAAAAAGGGGGTTTCGTTACACAATGCTGCGATCCCGACCTGACCGCTCCTCTTTCATTATTTATAGCGAATCACGTATTGTCTCTAACGAAAATTCTGTGCAGGCTATGGCGGAGGTCATTTCCCCGAACCGGACCGCAAAGCTCAAGCGGTTGGGGCCCTGGTTGAGTCTGATGAAGGAAACTCGCCGATGCACGCGTGTTCGAGGAAGCACAGTTCAGACACTGATTTCAAAGCGCCAAGGGGAGGCAGCGCGTGGCGCGGTGGCTTCTGGTGCTTTCAGGCAGCCCGTCGTTCATAGCGGTGATGCAGTTCACCGACTTGCGGCACTGCCACGACGGATCCCATTTTCGGCGGCTGAATCGGCCTTGGCTCAGGCGAGTCCTTGCCTAAGGAGAGATGCGTTCTCGATCGGTGATAGTAATCGAAATACGAATTGAGCGTTCGTCGTAAGGAGCTTTCCTGGAACACGATTATATGATCGAGGCATTCGCGCCGA
>QHZB01000465.1 GCA_003224525.1 Acidobacteriota bacterium | reverse complement strand
GATGTTTCCCACATTCCAAGTAGCAAGCCTTTCGACGCCGTCGTCGGCCGTTTCATTTTGATGTTTCTTCCCGATCCCGTTGCTATCTTGCGCTCCTTGTCCCAGCTAGTTCGTCCCGCTGGAGTGGTCGCTTTCCATGAGTTGTCGTGGGCGCCCTTTCTTCTGCTTGCCAAGCGCCTCCCTCTGTGGTCTGCGGGCGCTTCTTTGGTCCATGAGACCTTCCGGCGTTCCGGTGCGAACACGGAGATGGGCTTCGCTCTTTACCAAGTTTTCCAGGAGGCAGGCTTGCCGGCGCCAGCCATGAATCTGGAGATGCCGCTCGGAAATGATCCAGAATTCATACGTTGGGTCCCCGACGTTCTTGGCAGTTTGCTACCGCAAGTTCAGCAATTCAATCTTCCCCTCGAGCCGCTCGGGGACCTCGCCACACTTCCACAGAGGCTCCAAGCCGAGATTGCCGCCGCAAACACTGTCGTCTCCTGGATGGCCATGGTCGGCGCCTGGTCCCGCAAACCAGCGAACCAGGCTTCTCACTAATTCCCATTTCTCCCAATTCTTTTCTTTGTAGGGGCGCAGCATCGCTCGGCCCCTATCGCCCGGGCATCGCATGCAAATCGTCATTGCGGGCCATACCACTTGCTCACCCATTTTCACTCGGGTTGCCGCGTGCTCCTCTTGGAAGTAGCAACATCAGTGTCGCTGATGCGAACAAGGAAACGCCTGCAACCGCCAGGCCACCGTACAAGCTGCCTGTCCGCTCCTTTATCCAGCCAATCGCATACGGTCCGGCAAATCCGCCGAGATTCGCAACCGAACTCACTACGGCAATCCCTGAGGCCGCCGCAAATCCCGTGAGGAAATCGCCTGGGAGCGAGTAGAAAGGGCCATAGACGCTGTAGATGCCGAGGGCAGCGAAGGATAGAAGCAGGATCGTCGGGAAAATGGAAGGAGTCCCGCCCAATGACGCAAGAGCGATTCCAGCGACGATGGCCGGAATCGCCGCATGAAATCTCCTCTCTTGCTTGCGATCGGAACTCCGCGACACCATCACCATTACGGGCAAGCCCACAAGATGTGGAATCATCACCAGCAGTCCGATCAAACTGTTCGAATATCCGCTCGATAGTGATTTCGCCAGCTGCGGCATCCAAAAGTTCAGCGTATACATGCCGGTATTCAGGGTGAATCCGATCAATCCCAGATGCCAAATGCGCTTGTTTGTAAGAGCCTGTAACGCTGAGATTTTGTGGCTTGCCAATTTCTCCCGCTCTTCGCGTGCCAGCTCCGCCGTAATCCAGTTTTTTTCTCCCTGGTTAAGAAATTTGGCTTCTGCCGGCCGGTTGGGCAGCAGAAAGTAGGTGAGGACGCCGCAAACTACCGCCGGAATTCCCTCCAGAATCAGGAGCCACCGCCAACTGCTGATGCTCAGCCAGTGCGCGTGATCCAGGATGAAACCGGAAACCGGAGCCCCTAGGATGCTGGTGACAGGTATGCCCGTCAGAAACAGCGCAATTGCTTGTGCCTGATCCCGTTGGCGAAACCAATACGTCAGGTACAGGGCGATTCCGGGAAAATAGCCCGCTTCCGCCAGCCCCAGTAAAAAACGCACTGCGTAAAGTTGGGACACCGAATGAACGAAGCCTGTCAGCGTAGCCAGAATTCCCCAGGTAATCAGGATGCGCGCGATCCAGATCCGCGCTCCTAGCTTGTGCAGCAGCAGATTGCTGGGAATTTCGAAGAGGAAGTACCCAAGAAAGAAAATCCCCGCCACCAATCCAAACTGCCGGCTGGAAATGACCAGCTCCTTGTTCATCGTCAGCGCCGCAAACCCGATGTTGATCCGGTCGAGAAACGAAATGATGTAGAGAACAAAAACAAAAGGAATAATCCTCATCCGCAATTTGTGAATTGTTTTCCCTTCGGAGGGCACAACAGGGCTGTCTGCTTCCTTGGCCACAATCACCTCAGTGCCTGTCTGTCCGGATCGCAGTGTCCCCGCGGCCGGCATCGCTGGCCGAAGGCGCATAAGGATTGCCGAGACTCTATGGCGGCAAAGTCCAGCCGTCAAGTAACTCTGGATTCCTGCAAGAAACGATCCCCAATTGCCGGTTTCTGTTCTTGTCACGCCACTTTTCTTTTCGCCAGAGATTGGCGGGCAAGCTGACGCGGCCTTCGAATTGTGGCAAACTGAATGTTTATGCGGCACGGTTTTTGCGCTGCGTGTGTCGCGGGCCATTCGAATCCTGCCCGCAATTGAGCAAATTGGTAAGCGAGAAAAATGGACCCGAAGTTCATTCGAAACTTCTGCATCATCGCGCACATCGACCACGGCAAGTCCACGCTGGCGGACCGCCTGCTGGAAATGACCGGCGCGCTGACCCAGCGCGAGATGCACGAACAAGTGCTCGACTCCATGGACCTCGAGCGCGAGCGCGGCATCACCATCAAAGCGAAAAGCATCCGCCTGCACTACAAAGCGAAAGATGGAAATACTTACCGGTTAAATTTAATTGATACGCCCGGCCACGTGGATTTTTCGTACGAAGTTTCGCGCGCGCTTTCCGCTTGCGAAGGCGCGCTCCTTGTTGTTGACGCATCGCAAGGAGTGGAAGCGCAGACGGTCGCGAATACTTTTCTCGCGGCGGCGCATAACCTGACGATTTTGCCGGTG
>QHZB01000139.1 GCA_003224525.1 Acidobacteriota bacterium | reverse complement strand
CTACCCACTTTCATGAATACACAGTAGAAGCAGCGCGACGATCTCCAGGATTGCCTCTGCGGTAGTCCCCACAGTCGATGGGCACTCCTAGCCACTACTGGTGTCCAATTCCCCATGCGACGTTGTCTGCGAGCGAGGAGAAAATCTATCCGATAGCAGATAAAGGCCGCAAGAAACGGCGAACGAAACGTTCTAGATAGGAGCGCGAGAGAGCCGCAGGGGCGCCGACGAAAACAAATGTGAAGGAGACGGGTCATGAAAGCTCCGATTGTAGACGTGCGCCCAAGCAGTTTTTGGCTGTGCCTGATCGTGGCTTTACTCGCAGCGGGCATCGCAGTAGTACTGTTGGAACCATTCCAAACGGCCAACGGGAATACAGCCGTGGTCACCTACACGCGCGGAGTTCTGCACGTAACCATTCCTTATCACGCTGTTCACTCGGGCGACGGAAAGCTCACAGTGGAAGTTTTAGACCCGGAAGACAAGGTTCTGGGGCACGCGGAAACGCAAGTGGCCATACGCGAAGGATACGGGCGCTGGCAGGAGGACATCCGGTTGGACAAGGCGCTGGGCGTCGATGACCTGGTGTGGCACCGCGTGCGATACAGGTACGTATACGACGATCAAAAGCCCGCACTTGAGGGCACGGAATCGATCTCACAGATCTTGCGCACGCCCGTCGTGCACATCCTGGGGCAGCAGTCGTATTTGAGCGGCGGTCCGGCAGCGGTACGGGTGATCGTGACGGATTCCAAGAACGAAGCGATTGCCGGAGCCGGGACAGTGCGCATTGAACTTGCGGTTGGCGAGCAGAAGCCTCGCGCTCTTTACACGGGGCGGCTGAACCGTCGGGGAACGACGGAAGCGCAGTTCCGCTTTCCCGCCCGTGTAGCAGGAAGCCAGCAATTGCGGTACGTGGTGGACACGCCGATCGGCTCGACGGAATCCACGCAAGCGGTGCGGCTAGAAGACAAGGTTTCCATCCTGCTCACGACGGAAAAACCCATCTATCAGCCAAGCCAGACCATACACGTGCGGGCGCTGGCGCTGGACCGCGCCAATCACGAAGCGGCTGCCAATCGGAAGCTGACGTTTGAGGTGGAGGATCCGCGCGGCAACAAGGTGTTCAAGAAAGCGACGGAGACCGACAAGTTTGGAATTGCTTCGGCAGAATTCACGCTGGCCGATGAAGTGAACCTGGGCACTTACCACCTGCGCGCGTTGCTGGGCGAAGCCGAAGCTGCGCCGCCAAACATGGCGGAGATCGCACTGAACGTCGAGCGATACGTTCTGCCGAAATTCAAGGTGGCGGTGGAGTTCGCGGGAAACGGGGAGAAAACGAAGCGGGGCTACCGGCCAGGCGATCATGTGAAGGGCACGGTGCGAGCGAATTACTTTTTTGGGAAGCCGGTGGATGGAGCAGAAATCAGCGTAAAGGCTTCCAGCATGGACGTGGCGGTATTTGAAGTTGGGTCCGTGCAGGGGAAGACCGATCGCGACGGAAGTTATGAATTCGACCTGAAGCTGCCTGGGTACTTTGCGGGACGGCCGCTGAGCCAGGGAGCAGCGCGGGTGCTCATCGAGGTCACAGTGGAAGACTCCGCGGGGCATGCAGAGAGCCGCGGAGAACCAATCACCGTTAGCGAAACGCCGCTGCTGGTCACCGCGGTTCCGGAAGGTGGCACGCTCATCCCTGGTTTGGAGAACCAGGTCTTTCTGCTCACTTCGTATCCGGATGGAACACCGGCGCGAACGGAGTTGACGATTCAAGCCGGGGACAACGCCGACCAACGCGCGGTGACGGACGACGGCGGAGTGGCAGTGATTCGAATCAAAGCGGGCGCGGGAACGCAAACTCTCACAGTGGAAGCAACGGATAGGGAAGGAAATCGCGCGTCGAGCAGCGTGCCGCTGCAAAAGCGAGGAGGGCAGGACCAAATCCTGCTGCGCACGGAACGCGCGGTTTACCCAGCGGGAGATGCCATTCGAATGAAAGTTTTCTCGACACTGAAGCGAGGCACCGCTTACGTTGACATCGTCAAGGAAGGGCAGACGATTTTGACGCGCGACCTGGACATTGAAAACGGCCAGGCGGAACTGACGCTGGCGGCCACGCCGGAATTGGCGGGAACGGTGGACTTCAACGCCTACCTGTTCGGCCGTGATGCGCGCCCAGTGGGGGATCACCGGCTGGTATTTGTGCAGCCGGCAGATGAACTAAGGATCGAGGCTACGGCGAATGCCGCGGTGTACAGACCAGGGGGCGAGGCACGCATCCGCTTCCGCGTGACGAACGCGAAAGGACAGGGTGTCAGCGCGGCGCTGGGCCTGCAGGTCGTGGATGAAGCCGTATTTGCGCTGGCGGAGAAACAACCTGGATTTGCGAAGGTTTTCTTTTACCTAGAGCAGGAAGTGTTGAAGCCACGCTATGAGATTCACTCGATCGGCATGCCGGAGGTCGTGGCGCCGGTGGAAGAATCTCAAGGGGAACAACATGACCGAGCCGCCCGAGCATTGTTCTCTGCCACGGAGATGGTGACCGCGAACAAGTTCGAGACGGAATTCGGGCGGACAGTGCCACAAACGAAATACGACGAGTACGCGAAACGATACCAGACACGTTTCCTAGCGCAGGTGCGCAGTTTGTCGGAAACTCTTGGCCATGCGTATGCGGAGAGCACCGGGCATGGGGACCTGATCAAGACCGTGGAGAGGATGACGCGCGGGGGAGCGGCGGGGCTTCGGGACGCGTGGGATACGAATTTGCGGATGGAACACGCTGCGTGGGATCCAAACAAGACACATTACCTGGTGCGCAGCGCTGGTCCAGACAAGCAGTTCGGGACCCCCGACGATTTGTGGACTTATGTGGAAGTACGGCGCCGAAAGATTGTGGGGCGCGCAAGTTCGGGCGCCAGCGCGATTGCCGTGAACATAGAGGACGAGCGCGGTTCATTCAACGAGCGTGCAGAGATTGTCGGAACGGCGGTGGACCAGTGGGGCGGGGCGCTGGAAGGGGCCTCTGTAGAATTACGCTCTATTAGGAGTGGAAAGATGCGCATGGCGAGCGTGGGCGCTGATGGGCAGTTCCGGCTGGGAGCTGTTCCGGCAGGTAACTACCAGATCGGGATTTCCTCGGACTCCGGGAGCGTATCGAGCAGGCTGGAATTGAACCCGCGCGACCGCGCGGCACTTTCCGTTTTGCTCCGCCAGGAACATTCAGGAACGATCGTGGCCGTAAGTGATATGGGGCGGATGGTAGCGGATTTCAAAGTCGGATTTGGAGTGGCTGGTGGCGTTCCTGGCGGCGTGGCGGGCGGCCAAATGGGTGGGGTCATTGGCGGCGTTATCGGCGGCATGGGCGGTGCGCCATTGCGAACACGCGAGGTGGACTTTTTTGCCCTGGCACCTCCTGCGGCTCCCAAACCAATGGCCCAGATGGTGGCGGTCGACCGGGCAGAGGTTGTCGCCGTCAACAGCGCCACGCTCGTGAAGGAAAAGGATGAATCTGGTTCGGTGGCTCCGCGCGTGCGCTCATATTTTCCAGAGGCGTTGTACATCAATCCGGAAATCATTACGGACAAGGACGGCGTCGCGAGCACCACGATTCCGCTGGCAGACTCTATTACGACGTGGCGGATGGCGATGATGGCATCGACGGCACACGGCGCGCTGGGCAGCAGCAGTTCCAGCATCAAAGTGTTCCAGGATTTCTTCGTGGACCTGGATCTGCCGGTGACAGTCACGCAGGGCGACCGCGTCTCGATCCCCGTGGCCGTTTACAACTATTCGGGTGCGGCCGGAGACGTGAACCTGCAACTGCAAGCCGACGATTGGTTTTCGCTGGCGGATGACGTTGCGGAGAAGAGCGTCGCGGTGGAATCCGCGCGAGTGGGCGGGGCGCAGTTCACCCTGGAAGCAAAGCGCATCGGGAAATTCAAGCTATCCCTGGGCGCGCGAATGAAAGGCGGAGCGAACCGCGCGGACATAGTAGTGCGGGAAATCGAGGTGATTCCCAACGGGCGCGAGCAGAGCGTGGTGTTTAACGGACGGCTGGAAAGCACGGCGCAGCATGAGGTGGCTTTCCCGGCGGAGTCCATTCCCGAGGCAAGCAAGATTTTCGTCCGACTCTATCCAGGCCCCCTTAGCCAGGTAATCGAAGGGATGGATAGCCTCTTGCGCATGCCGTACGGGTGCTTCGAACAGACTTCTTCGAGCACGTACCCGAATGTGCTGGCGCTTGACTACATGAAGCGAACCAAGAAGCTGACTCCGGAAGTGCATGCCAAAGCGGAGGGATTTATCGCCAACGGGTATCAGCGGCTGCTGACGTTTGAAGTTCCAAGCGGCGGCTTTTCGTGGTTCGGAAATGCGCCGGCGAACAAAATCCTGACGGCGTACGGATTGATGGAGTTCAGCGATATGTCCAAGGTCCATGACGTGGACCCCAAGCTGATTGTGCGAACGCAGCAGTGGCTTGCCGGGCAGCAGCAGGCGGACGGGAGCTGGAAGCCTGATACGTCATTTATCAATGAGGGTGCGACGAACCGGTACAACACTGACTTGCTGCGCATCACCGCGTACCTTGCATGGTCGCTGGAGAATACCGGTTATCAGGGGCCGGCGGTCGAGCGGGCGCGGCAATTTATCGAGAGCCACATGAGTGCCAAGGCCGATACATACACCTTGGCTGTGCTGGCCAACTTCGCGGCGGACTATGCAAAAGACCGGGACTTCACGCGGCAGGCTATGCAACTGCTGCTGGAGGCGCGCACGGAGAAGGACGAGCAAGCGTGGTGGAGCTCGGATGAAACGGGCGTGTATGCCACGGGGACGAGCGCGAGCGTGGAAACTACGGGACTGGCCGCGCAGGCGCTGTTGAAATGGGGCAACGCTTCTGGTACGGCACGGAAAGCGATGACCTACATCGCGGCGAAGAAAGATGCTTCCGGCGCGTGGAGTACAACGCAAGCGACCATCATGGCGTTGCGGGCGTTGCTACTGGCGTCGGAGAAAGGCGCGGCTGATGTTCGCGGCACGTTGGAAGTTTTGCTGAACGGCAAGACCGCGGAGAAACTGGTGTTCACGCCGGAGAATAACGATCTGCTTCATCAATTTGTGTTCAAGGACGTCGAAGAGAAGGGCGGCAACACGGTGGAGATCCGGTTTGCGGGGAAGGGCGGACTGGCGTACCAGGTGGTGGGGCAGTATTTTCTACCGTGGGATAAGAAACCGGAGAATGAAGCGCTTTCGATCGACGTGGTGTACGATCGCACGCACCTGGTGCAGGACGACATGGCTACGGCAACCGCGACGATAAAAAACAATCTGCCGAAGGCCGCCAACATGGTGATGGTGGACTTGGGAATTCCGCCTGGATTCGATCTACTGAGCGAAGACCTGCAGGCGTACCGCGAGAAAAGTGCGGGACAGAAGAGCGGAAGGCTGGAGAAGTTCAGCTTGACGGCCACGCAAGCCATTCTGTACTTCGATTCGTTTGCGCCCGGCGACACGGTGACGCTGAAGTTTCGTTTGCACGCGAAGTATCCGATTCGTGCGCGCACGTTCCGTTCGCGGGTATACGAATACTACGATCCCGAAGTAAGTTCCGTGGCGCGCCCGGTGCAATTGGAAGTTCGCTAGCGTTAACCATGTTGGACACCAGAAATGGAAGAAGGCTTGAAGTCAAATGAAGGTCGCTCCCTCGGCAGCATGACAAGCTAGCCGCAGAAATGAATTCCACAACCGAGCCATAAGTCGCGTTCGAGAAAGTCGGGCAAGCGTACCGTAGAGTCCGTCAGTACGCCGAGGCTGCCCAGAAACCCTACTTCTACCCGGCTCGCAAGTGACTGATTCTGTGCGCCCTGAATTCCCCGTTTTGGATGCCCACAAAGAGTTGTTTTTGCGCTTGACAGTGCTCTCCATCATGACCGTCCCGAATCTCTGAAGTATCTTGGGAATTCGACGCTAGGCTATCAGGCCAAGGAACCTCTCCAGGAAATCGGCTATTTGGTCGAAGCACGGCCTATCAAGCGGGATAATGTTTTCTTTTTGGCCCCCAGGCATACCTCAATGCTGTGGTGGGATTACTCCTACAGATCACCGCGATCAGTGATTGCAACTTCACTTTTGACAGCTCAGTTTGATTCCAGAGTCCGAATTCTAGCACCAAGTCCACTCTCTTTCTATTTCTTCTTGGTTACTATCTACAATAGGAGAATCCATGATTTTGTAGGCTCAGTGCAGCAATCTGATTAACAGATACGTTTCATACCAAGCTTGCTCCGTTGTTAACTCAGCTTTGCACGCGAGCGCGCCGGCCAGGCTGCCAGAGAATATCTATACCAAATCCGGTGAAAGGACAGCGGGTCAGCGACTCTCGAACTATTCCGCCAGCTGTGGGAACGTTGAGGGAAGAAAAGCTGAATGTTCATAGATTTACATATTGTGAACATACGTGCTATGCTCAAAATAGGAGGATGAGCGTATGGCTCTAGCTAAAACGAGGTCCCACAAGCATTTTCAATTAGACGCGGGAAAGCTGAAGCGCGCCCAGAGGGCGCTGCGGGCAGAGACAGAAACGGAAACTATCGAGCGTGCGCTCGACGTTGTTATCACCGAACACGCGAGAAACCGGTTAACGGTCGAAGCCAACGACCGCTTCGTCAAAAGTGGCGTCGATATAAGGGATGCATACAGCACATTGGACACGTAGATGCGGCCGGTCCTCTTTGACTCTTCCATTTACATTACCGCTTTACGAACTGGAGACGAGGCCGCCCTGTCGCTGAGGCGGTTGGCCGTCGACTCGCCGATCTGGCTGAGTGCGGTCGTACTCGAAGAGCTATACGCCGGAATTGCCCCTCGCGGTCGGCATGTGCTGGAACGATTCGAGCGTGACTTCGAGAAGGCGAGGCGAATTCTCGTACCAAACTTCAACGATTGGACGCAGACCGGCAAAGTACTGGCCCGTTTGGCCGCCAAGTATGATTACGAGAAAATTGGAAAGGGCCGACTGACGAATGATGCACTGATTGCCATGAGCGCCGCCCGCCTGGGGATCACTGTGATCACCACGAACGCGCGGGATTTCATGCGACTCGCTGAGTTCCGTCCTTTTCAATGGAAAGTCCACGATTTTCGCAGCAGCTAATGCTATCCACACGTTCCGGTGCTGTCGTGAAAGGGATTCGACATATTGAAAGTAAGCGAGTTCGTTTAGACAGCCGTCGGCCTGCCATCCGCGCCGCGAAATTGGGGAAGCCGACTCCCGGTCTAGCTTCGCTAGAGCCTTGGATGGAAATTGCACGTCGTTGGAACCTCAGTGAACGGGAAAAACGAGGGAGCTTTGAGGTAGCAATAACAATTCTCTTTGCATGCCGCTGCTTTTCAATGACTTGGCATTCCCTCTTATCCGCCCTCCCTTCCTCCGTCGTTGCTTTCGATTCCCACCGCCCCTACCATTCATCTTCCTGATGGATGGACACTTACCAAAAACACGCGGGGGCAAAAAGGGACAGATTTAGGGCAATGATCCGGTTCTGTGTTTCTTTCCAGCGGCACGGGTGACAACCGGACGCGTCGGGTTTCACTTGTGTTCTTTCCCCGGGAGGGAAAATGCAAAAGGGTATATGGCCCCGGATTTCGAATGGTCATATAGAAACTCCGGCGCAAACTCCTTCAGGTGTTCCACAATTACTCGCTTTGGCTTGAACCAGTACTTGTGTTAGAAGTCTAAACCAAAGGACAACGTATTGTTGGTGTAAGCGTTCGGTTCTTGCGCAATGTTGCTCGTCTTTTGATTTTAGCGGCGCTTACTCCACCCAGGAGCGCCTCCGGCGCGGACCTGAACACCAAAAGCTTCGACCGCACTCTCAAGGAGAAATTGCAGTGAACATTCCTGAAACGCGAACGGCCCTCCTGCGCTGTTGCCGCGCATTCCTTTTTGCCTATTTCTTAGTCTCGCCTTCCCTGTGGCCCCAGGGGAATCAGGGCACCATCGAAGGCATGGTCGTCGATCAATCCGGTGCCGCTCTTCTCGGCGCCAAGTTGACGGCTACGAACGACGCGACCGGCATCCGCTTTCAAACCACTAGCGATTCCAACGGCCTCTTCACCTTGCCCGTCCTCCCGGTAGGCACATACACCATCGAAGTCGAGCACCCGGGTTTCGCCAAGCTGACACAAAAGAACATCACGCTGAGTGTCGGTGCCCGACTGAACCTAAACCTCTCCCTCTCGGTGGCTGGACAGACCCAGTCCGTCACCGTCGCGGATGAACCGCCCCTCGTCGAAACAACCCGCAGTCAGCTGAGCTCTACGGTGAATGATCTGGCCACAGTGCTGTCCCATTAAAAGTCGAATAGATTCAACTGGATGCAGGGCTTGGCACCTGTAATCTCGTCGCTGAAGTTGGAAAACCCCTCTAAAATTGGGGTTTTTTCGAAAACGGTGACGCTGAGAATTTGGAGAATTTTGTACAGGCTCAGGTCCAGCCCCAGTTGCTTTTTGACGATCG
>QHZB01000464.1 GCA_003224525.1 Acidobacteriota bacterium | reverse complement strand
GCGGTTGACGATCATGGTGAAAATGAGGCGCATGAGCGGGCGAAGCCGGATCTTGTCGCTCGGAGGGACAACGAGATAGAGCGACACCGGCCTTTCGTGATTTACGAGGTCCTGAATTGTAAAGTCGCTGGCCGAAGTCGTGCGGCTCACAAGTGGATCGCTATAGAGGGTCAATGCTGTTTTCGCCGTGGACAGGACGCCGGAGAAATCCTTGTCCTCCTTGTCGATCATTTCCTGAACTTTCTCTTTCACGACGGGATGAGTGCGCGTTGGTTCGCCTGTAGGAAGCCTCCAGTTATGGGCGTTGTCTTTGTCGTGTGGATAGTTGAGAAGTTCGCCGAGGGTCTCGCGGAATGTGAAGCCAGGGCGTGTGAAGAGGCCGGAAAGCAGACTGAGAGACGCCCGCTGCCCATCGACCGCCGCCGCGTAGCACACATGAAGAATCATCCCTGCCGTGATGGAGGCGGCGGCATCCTGCCAGTAGCGTTCCTGCGGGCTGTCCTCTCCGGTGCGGACGAGCATGTTCGCAATGTTTTGCGCGTCGGAAACATCGCGATCGGTGAATAGGCGAATTTCCGCAAGCGGATTGAATCGGGAAGAGTGCTCGGGCTCTACGGGGGAGAACTTGAAACAAATTTGACCTGATTGACTGCGGAAACCCGCGGTCTTAGCCCAATTCTCACCCTTAATGTCGTAGACAACAGTGCTCTCCGCCCACGCGAGAAGTGTCGGAATGACGATGCCCACACCTTTTCCGCTCCGGGTGGGAGCAAACGCGAGGATGTGTTCCGGGCCGTTGTGCCGTAAGTAGTGGAGGTGCTTGATACACTGTTCGTGCCAACCTCCGACATACACGCCCTGCTTTGTCTGCATTAAATTGGTTTCCAAGATGTCGGCTTTCGAGGCCCACCGCGCCGAACCGTGAAGGTCCTCGGTGTTTTTGGAGAGCGCCTTGGTGCGAGCCAGATTCAGGAGAAAAAAGAGGGCGCCGGATACAAACGCGCCGACCACAACAATGCTTGCACCGATGAGCAACGGAAGTTTGATTCGGATGTCCCCAGTGCTTCCCTGCGTCCACACCCACACGAGCCATTTATAAGGTGCGTAGAGGCAGAAGGTGCCGAGACGGACTAAAGCGGGACCGAGCGCTGGCTGATAATCGAAGCGCCAGGCAACAAACTGTGTGGCAAGGACATTCGTCAAGAACAGTCCAAAGAAACCAACGATTGTCGGCGTCCAGTAGAAGCCGCCGACATAGCCGGGGTCTCTCGGCTTCCGGTATGCTGGTGCCTGCTTCATCGTCCCAGCTCCAGCGTTCTGCTTCTTTCCCTGACGGGAAGTACACGGCCATTGTCATTGCTGTAGACAACGTGCACGCGTTCGCCAACAGTGGGAGTCGTGTCAAGAAGGTCTTTGCGGTGGACAACCGCGCAATGTGAAGTGATCTGCTGGATGAGGGTTTTCGCAGTCTCGCAAATGATGCGACCCCGGTAGGTGCCGCTATCGGTCTGCGCGTGCTCGACGCGTGCATCGGGAGCCATCTGTTTCAGGGCCGACCGGAGACCGGGAGGCAGTTCACTCCCGCCAATCAGTTTGCGCACGTCGGTGCCTGTGGTCTTGTTGTCAACCTCGACGGCACCGCTTCCGGGTTGATGCACAGCTATGACGCTATTGCTCTCGCGTCGTTCGGTATTGGGCTGTGTTTCGAGAGGAGCAGTGGGCTGAACTCTGAGCCTCTGCCACGCCCGAAGGTCTAGTGTTTCGATGAGGTCTCGAAAGCCTTGGGGGTCCGTTGGATCGAAGAGCAGTTCGTATTCAATCTCTTCCCGATGGGTCTGCAAACTTACTATTTGCAGCTTGTAATCCCCGAGGGGCTTTGGTCCGCGCTCGCCGTTCAATTCTTCGAGATACTCACGTGCGAGCGTTGCGTCCCGATCAAAAGCCGCTTCGAGAACATCCTGGAGTTGCTCGGCGTCGAGTGGCACCCGGCCCGTTTCATCGGAATCGAGGTAGGTTTCCAGGTATTGCCGGGGCCACACGATAAGGTCGTAGTCGAGTTCGGACGCTAGCAGCACTTCCATCTGCGCCGGGGAAGCGGTGGAGTCTGCGAGCATGGAGATTTGGTGGTCCACGGAATTTGCAATTACATCCTGGCGAGTAGCTGCGTTCTTAGCATTCATCGACGACCTCCTATACTGCCCGAGGGCGAAATCAATCGCACCGTACCGCGATGCAGGAATACGTATAGCATACGTATAGCACCATTGGTATAGGGGCTGTCAATACGTCCTTGGGTTAGTTTGGGAAGGCAATACAGAGGGGGGATAGAATCGCTTCCGAATAGCCGACATCCAGGAGAAATCCGCGCGGCGGCGCCGCTATGCCGCCAACCCAGTCGCGATCACGATTTGGGGAGTATAATCGCTGCTGTTTTCGAGTCCAAAAGGGAAATTCTGGTTGAAGGCTAGAGGACGCTCATGTCGATTCAGACCCGTCTCATCACCCTGCCTGTGATCAGTTGCGCGGCGGTCGGAGCAATTGGGCAGCAAGCGAAAAAGAGAATTGAAAACGCCGAGCAGCTACCGGTTCACAGCTACCCGGTACCGGGCAAAGCATCAGTTCTGCTCACCGAC
>QHZB01000138.1 GCA_003224525.1 Acidobacteriota bacterium | reverse complement strand
CGTAATTTGCGGCGCGCACGCTCTTTGCCGATGGAAGGAGAATCTCAGTAACAAGCTCATTCGGCTTCAGGTCATGCTCGCGCTCAGCATCGGAGCCTGGAATCCGGAAGAATTTTTCGAGCGCGAGCTCGCGCTCTCCACCTGCTCCCACGATGCGCAGGCGCGCACCATAAGCAATCAGCAAAGGTGCAATCGTTGAGGGGCTTACGAAGCAGGCGGGACCTTCATTACCGATGATGGCATGGTATCGGTTGTCACCCTCGACGACCATGGACTTCCCATCCGGTGTCTTTGGTAGCAGGCCCATTCCGTTCCGGAAATACCAGCAGCGGGGGCGTTGGCAGAGGTTGCCGCCGATGGTAGCCATGTTCCGGATTTGCGGACTGGCGGCATCGGCGACGGTTTCGGCAAGGGCAGGATAGTTTTGCCGGATGTGCGAGGCCTCGACGATGCGGTCCAGTGTGACCAAGGCGCCGATGCGCGCGCCGCCATCGCCTTCGGTCCTTATCGCTTCCAGGCCGGAAACGTGTTTGATATTGACGACGCGCTTGGGAGTGAGAACGAAATCCTTCATGAGGCCGAGGAGATCGGTCCCACCAGCGAGGACTTCGGTATCGCCCCAGTTAGGGGAGAGCAAGCCAAGAGCCTGTTTCACCGAGTTCGCACTTACGTACTCGAACTGAATCATGCGTTTTCCCCTTTCTGCTCTCCCAACGCGGCCAGCACGCGAGCTGGCGTGAGGGGCAGCATGGGCACGCGCACGCCAATCGCATTCGCCACGGCATTACTGATGGCCGCGCCGGGCGAAATGACGGGCGGCTCTCCGAGGCCGATAACACCGCGGTTGTCGTATTTGTTGACCATCATGTGAACGACAAGCTCGCCGATATCGCCGATGCCCGCGAGCCGATAGAACTCCATATTGGGGTTCAGCATGCGCCCGCTGGTCGGGTCCATGACTTTCTCTTCAAACAGGGCATAACTGATGCCCATAATTAGCGCGCCATAGCACTGCGATTCCGCCGTTTCTAGCGAAACGATCAAGCCGCAATCCTGGACGGCGACCATCTTGTTGATTTTGACGATGCCCGTCTCGGTGTCCACGGACACGTCGGCCATTTGCACACCACCGACACCGCTGTTCATCAACGGATCGCGACCGCCGAGGTTTTTGCCGTGGGCGTTGATAGGAACGGCGCCCATTTTCGAGCAGGCTTCCTTCCAGCTTAGAGCCTTCAAAGCCTGGCCTTTCACGCGAACTTGGCCCTTCACGACCTCGAGCTGCTCGGGCGTGGATCCGAGCACCGGCGCAGCTTTCGCAAAGAGCGCATCGCGCGCGTCCACGGAAGCCCGACGCGTGGCGGAGGAAACACCGCCAATGGTCGTGCTGCCGCCAGAACCACCAGACATGGGATACCGCGTATCACCGTAAAGCAAGGTGATCTGCTGAGGTGTGAGGCCAAGGGTATCGGCGGCGACCGCGAGGATGGCGGTCCGAGTCCCTGTGCCGAGATCCTGCGTGCCCATCTTGATCGTCACGGAGCCGTCGGGCTGGATGGTGAGGTCGCATTCGCTCTGATGTCCGCGCCCACCCCACGTATGCATGGACATACCGAGCCCGCGCTGGATGGGCCCAGGTGTTTTGTCGCCGCGCGGGTGCCAGCGTTTGGACCAGCCCATCAATTCGTCGGCGACAGGAAACTCGTCCATGTAAGTGCTGGCGCGCGGCCCAGTCAGTTCGATGTTCTTCTTGAAAAACTCGAGCGGGTTCATGCCGACGTTATGCGCCAGGTCGTCGAGAGCGGCCATAGTGATCAAGCAGGCTTGCGGATGGTTAGGCGCACGCCACGCGCGAGCCGGGCCGATGTTGTTGACGACTGCGGTCCACTGAATGCGATAGTTGGGAACACGATCGCGAATCAGATAAGGGATCGGGGGCGAACCGCCGCCGCCGGGCCCGCCAGTGCCCCAGCCGAAGGAATCCCATGCCGTCAGCGTTCCGTCCTTTTTCGCGGCCACACGCACGCGCGCGTAAGCTGAGGGGCGGCAGCCCGCAACTTCGAGTTCCTCAGCGCGGCTGAGCATCATTTTGACAGGGGCACCGCCCGCTTTCTTTGATAGCTTCGCGCTGTAGATCCCCCAGCGGTCTGGTCCGAACTTGCTGCCGAACCCTCCGCCGATGTTCTCCTGCACTTGCCGAATGTTCGCGGCAGGAATGCCGACGACCTCCGCCATCTGACCGGGAATGCCGGAGATGTATTGGGTGGACGCGTGTGTCAGCAGGTGATCGCTGTCGGTCCATTCGGAAACAGCGCCATGCGTCTCAAGGCAGCAATGCGTGATGACCGGTAATCCATAAAGCCCTTCCGAGATGACCACGTCGGGAGCCTGGAAAGCGGCATCCGCATCACCCTGCGTTTCCGCGGCGGCTGGTTTGTACCAGGTCGGAGGCTTCTTTTCGGCGGGCTTCTGCTTGGCCGATTTCACCGCATTGGCGATGTCGGCCGGGATGCGCTCCAGCGGCGCCTCTTCCGGTTTGAAGGTGATGCCGCGCTCGTTAATTTCCTTCACCATCTGAGCGCTGGGGACCTGATTTCTAGCCATGTCTTCGAGATCATCGAGGCCGAGCGGGCTGGTATCTGGCGGGATAGTGTGAGGCGGCTCCTGCGAATCGATAACGAGATGCGGGAGTTGCTGGTACTCGACTTTGACGGCGCGAACGGCGTCGCGCACGGTGGGTTCATCAACCGCAGCGATGGCTACGACCTCGTCTCCAGCCCAATGGATCTCGCTGCCGGGCTTCTGCACAATCTCGACAGCCTTTACGCCCGACATCTTTTCGGCTTCGCTCGTATTGATATTGGTGATGCGCGCGTGGGCGTAGGGAGAGCGAACGAAGGCGCCGTAAAGCAAGCCCTTGGGGTTGTAATCGTATGTGTATTTCGCGTGGCCAGTGGACTTTGCAGTGCCATCGACGCGGCCCATACGTCGGCCGACGTAAGTGCGCTGGTCTGCAGGTGGGTAGGTGTACTTGTCTTCGGCCGGCATCACGCATCTCCTTTCGAGGAAGCAGTAGCGCGAGACGCGATCATCGTCGTACCCGCATTGCCTTGCGGTTCTCGCCCGGTCATCTGGGCGACCACGCCATGGATACCGCGGTAGGTTCCGCAGCGGCAGAGGTTCCCTGCGAGGCCGTGGGCAATTTCTCGGTCGTTGCTGTGCGGATTTCTGTCCAGAAAGGATTTGGTGGCGACGGTGAACCCTGGCGTGCAGAACCCGCATTGCTGCGCATCATTGTTGACGAAGGCAGACTGTACAGAATGCGGCCGCTCGCCCCCGCCCAAACCTTCGGCCGTGACAATCTCTTTGCCCTGCGCTTCGATGGCCAGTGTGGTGCATGAATATACCAGGCGATCGTCGATCAACACGGTACAAGCGCCACACTCCGCGCGATCGCAGACGCGCTTGGGGCCGGTCACCTCGAAATGCTCGCGCAATGCGTCCAGCAGTGTGACGCGCGGCTCCAGCTCAGCATTGAACCGCTTTCCATTCACGCTCAACGTGACGGGAACCGCACCGGGACCATGGACAGCAACCTCCTGCCCCGCTACTTCGATGACCCTCGGTCCCGCGACTAGCGGAACCGATGCAGCAATGCTGGAAATTTTCAGGAAGTCTCGTCGCGAAAGGCCGGAGGATTTGTCGCCGTTAGCAGTCATGTAGTTACCTCGTGGAATGAAATTTAGTAGGAATTTATCATTATTCCAGGCGAGATTCTCTGTCAAGAGTCATTGCGTGGCCGGTCAGTTTGATTTTTGTCTTGCCATGATTCAGAAAATTCAAATTAACCCATCGCTATTCCTGAATGAAAGCCTCGCGGACCTACGGCAGCTATTCCTCCGTGGTCCCCTTCACAACCAATGCCAGCGGCAGCTCGCCGGACTGGGTCTTCACTCTAAAGAACAGAATGATGTGATCCCCGGAATCGGTGACAACGGATGGAAACTGCTGGGCATCGGCGGGTACCAGATTGAATACCGCAGGATGCTTCTTGCCGGTCACTTGTTCGCTGAGATGAATCACCTGATCGAAACTGTAGCTCTCGGCTGGATTTGTATCTGCCGCGGTGGGGACCAGCAGCAGGAAGTCACGGGTGGGCGAAGTGCCGAGATGATTGCCATCGTTCGGCTGTAGCTCGTAGCGCAAGTTGTAGGTACCGGGAGAAATGGCGTTGCCACGGGCATCGCGGGCGTTCTTAGCGAAATGGATGACGCCGAAGAAAAGCGACGGTGCAAGAGGATACGTGGCATCCTCGCGAGTTTTGGCACTGCTTTGAATTTGGGCAGGAGGCCAGAGGTCAACGGTTGAGCCGTCGTCGAGGATCACGCGGTAGCCCTGTGGCGCGAGAGCTTTCCTCACCGCGTCGGCCACGGCGCTGTCAGTGCACGGCCCGGTGGTCTCCACCCTGGGTGCCGCTAGAGCGCTTGCTGAAAGGACCAGCAGGAGAAGGGCAGCAGTTTTCCAGCGCATATACCTCAGACGATGTTTTACGGTCGAAGCAAGAAAATGCTCCGTGCCTGCTTGGGTGCGGATGAAAAGCTTAAAACGTACAGCATTAGAACGAGCCAACAAAGGCGCTGCGCTTGTCGTGCAACGTCCACGTCGTGCCCAAACCTTTGCCGCTATAGCTGTTGGTCATAGCAACGGCGGCCATGGCATGACTGAGCTGGGTCAGGGGAGGATAGAACGTCGACTCGTTGCCGCATAGGTGATCGTTCTCGTTGATGCTGCGGGTCTGGAGTGTTACGAAATCGCCAGCGCGAAGAAGCGCGCTACCGTGATGCTCCTGGGCTACCTGGATGTCAATGGGTGCGTTGATGACGCTCACCACATTTGCGAGCAACTTGCCGCCCATGTGTCGCGCGAAAGCAGCGAGCGCGCCGCGCTCACGAGCGTCCGCCCGGTTATCAACGATCAGCACGGATTTCGCGGGATAGGGGTCGGCGTATGGATCGCCCAACGTAGCGCTGGCCTTCACGGCAGCGACCACACTGAACCCGTCCAGCTTCACGCCATCCCAACTGCCGGAACGAATATGCCACGCCAGGATGGCCTGATCGCCCGTCAGGCCGACCTCGCCATTGGCAAAGCACTGACCCGTATAGACGTCGGCGCTGCGGCTCTCCAGGTAATCGCCGGCGATCTGCGCTTCTGCGGAAGCGCAGAGAAATGCAAGCGCGATCAAGAAGAAAGTTTTTCGAATCATTGTTCCATACCTCATTGGAATTCTACCGCCCGGAGTCCGGCAGAATCAATGTATTCAAGGCTGCATTCGAGTAGTGTTGCTCGACCTGCCTGCTATCGAGACAACTCTATTCAGCAGCGATTCTAGGAAGGGAATGCCACGGTTTTCCTAGAACCTAGATCACCTCGTCGCGTGGTGGAATCGAGGACCTTCTCACGAGCGCAGGGGCAAACAAGCTGACCGAGGGGATACCAGCAACACCAAGGAATGTCTTTACGGCCTACACCCGACTGGTTCCCGCGGATTGCCATCCAAAAGAGATATTGAGAATCCTAAACTATTAGTTTAGAATTCTCATATGCGTTACATTCCGAGAAAACTCGCAGATGTCCTGCGGCAGGCGACACGGCATTTTCCAGCCGTGGTGGTGACGGGACCTCGTCGCGCGGGAAAGACGACGCTACTACGTGAACTGTTTCCCGCTGCCCAATACGTGCTGCTGGAAGACCCCGACATTCAAGGACGCGTCCGAAGTGACCCGCGTGCATTTATCGAAGGAATTCGCCCACCTGTCATTTTTGACGAGATCCAGAACGCTCCCGAATTGCTGAACTATGTCCGCACGCTCATCGACGGGCGGCCGCGGCGCATGGGGCAGTGGCTGTTCACAGGATCGCAGGAAGCTCCATTGATGCGTGGAATCACGGAATCCATGGCGGGTCGCGCTGCCATCCTGCAACTTTGGCCATTGAGCACGGCGGAGACCAGCAAAGTGAACCTTCTGCATGGTGGCTTTCCGGAAGTGCTGGCTCGTCCTAAAGCGCGTGAACTGTGGTTCGCTTCCTATCTGCAAACTTATCTGGAACGCGACGTCAGGGCAATTATAAACGTGCGTGATCTCGTAACCTTTCGTCGTTTTCTGGCGCTGTTGGCCAGTCGTCATGGCCAAATTCTGAACAAGACAGATCTGGCTGCTCCCCTTGGCGTTTCTGTTCCCACCGTCAGTGAATGGCTACAAATTCTCGAATCGACTGGCGAAATCATTGTTGTCCCTCCATATTTTGAGAATTTTGGAAAGCGGCTCATCAAATCCCCCAAAGTGTACTGGGGTGACTCAGGACTCGCCTCTTTTCTCTTGGGCATAAGATCAGTACCCGAGCTTGAGCGTTCTCCCTTTCTGGGCGCTCTCTTCGAAGGCTTCATCGCGGCGGAAATACTAAAGAGCCAGGTTAATCGAGGACTGCGAAAGGAGTTGTACTACTTCCGCGACCAGCAGGGCTTGGAGGTGGATTTCCTCGTGCCTAGGCCAAATGTCGGGCTCTGGTTGATAGAAGCGAAGGCCGGGAAGACCGTCCACCCGTGGATGGCCGCTCCCTTGCTGTCATTGCAGCGTGCTCTCGGAAAAAAATCGCGCCGACTGATCGTCGTCCATCGGAAAACGCTTCGCTCTCCGGTTACATCGGCTATCGCCAGGGATGTTGACGCCCTTGATGTGGAGCACTTCGTTAAGGAGCTCACGCCCGGCCGTAGTGACGTCTAGCCCGCCTCAACTATCTTGCCGACTCCATTTCCCTTGAAAGCGTCGCAGGCGTTGTCCGTGGCCGGTCTTCAGAGCTGGACTAGGATACGAGTGCCGGGTTGCGTGTCGCGCTGGTTGAAACTATTGCATAATCAGGACGGCAATGAACCTATGCATCTCTCCTCGCGGATGGTTGTTCGCGGAGACCGCCCCGGACAGCAATGAAGGCGCGGCAAAGCGCATCATCGAGGCTTTCGCCGACAGTTCATCGCGCGGAATTCTCCATTTATCCACGACTGAATTACAGGCAAGTTTGCCCGCGGATTTTTCCTTCGCACGCGATTTTGGCCGGGCGTACCTGACGCAGCTATGCCATACACCCGAGATAGCCGGACAGGCAGAGTTCCCGCCGGTTTCCCCGCCAACGGAAGGCGATTTGGCTGCAATGGTTCTGTCGGCTCCCCCGATGCGAGGTTTGGAGTACCTAAATGCCGACTTGCTGAAGGAGTGGTGGGCGGACCTTGATATTTTGGTGCGAAAGGAAGTGCAGGCGTCGGGCCACGGCGTGCAGGAATACCTTCGGGAACGGAATCCATTGTGGCGGGCGGTCGGGAGGGTGTCGTTTCACTTGGCGGAAAACAAGCGTGATCCCGACCATCCGTTCGCTTTCTTGGCGTCGTACGCGAGTCGGCTTTCAGCGCAGGGACGGGTGCAGCACTTGCCATTGGAGCGGGCGTTAGAAGAATACGCTGGCTCGAGGAACCGTGCGGGGTTGCTTTCTCTGTTGCAACCAATTCATCGCGCCGCCGAGCGAATCCCGTGGGTAAAGGAAATGGTCGAGGCAGGTGATATCTACAGTCCTTTGGCATGGACACCAACCGATGCCTATAAGCTTTTGAAGGATATCCCCACACTCGAACAGAGCGGGCTGATCGTTCGCGTGCCGGATTGGTGGAAAGCTTCCCGGCCACCGCGACCCGTGGTCAGCGTGACCGTGGGCAACAGCACCAAGATCAGCGCCGATGCGTTGCTGGATTTTTCCGTCGCCGTGACATTCGACGGACAGCCACTGGATGAAAAGGAATTGCGCGCCATCCTCGAATCATCGGGCGGTTTAGTTGCCCTCAAGGGAAAATGGGTGGAACTGGACCGCGACAGATTGGCGGAAGCTTTGCGGCACTGGAAGAATGTCGAACGGACAGCGCAGCACGGAGGCATCTCCTTTTTTGAGGGCATGCGCATGCTGTCGGGCGCAAAACTCGAAGGCGATGCAGCTTCGGCCATACCGCAGGCAGCCAAGGAATGGGTGGGAATTTCCGCGGGACAGCATCTGGAGAAAGTACTTCAGGAATTGCGGCATCCCGAGCGTGTGCTTGATGCCACTCCGCCCGGAATAAGGACAGAACTTCGGCCGTATCAACAAGTCGGTGTTCATTGGCTCCGGTTCATGACCAGATTGGGATTGGGACCATGCTTGGCGGACGACATGGGGCTGGGCAAGACGATCCAGGTCCTCGCCTTGCTGCTTCACTTGAAACATGACTCCACCGCGAGAGAGAACCCCAGCCTATTGGTCGTTCCGGCATCGCTGATCGCCAACTGGAAAGCGGAAATCTCTCGTTTTGCCCCCGCGCTATCCATGTTCATTGCCCATCCGTCGGAGACCAACGGCGAGGGGAAAGAGCTGGATGCCTGTGGGGACTGTGATTTGGTCATTACCACCTACACGATGCTGGGAAGACTGGAGTCTCTCCGGCAGCGTGAATGGAGGCTGGCGATCCTCGACGAAGCACAGGCGATCAAGAACGCGGGCACACGCCAAGCTAGAGCCGTAAAGGAATTGCGTGGTCCCTGTTCGATTTTCTCAACCCTGGCCTGCTGGGGGGCGCCAAGGCCTTTGCCAGCTTCGTGAAGCAAATGAATGGCCGCGAGAGTAATTCCTATGGACCACTACGCAGTCTCGTGCAACCCTATATCCTGCGGCGGCTCAAGACTGACAAACACGTCATCTCCGATCTGCCGGAGAAAACAGAAGTCAATGCCTTTTGCGGATTGAGCAAACAGCAGGCTGCTTTGTATCAGCAATCGGTCAAAGAACTCGCCCGGCAAATCGACCAAGTTGACGGCATCCAGCGGCGCGGGATCGTCCTGTCGTACTTGATGCGGCTGAAACAGATTTGCAATCACCCCTCGCAACTCACTGGGGATAATGCTTACGCGGCCGAACACAGCGGAAAGTTTCAAAGGCTGGCCGAAATTTGCCAGGAATTGGCAGAACGCCAGGAGAAGGTCCTGATCTTCTCTCAATTTCGTGAAATCACCGCGCCCCTGGCCGAGTTCCTTCGCGAGGTCTTCGGCAAGCCGGGTTTGGTGTTGCATGGGCAAACGCCCGTGGGGAAAAGGCGCGAATTGGTCCAAGCGTTTCAACGCGAAGACGGCCCGCCGTTTTTTGTTCTTTCCCTTAAGGCTGGGGGCACGGGGCTTAACCTTACCGCCGCATCCTACGTTATCCACTTCGATCGCTGGTGGAATCCGTCCGTGGAGAATCAGGCAACGGACCGGGCGTTCCGTATCGGTCAGAAACGCAACGTCTTTGTTCACAAATTCGTATGCCGCGGCACCGTGGAAGATAAGATCGACGAATTGATCGCGCAAAAGACGGACTTGTCGCGCCAGTTACTGGATGGTGGCGCGGAAGCGCTGCTAACGGAAATGAGTAATGACCAACTGCTTCGCTTCGTGTCGTTAGACATAAACAAGGCCATGGAATCGTGAGTGCCTGAAAGGAACGCGCTATGTCCTGGTGGAGTTACCGGCCTTACGTGTCCGTGGCGGAGCGTCGCGCTAAGGCCATGCGCAAGATCGAAAAGCTGGCCAAAAAGGGCCAGAAGTTTTGTCCGGTGAAAATTGCCGGCCGGAAAATCGTCACTACTTTTTGGGGCCAGGCTTGGTGTGACAATCTGGAATCGTACAGCGATTTCAGCAACCGGTTACCCCGCGGTCGAACCTACGTTCGCAACGGATCGGTGTTGGACCTGAAGATCGAAGCAGGAAAAGTGACTTCGATGGTCTGCGGGTCGGAACTTTACCGAATCACCGTAAAAATCAAACCTCTGAATGGGCCTGCATGGAAAGCGATTCGAACAAAGTGCGGACAGCAGATTGGCTCGCTGGTTGAATTGCTGCAGGGCAAACTATCCAAGGACGTCATGGCGATCGTGACCGAACATAAGAGTGGCCTATTTCCGGCCCCTCACGAAATCGAGATGTCCTGCTCGTGTCCAGATTGGGCGGGCATGTGCAAGCATCTGGCAGCAACGCTATATGGCGTGGGTAATCGCCTGGACAGTCAGCCGGAATTGCTCTTTACGCTTCGAGGAGTTGACCAGATGGAATTGATAGCTCAGGCCGGCAGGCCCATCATCACACCTGCTCCGAGCAAGCGGAAGTCAATCGCAGCCGCGGACCTTGCTGATGTGTTTGGCATTGAGTTCGACGAGTCGCTCGTCCCGGAGAGAGCCGAGACTCCCGCCAAGTCCGTTCATAAGGGTGCGCGTATCTCCGCAGCTCCGAAGACGGCTTCGCGTGACGCCCTGGACCAAAGCCACAGAGCCAGGCAGACGAGGCAGGTGCACCACAGGAACTAGGGAAGAATTTGCGCACCTCGCCCCAATTACCCAACGAGTAGCAATCCTGCGTTTACGGAACAGAATGGATTTCTCCGCAGCCGATCCGAGGGGTAGTGGCGAGTTTCACATACTCACCCAGTCTCTTTGTCTTTGAGCATTTCCTGATCGCAACCGTTCGACAAATGCGGGAACCTGAAAGCGTTGACAGGTCGCCAGAAACGCGCAAGCATCGGCCGTCCAGTAGTCGATGACCATCAGCAAAGCGGGGTTCTTTTTGGAGCGAGTAGTAATCCAGACAGAGCCACATCCGGCGACGCCGAGGATGGCGACGGGAGCTGAGACTACCCATAAGTTTGCTTTTAGTATGCCCCTAAAAAGGTCTAGACTTTTTTAGGGCTATATGTAAAATACGCGTATGCGCTACGTGACTCCGGCCATTGAACGCCTCTTTCGAGAGGAAAAGCGTATGGCCCTCGTTGCCGGTCCGAGGCAGGTGGGGAAGACCACGCTGGCGCAGAGTCTGCTTGAAAAAGTAGGGGCTTCGTCTAACTACTTCAACTGGGATAATGACACGCACAGAAGAGCGATCCTCAAGAACCCCGAATCCTTCTGGGTGACGGCAGGGGGTGGCCAGTGGTCCTCCGGTAGGATCCGTGTAGCATTGGATGAAATCCACAAGTACCCCCGATGGAAACGGTTTCTCAAGGGGCTGTTTGACGTCCACGGCCGAAACCTGGAACTGCTTGTGACTGGCAGCGGTCGGCTGGACATTTACCAAAAGGGAGGAGATTCCCTTTTCGGGCGTTATGCCCTCTACCGGCTGCACCCCTTCACGCTGGGGGAATTGCTCCGCGCTGACCGCGCCGACGTCCTCCCGCCTGAAACGTTTTGGAAATCTGTTCTGGAGCAGACCCCGCACGCTGGAGCCTCGGAAGGACTCCTGACCCTGGAACGATTCAGCGGTTTCCCGGAACCCCTGTTTGCAGGGTCTGAAGAACTCTTTCGTCGCTGGAAGCAGGAACATCATCGACTCATCATTCGAGAGGACCTCAGGGACCTGACGCGCATCCGGGAGATTGGGCTTGTCGAAAGCCTCTTGATGCTCCTGCCGGAACGCATTGGCTCCCCGCTTTCGATCAACAGCTTACGCGAAGACCTCAACGTCGCTTTCGATACGGTTCAGCATTGGCTCCAGACGTTGGAGCGGCTCTATTATCTTTTTGAGATACGCCCTTACGCCCAGCGCATGGCTCGCGCACTCCGACGCGAGGGGAAGGTGTACTTCTATGATTTCACGGAAGTGGAAACCCCCGGTCCTCGTTTCGAGAATCTGGTCGCTGTCCACTTGCGAAAGCTTGTCGATGCCTGGAATGATTGGGGATATGGGGATTTCGAATTGCATTATGTTCGGAATAAGGAAAAAAAAGAAACGGATTTCCTCGTCACCGAGAGGAGGAAACCCTATGCACTCATTGAGGCGAAACTATCTACGGGCGCGATAGACCCTTCATTGGTTTACTTTCATGAGCGTCTGAAGCCTCGATATGGCATCCAGGTAGTTCGGGAGGGCATCCGCCCCCAAAGACAGGGCGCTCTGTGGCTTCTTCCAGCCCACGAGTTCTTGGCATGGATCTAAGGAGGTTGGAACGGAGAACAGACGCGAGTACACTCGGCAGCATGAAGCCCGGCAAGTATGACCAAAAGCATGGCAAGTATGACCAAAAGCATCAGGTGCGGATCACTGGCGCAGAGCTACGCGAATTAAAACGGCTGGATATGCCCGAATCGCTCGGTCTGGACCAGCGGATCCAGCGGTTTTCAGGGGACGCGTCCCATCCGGCTTGGTACCGCTGGGAGCTGGAGCGCCTGTTAGAGATGTTGTCCTTGGTGGTCGACGGTGGTGACCCGTTTGTGTCCGCCAAGGGCCGGGTAAGGCTGACGAAGTTGCACGATCGGCTGCTGGCGCTGTAGGACGCGGCCTACCGTGCCGCGGCCGTGTAAGCAGAGGATCCCAGCGGCCACCGCGCCTCACGCGGAGGCTGCCAGATCGGCCCGGGGCGCGTGGAAGCGGTCGGGCACGAACCTACGCGGGGGAGCCGGCGAGGAATCCTGGGGTGTTTCTCGGGTCGCTGGCACCACATCGAGAATCTTATGTTGGTCACTCGAACACAGTAATTCCGCCAAAGCATCGAAGGTTTCTGGCCCTGCTGTTTGGCCGTTTGCAAAATGCTGGTGAGCACCGCCTGGGCGCGAGCTCCTCGGGGTATGCGGTTGCCGCCCCAGTTCTTGCGCGCGCCGATGAGCGCTCGGATGGCTCGCTCGCTTACGTTGTTAGTGGCCTCCAGCCCGGGAGAATAGAGGAAAGTGAACATCGCTATGGCTTCGTGAGGACTTAACGTGCGGCTTCTTCGCGTGGGGGGCGTGACTCGTTTTCCGGAAATGCAGAAATGCAGGCCAGAGGTTGACCTGCCGTTTTAGGACACCATACACTTCCTAGCCGCCTATTCCTGAATTGCCAAAGCGATGATATTCGACCCC